>JAVBNA010000037.1:0-55529 GCA_031551875.1 Oscillospiraceae bacterium | reverse complement strand
CGAAGAGGATAATCTGATCGCCAATAAGCTAAACGAGCAGGAAATCATCGCCGCTTTCCGCCATGCACAGGAAATGTACGATAACGGCACTATTCCGCAGAAAAAGCAACTCATCAATCTCTATGTCAAACGCATTAATGTCTTCCCGGAACATGTTGAAATTGAGCTAAACAACATCCCCGGCAACCTGTTAAAACCGTCCCAAACAGCAAATCAGCCGCCCGAAGACGGCGGCTTACATAAAATAATAAAAATGACTCTAACAAAGCAAAAGTCCCGCCAAATCGTTGGCGGGACAGGTGCGAACGTGGTGGAGGCGAGGGGAGTTGAACCCCTGTCCGAAAATCACTTACCATGGCGTTCTCCGAGTGAAGTCCTTCTTTTAAGATTCCCCTCACCGATCGCCGGAGGACAGGCTAACGGTTACGGTAGTTTCTAATCCGTGAAATGCCCCGAAACACTGACAAATACACGTTCACCACGTAATCGACGCCCAAAACCGCCCCGTGGTGTGACGGGAAGGACGGCAGCCTAATTAGGCCGCGTAAGCAACTTTATTGTTGTTGTTTAATTTATAAAATTGTGGATTTTAAAGCGGTTCCACGCCGCTACTCGCTTACCATGACTTGCGGTCCCCGTCGAAACCATTACGCCCCCATGAAATTGCAGGGGAGAGGATCATTGATTCTTTTCTTTCATTGCACGCTGCATGTCTCGCTTTGCATCCTTGCGTGCTGCATCCTCCCTTTTGTCATAGAGCTTTTTGCCCTTGCACAGCCCAAGCTGTACCTTGACGCGCGAACCCTTGAGATAAAGGGAGAGGGGAATGACGGCATAGCCGTCCTGTTTAACATGCCCGAACAGGCGCATAATTTCCCGCTTGTGCATCAGAAGCCTGCGCACCCGTACCGGATCCCGGTTAAAGATGTTGCCCTGCTCGTACGGGCTGATGTGCATACCGTTAAGCAGCAGCTCTCCCTTCTGGATCGAGCACCAGGAATCCTTTAGGTTGATTTGACCAGCCCTGATGGACTTAACCTCCGTGCCGCACAATTCAATTCCGGCCTCCATGCTTTCAAGGACAAAGTAATCATGGAAGGCTTTTTTGTTTTGCGCGATGGTCTTGAGAGAATCTTTACCCACAAAAAAACCTCCTTGTATCCTTCATTATATCACTTAAACCGTGCGGAGGCCACAGGAAAATGTCAGAAGAGCCGGTTAAATTTCACTGCGTCCCTCCAGCGCCCGCAGCAGGGTTACCTCATCGGCATACTCCAGGTTTCCTCCGACGGGAATGCCATAGGCGAGCCGGGTAACCTTGACGCCGAACGGTTTGATCAGCTTGGAAATGTACATGGCTGTCGCGTCGCCCTCCAGCGTGGGGTTGGTTGCCATGATCACCTCGTCCACACCGCCTTTGTTCACACGCTCGAGCAGCTCGTGAATTCTGAGCTGTTCGGGGCCAATGTTGTTCAGGGGGGAGATCAGTCCGTGCAGAACATGGTATAGCGCGTCAAACTCGTGCGTCCGCTCCAGAGCAATCACGTCCTGAGAGCTTTCCACCACACAGATGACCGTGCGGTTACGGGCGGTATTCTGACAGATGGGGCACAGCTCACTGTCCGAAATGTTTTGGCACACCGAACAGTATTTGATCTTTTCGTGCGCCTCTATAATGGCATGAGAGAAAGCCTCCGCATCGGTCTTGGGCAGGTCGAGCACATAAAAGGCAAGGCGCTGAGCGGTTTTTCGTCCAATACCGGGCAGGCGCTCAAACTGGTCAATCAGCCGGGAGAGAGAGGCGGGGGTGTTATACGTGCTCATTTAAAAGAAGCCGGGCAGGTTCATGCCGCCGGACAGCGATTCCATGCTGGCGCTTTTCTCGTCCGCCGCCGCCCGGAGCGCCTCGTTGACCGCCGCGATGATCAGGTCGGAGAGCATTTCCACGTCCTCTGGGTCAACGACCTCGGGCTTAATGTCGATGGATTTGACCTCCATTTTTCCGGTCACTGTCACGTTGACGGCGCCGCCGCCCGAAGCGGCCGTATATTCCTTCTGCTCCAGCTCAGCTGTGGCAGCTTCCATTTCCTCTTGCATTTTCTGTGCCTGACGTGCGATGGCCTGCATATTGTTGGGCGCACCGCCGCCCACACCCTGTGGTAATCTTGCTTTCATAGCTAATCCTCCAAATGAATTTTATAAGTTTCCAAACGGGTTTAAACAGTTTATTTGGTTTCCACATCCACACCGGCGGCCTGCGCCGAATCAATCAGCCTGGAAACCGGGTCGTCCTCCGGCGCTTTTTCCTTTTCCGGCTTACGATAGGGGCCGAGCCGGTAGGTTTTGCCTGTGACCTCGCGAATGGCGTCGCGCACACGATCCTTTTGCGCTGACTCGCGCAGCAGTTTGAATGCCGTGTCGGGCGCGTCAATCAGGACATAGTCGCCTGAGAGGTATGCCTTGGATGTGTGCAGGAAGGAGGCGAGCGTGGGGGAGTAGACCGACAGCTTTTGAACAATGTCCGCCCAGCTGTCCAGCACCGCCGCCGCGTCAACCAGCGCCTCGTCCACCGCCTCGGCGGGCGGTATGGAGGGCGCGCGCGCGGGCTTTGCTCGAACCTGTGCGGACGAGGTAAATGTCCCTGACTGAAGCTTCAGCTCCAGCGTGTCCAGACGCTGCTCAAAAGCGGCGGAGGGGTTGGAGAGTTCATCCGAGCACAAACGCAGCAGGCAAACTTCCATCTGCACCCGTCGGCTTCCGCCGCGCAGCATATGCTCCTGTGCGCTTTGCAGGGTGTCGAGCACAGAGATAATCCGGTCAAGACCGGCGGACTGAGCGAGCGCGTGCATCGCTTCATATTCAGAAGAGGACGCCACGACCAGCGATTTGGGGTAGTCGGTACAGCGGATGAGCAGCAGGTTGCGGTAAAGGGAGACAAGCTCCTCGCACAGCCGCACCATGTCCTTGGACGCGTCGTGCAACGCACTGACGATGGCAAGCGCTTCAGCAGGCTGCCGTTTCTCCATGCATTCGCACAGTGAAAACAGATGCCCACGTCCGGCGATACCGGTCACGTTTGCAATGGTCTCTTCGGTTACGCGGTCACTCCGGCTGAGCGCCTGATCCAAAATGGACAGCGCGTCGCGCATGCCGCCGTCGGCTAGCCGCGCCACCAACAGCGCCGCGTCAGGATCGAGCGAGGCGCCTTCCTGCGCACAGATGTACAACAGCCGATCGGCGATGTCCCCGGCGGCGATCCGCCGAAAATCAAACCGCTGACAGCGGGACAAAATTGTGGCGGGCAGTTTATGAATTTCAGTCGTGGCCAAAATAAAGATCACATGCTCGGGCGGCTCCTCAAGCGTTTTGAGCAGCGCATTGAAAGCGCCGGGGGAGAGCATGTGCACTTCGTCAATGATGTACACGCGGTAACGGGCGGAGGCGGGGGTGAAGTTGGCGCCCTCGCACAACTCGCGGATGTTGTCCACGCCGTTGTTGCTGGCCGCATCCAGCTCCACGACATCCAGCATGCTTCCCGCGTCAATGCCCGTGCAAACGGCGCAGGTGTTACAGGGGTTGCCCTCTACGGGCTGTGTGCAGTTGACCGCCTTGGCGAGGATTTTCGCACAGGAGGTTTTTCCCGTGCCGCGCGAGCCGGTGAAGAGATAGGCGTGGGCGATGCGTCCGGAGGTCAGCTCGTTGAGGAGGGTTTTTGTGACCTGCGGCTGTCCCACAACGTCAGAAAAGGTCTTTGGACGCCATTTTCGGTACAACACCTGATACATATGAGCCCCTCCTTCCGGTCGGTTTACAACTTACCCTTTTAAGGTCTGCCACAATAAAACAAGACAGAATCCGTATTGTACGGAACTCGCCCTCGGGCATACGGACGAACAGACTGGCTGCATCGCACAGAACATTCCGCTTAATGCTGCTCGGTTCCCCGCCTGACATGGTTCACGGCGAACTGCCGTGCAGGGCCTGTCCGCCCGCATGCCCGAAAACAAGTCATCTCTGTCTTGTCTTATCTGGACTATTATAATATAATGCTCCGCACTTTGCAACAGCATTTCAGAAAAACTTTTTAATGGGATGTGAGGGATTTGTCGCCTGGCGTCGAACGCCGTCTTGTTCCACGCGAAACATCGTACACAGACAGGCGGCGCACCGTGCACAAGCGGTGCGCCGCTCTCTTTTTTCTTATTGTTTCTGGGCCGGCGCGGTTTCAAGATTCTCTGTCTGCTTTTTCGGTGCTTTTTTGCGGACACAGCCGAAAAATGCATACACCAGCGTCAGAAAATAAAAAATGATGGACAGGGTGACCGCCGGGATATTCTGGGGGACAAGATCCTGTGCGACACGCCCCATGTGCTCGATCGTGGACTGAATGACCGTGCGCATGACCGAAAATAGGGCGCCGCCCAGGAGTGTTGTGACCAGCATAAGATAAAAACGGGTGCTACCCCGCGTCAGGAAGGATAGAGCCAGGTTGAGCAGGGGCAGCACAAACAGGATCGAAAGTCCAATTTTTGCGACGAGCATCAGGCTGTTAGCATCCAGCCCGGGAACGAGCGTGACGCCGGTGTAGGACAGGAGCGACTGAAGCACGTTTCCGATGTCGGCTCGAAACAGGATGGTCAGCGCGGAAAAAAGCGACCCGTTGGTTTCAATCCCGAACAGCGTCTGTGCCGCAAACAGGGGGAGAAAGAGAACCGCCAGGGCGGCCAGACTCATCAGGGCGGTCAGATAGCCCATGCCGACGCGCGGGCGCTTGCGCGGGGTGATCAGCTCGCCGAATTCCTTATGCAGCCCGTCCTCGGCGACCGGAACCGGTTCAGAGAGAAAGGACGGGGGCTGTGGGGCGGATGAAGCCTCTGGAACGGGTTGTGTGACAGGGGCAGAGACGGTTTCAGAAATGGGAGCCGGGGGCGTGACAATCGGCTCACTCTGCACGAGGGGGGCGGAAACAGGCGGTATCACATCAGGTGTCTGTACCGGACGGCCGCATCGTATACAAAATTTGGCGTTATCCATAAGGGGGGCGGAACAGTGGGGACAATTCATAGCGGACAATCCTCCTTTTTGTTCATTATACGACACAGCTTTTTTTCTGTCAATGTCATTTCTATCTGTGGGCCACAGCGTGAAATGGTTGACTATTCGGGGCTCCATGAGTATAATATGATAGAAAAAGACGGCCTGAGGAGGAAAAGGAATGGACAAATCGTTTCAGTGGAAAACGTTTTTGCAAAATGTCCGGCGGCGTGCGGTAACACTGGCACTTTTTGTTGCCTTCGGCTTTGTGGTCTGCTTCGGATACACCATGTTTTTTGTGGAAAGCAACTACACGGCCTCCGCTTCCATCATGATCCTCAACAATGATACGGCGGACAACACGGTGGAGTCACAGTACCAGAAATACCAGACCACGAAAGAGATCGTAGCAAACTGCGCCGTGCTGGTCAACAGCGCCGACCTGATCAAGCTGGCGATGGATAAGCAGGGCGTGCCCGGCTCGGTGGACAGTTTCAGAAAAAACATCACGGTCGAGCAGGTGCAGGATTCCCACATCATCCGCATTATAGTTCGCTATTCCGACCCGGCGACTGCGGCCGCGGTGGCAAACTCCTACGCGGAGGCGGCCAGCGAGCAGGTTCAGACCACCTATACGGTGCCGCCCATGTCGGCGGATATCATTGAACGGGCAACACCGCCCAGTGCGATGCCCAATGTGCTGCGCAGTCTCGGATTCGGAGTGATCGGTGCGCTTGTTACCCTGCTGATCTACGCGCTTGTCAGTGTTTTTCTTGTGGTGACCGACAAAGCCGTACGAAGCGCGACCCAACTGTCCAAGCTGACCGGCAAAAAAGTGCTGTGCTCGGTGCCCAATGTGCGCGCAGGGGGTTCTCGAAGCGCCGGCATGCGCGGCACGGGAACCAAAACCAGCGACGCTTACCGGATTCTGCGCTCCGCCATCAAATATTCCGACAACGCCTATAAAACCATTGCGGTGGTCAGCCCGATGCCCAAGGACGGGCGCACCTCGGTCGTGGTCGGGCTTGCGACGGCGATTGCCGACTCCTCAGACGCTAAAATTCTGATCATTGAGGCAGACATCCGACGCCCCCACATAAAAACCATGCTGCAGCTGGACACCTCGCACGGCCTGGCCGATGTGCTGATCGGAAAGGCGGCGATCTCCGCGGCGATCTGCCCGACCGCCAAAAAGAATCTCTTCGTGCTGCCCGCTGCCAGCTATCAGATCGCAACTTCGGTCAACCCGCCCGACATTCTGGACACAGAGAATATGGGCGCGCTGCTGGAGGCGCTGTACGACCAGTTTGACTATATCATCATTGACACGCCCGCCGTTTGCCTGGTGCCCGACGCAACCTGCATTTGCGGCAACGTGGACGCCTGCCTGATGGTGGCGCGCTTCGGGCATACAAACATTGATGCCTTTTCCAGTGCGCTTGTCACGCTGGAAAACACCGCGGCCAATGTGATCGGGCTTGTTGTGACGGCGATGCCCCAGCGGGATATGAGCCATATGCTTGAGAACTATTACGTCAGACAATAAAGTGAGGAGAGGGATTTTGAAACGCCTTTATTTATTCATATGCGCGCTTGTTATGTGCGGCGCACTGCTGTCCGGATGCGGCTTGTTTGAGCCTGTATTATCCGCGTCAGGCGGGCCGGTTGATGAGGTTTACCTGGAGCTTACCGTGGGCAGTGACGTGGACAGCGCGGCGCTTGCGCTGAACGCCGGAGAAATTTGCGATGTGCTCGAGTCGCGATTGAAAGCAACCGGGTGCGGTGACATTATGACCGAGTTCTTTGATGACATCAGGACGTTCGAGGTCAGGTTCACCTGTTTGCCCATGGATGAGGAGGCTTTAGTCGCAGAAATAAAAAGTCTGTGCGCGCCGGGCGTTCTGATCTTTTGTGAAAAAGAGGATGGGAGCGGAGTGCTGCTTAACAACGACGATGTGGCGTCGGCCGAAGCCGTGGTTCGCGACGAGCAGCCCGATGCGAGCATTCAGATTGAATTTACGGCCGACGGCGGTCGTAAGTTTTCTGAGGCAACCACCCGTCTGCAGGGTGAAGTGATATACATTATTTTGGACAATGAGGTTTTGTCCTCGCCCACGGTACAAAGCCCGATTACCGACGGCATTGCCCTCATTACAGGGGATCTTTCGCTTGAGGAGGCTGTACGTACGGCGGCGCGGATCGCATCACCTCCGCTGCCCTTCCCGCTTTCTGCAGGAGAGGGCTGTAACCGGAACGGGCAGCCGCTTGTGTTTGAGACTATATCTGAGAATGCGTAAAAAAAGGAACACCGAAATTTTTCCGGTGTTCCTTTTTTTACAGAATATTTCCAAATACCGGGTTGTCACATTCCCGCAGACAAACAAGCCTTTTTATCGCCTCGCTGCACTTCACGTCAAAGAGTTCACTGTCCTTGTACTGGGAAATTTCACACAGGCTTGCCAGAAGGATTTCGATTCCCTCCAATGTGTCATGGTGGTAAAATACATTCATCACATCGCGCTGACCGGAAAAGTCGTCATAGGCAGTCTGTGCACGCTTGACCGCCTGCTCCCAGTCTTCGTTTCGGGCGGAATGAACCGCCGAGGCAAGCTCCCCCTCCACACGATTTGACAGATTTGCCGTGTACAGGAGGCTGAACATTGCAAAGACAATGAGGAACACTGCAATGCCCGCCGCAAACCAGAGCCGCTTCATTGCGTGACCTCCTTTTTGGTGACGATATGACTTGAACCGCTACAGGTCGCGGTCATGATGAAAACATCCTCAACGCTGAGCTTTTTGGCTTTGAGAAATGTATTTAACCACTGGTGATCGTGCCCGATGCAGTCGAGCGCGTCTTTGATCGGTACGCCGTCGCTGACCACCACCAGCGGCATTTCCGCCCTCTCGGGCGAGAGACTGAGCATTTCGGCGGTGGCGGGCTGTGCAGTCTCCTTGAGCATCACGGACAGCTTGCCGTTGGTCTCCACAATGGCGCAGTACACGTCCTCAAGGTTAAAAATGCTCTGTTGGCGCAGTTCTTCAAATAAATCTTCAATGGTCATGCGCATTCTTGTCATGGCCTTTTTATCGATCACACCATTCCAGATGACGATGATCGGGCTTCCGCAGAAAACCTTGCGGAAGAGTGTGCTCTTGACCATAATGCCGGTCAGGACTAACTCAATCACCACCAGCACCAGGATCGGAATCAGTCCCGATGCCATGGGAGAACCCGACGCCTGCATGGGCACCGAAGCCAGGTCGGAAATCAGGAGGGTCACCACAAGCTCAGAAGCCTGCAGCTCGCCCACCTGACGTTTGCCCAACAGACGAACAGACATAATGACCACAAAATACAGAATGATGGTACGCAGAAGGGTTATCATCACAAAAAATCACCTCTCGATATCATAACCACACAGAAAAAAAGTATTCAAAAGGAATATAAGTAACGAGTTGGCAAAGAATACCGGTAAGAGGTGAAGGTATGTTTGGATTTAGAAAAAAGAAAAAGATTTCGGAAGAAACGGCCACATCTCCGGCGCCGCAGCATACACCGCTTTCAAAAAATCTGACCGAAGCGCTGATCGGCCTGCGGGAGCGCTTTGATTCGTCCGATGACCTGATCATCCGTGAAATCAGGGTGGGTGGCCTCCATGCCGCCGTGGTCAGCATGGAGGGGATGATCGACAAGCATAATCTCAGCGAAAGCGTCATCGCGCCCATGATGGACGCCGTGTTTCTGGAAACCAGTTCCGAGCTTATTCTGTGCCGAATCCGTGATGAGATACTTGCCACATCAGAAATGATCCAGATTGTCACGCTGGAAGAGCTGTGTGATTTCTTGATGTCGGGGTTTGCGGCCTTCCTGCTTGACGGCTGTGACAGGGGTCTGATGTTCGGTATTCAGGGCTTCAGCTTTCGTTCGATCTCCGACCCGGAAACCGAGGTCACACAGCGCGGCTCACGCGAAAGCTTTGTGGAGGCGCTCAACATCAACATCTCCATGATCCGCCGCCGCATGCGTTCGCCAAATCTCAAATTCGAACGCATCAAGGTGGGAAAGACCTCCTCCACCTACCTGTGTCTTTGCTATCTGCGCAACATGGCTGCCAAGGAGCTGATCAGTGACGTCAAAGCGAAGCTTCAGAGCATTCCGCTTGATTATGTGCTGGAGTCAGGCTATATTCAGCCATTTCTGGAGGGGGATATGCCCTCGCTCTTCACGCAGGTGGGCGTCACTGAGCGGCCGGACACCGTTTGCGGAAAAATCGGCGAGGGACGCATTGCGGTCATGGTGGACGGCACGCCGCAGACACTCATCGTGCCCCATTTGTTCATCGAGCATTTCCAGAGCTTCGACGACTACTGCATCCGCCCCTTTTACGCCACCTTTACCCGACTGATGAAAATGTTTGCTTTTGCGGTGGCGACGCTGCTGCCCGGACTATATGTCGCCGTGGGTACGTTCCATCCCGAGCTTTTACCCCTGCAGCTTCTCTACAAGGTGGCGGGCGCGGAGGCGTCCACGCCCTTCCCGCTGATCTTTGAGGCGCTTTTGATTCACTTTATCTATGAAATAATGCGCGAGGCGGGACTGCGCCTGCCGCGGCCGGTTGGACATGCCGTCAGCATCGTGGGCGCCCTCGTCATCGGCGACGCCGCAGTTACGGCCGGGCTGATCGGCTCCCCCATGGTCATGATTGTCGCCCTGACCGCTGTGTCCTCATTTGTGGTGCCCACGCTTTACGAGCCCATTGCCATCGTGCGGCTGCTCATGATCATTCTGGGCGGAACGCTTGGGCTGCCCGGCGTCATGCTTGCCGTCTGCGTAATTGCGGTCAATATCAGTGCCTCCAACGCCTTCGGTATCCCGCAGCTTGCCCCCATTTCGCCCTACCAGGGCTCGGGTTGGCGCGACACGTTTGTGCGGGCGGGCTGGAAAACGCTGGGTAAGCGAACCGCCCGGGTACAGGGCGTACACGGCTCCGAGCTGGCGCGCAGGCGAAGGAGGGGAGGGAAGTGAACCGAACCAAAATCATCACGGTCTGGCAGGTGTTTGCCCTGTTGTTTGTCAGCCGGATCATCATTTTCCTGACCTACTCCCCGGCCTACATTCATGGGGAGAACCCGCAGTTTTCCGCGCTGTCGGCTGCTGCATTTTTTCCTGTCAGCCTACTGCTCATGTTCCCGCTCTACCTTCTTTTTCATACGCGCCGCGATCTCAACCTTTTACAGCTCAGCGATTTTGCGCTGGGCCGGGCGGGCAAGGCAGTTCCGGTTCTCATCGGGCTGTACCTGTTGCTGGCGGGCTGTGTGGAGCTCACACGCTATAACCTCTTCATCAGCAGTGAGGTCATGACCGAGGAATCAATCTTCCTTCTGTCGGTGTGCGTCATACTCTGCGCCGTAGCGGGCGCCTACATGGGCATTCAAGGGCTCTCCCGGGCAGCGGGGATTTTTCTTGTGTTAATTGTCGGAGCCATCATTTTTATCTTTCTCGCGCTGCTGCCCGAGATGCGCCTGACCAACGTGGAACCTCTGAGTTTTCAGGGACTTGACAACGTATGGAATCTTATCATGCTTGTGTTCGGACGCAATTATGAGATTGTGGCGCTCATGCTTCTGATCCCAATGGTCAAGGGAAGCCTGAAAAAGGGGGCAATCTGGTGGACGGCCGGGCAGCTGGCCTGCTATGCGCTGATCATAATTCCATCACTGTTTGCGCTCGGCGCGTTCGGACAGACGCAAAAGTATCCCTACTACGCCTCCGCCCAGCTGGCGCAGTGGTGGATTTTTCAGCGGCTGGACGCACTGCATTCGGCGATCTGGATTGCGGCGATGTTCCTCAAGCTGTCCACGCTTCTGTTCCTGTTCACGCTGTGCGTTTCGCACCTGTTCGGCGACCGGGTGGGGAAGATCAGCCTGCCGGTTGCGGGCGCTGTGGTCACAGGCGCAGGGATTTATCTGTCCATGCATGAGGACACCTTTCTCACACTCTACAACGGCTCGCTGATGACGCCGATCAGCCTGTTTTTTTCCTTTACGCTGCCCCTGCTGGTGTGGGTTTTCACGGTGATTCGGAAAAGAAAGGCGGGGAGACCGGCATGAAAAAGATCATCATGGTAACAATCGTCCTTTCTTTTCTGCTTTCACTGTCCGCTTGCACACAGCCGGGCGGCGATTACTCAAGGCTTATGGTACAGGTGATTGCGCTGGATAGAAGTGCCGACGGCAAGTGCGAGGTTTCCATGCTCGCCTATAAGGCCGACCGATCGGCCGGCGCGCAAGCGGGCGCCGGAGAAATGCCGGGGGGGCTTGTGCTCGTGTCGGGCATCGGTGATTCCGTACAGGCTGCCATCAGCAATGTGTCGATCACCACGGGACTCATGCCCTTCTACGCCCACAATAACGGCATCATCCTTGGCGAGGAGGCGGCCAAAAAGGACATCGGAAAGATCCTCAATTCTTTCTTGCAGTACAGCAAAATGCGCCCGTCGGTCAATGTTTTTGTGTGCAGGGGAGAGGCAAAAAAGCTGGTGGAGCTTTCTGACGACGGAAAGGACAGCATGGCGCTTCAAATCGATCTGATCGTGCGGTCGGGCGAGGAGAGCGGAGCGATTGCCGGGGCGAGCATGAAGGAGATTTTGTCCCGCGAGATCAGTCCATATGAGGACGCATACGTACCGGTGATTCAAAAGGAAAAAAGTAACACGGGGGAAGAACTGGCCTCCCACGGCACGGCGGTGTTTAGAGGTGGTCAGCTGATGGGATATCTGAACGAAACCGAAACCAGGGGGCTTATGCTCGTGTTGGGGCAGATGAAGGGGGGCGTCGCGGTCATCCCGCAAGCTGACATCGGATCGGCCACCTATGAGTTTACAGACTGCACTTCGTCTGTTTCCGCGGACATTGAGCAGGGAAAGCCGGTGTATGACATCACGGTGCGCACCCGTGTCAACGTCTATGAAAACAACCGGGAACTTGACCTGCGGTACGGCTCGCCTGACCTTGCTTCGGCAAAGCACGCTGTGGAAAGCTATATCAAGGACTGCGTCGGAAAGGCGGTGAGCAAGGCGTGCGGAACCTTTAACGCGGACATCTTCCTGTTTGCCCAGCGGCTTCATTTGAAAGAACCCGTACAGTTTGCCGGATGGGGAGAAGAGTGGCGGACAAAGGTGAGCGAGGGAAGCGTGCGTGTGCATGTGGAGGCGGACATCCGGCAAAAGGACACCCCAGTCATCATTCATGAGTAGACACAAATTCCCCCGCGCACCTGTAAATGGCGCACGGGGGAGCTTTACAATGTCACTGATTTTCAGAGGCATCCTTTTCAGCGGAAAACTTGCTCGGCGGGATGCCCTTGTATTTTTTGAACACCTTGGAAAAATAAAGCTGGTCGGAAAAACCGGTTGAATAGGCCGCCTCCGCCACCGCAATGCCCGGACGGCGCAGCAGGGCACATGCCTTGTTGATGCGATACCGGATCAGGTATTCGTTGGGCGGCATGGAGATGTGTTCGACAAAAAGGCGGTACAGATGGCTGCGGCTGATGCCGGCCGACTGGGCAATGTCGTCGACGTCGATGGGACGGGAGTAGTTGTAATCGATATAGCGCAGCGCTTTGTTGATGTATTCAAAGCCGCCGCGTTTTTCGGTCTGCTCGCGCCCGAACAGCTCCATCAGCGAGGAGATGAAAAAGAGCAGGTAGGCCTGCCGTTTGGCCTCGTCGCTGGGTGAGGAACCCAAATCCGAACGGATGGTTTCCAGCTCACGGATCAGGCGTTCGTCTGTGTCGTAGTGAAAAGTCGGATCGGCTTCGCTCAGACCGGTCAGCAGCATCAGACGCTCCGCATCGGTGCCGTTGAAGCCCACCCAGCTGTATTCCCACGGATCGTCTGCGTCGGCATGGTAGGAAACCACCCGGGAAGGGGTCACCAGAAAGCCGTCCCCGGCCGAAAGCGGATAGGTCTGCTTGCCCGTATCAAAGACGCCCTTGCCCGATGTAATCAGGTGGATCAAATAGTGGTCGCGCATGGCAGGCCCCCACTGATACCCCGGCTCACAGCTCTGCACACCGCAGTTGTAGACCGCAAGGCCCATACTTTCAAAATTACGAAGCTTATACGATTGTTTAAACCGATCTTTCACATTCATCACCCCGTCATCTTCATTATAGGGTGATTTTCT
Source organism: Oscillospiraceae bacterium (assembly GCA_031551875.1). Lineage (GTDB taxonomy): Bacteria > Bacillota > Clostridia > Oscillospirales > Acutalibacteraceae > JAVBNA01. The sequence continues at coordinate 42,302 of JAVBNA010000037.1, read as the reverse complement.
CATTTTCACAAGGGTATTTTGAGAAAAAATTATTCTTGTATACCGGGAATTTTCGGCAAGGAATTAAAACCTGCCTGTAAATCCTCGTCTGTGGGGATATAATCGCTCATGGAATGGTCCAAATAGGACATATAGGCCTGCATATCAAAGTAACCGGTTCCGGTCAGGCCGAACAGGATGGTTTTTGCTTCCCCGGTCTCTTTGCAGTGCAGCGCCTCGTCAATCGTGACACAGATGGCATGGGAGGATTCGGGCGCAGGCAAAATTGTCTCATACTTGGAGAAAAGCGCCGCCGCATCGAACACGCGCGTCTGCTCCACCGTGCGCGCCTCGTCCAGCACGCCGTCGTGGTAAAGCTTGGAAAGGGTGGGGGACATGCCGTGATAGCGCAGGCCGCCCGCGTGGTTTGGAGAGGGCATAAAGCCGCTGCCCAGCGTATACATGCGCGCAAGCGGCGTGATCCGGCCGGTGTCGCAGAAGTCATAGGCATAACGCCCGCGGGTCAGTGAGGGGCAGGATGCGGGCTCAACGGCGATGAAGCGGGGACTTGCTTTGCCGGTCAGTTTATCCTGCATGAAGGGCGCCATCAAGCCACCCAAATTGGAGCCGCCGCCTGCACAGCCGATGATCAGGTCGGGGTATTCGTCGAGCTTTTCCAATGCGAGCTTTGCCTCAAGGCCGATAATCGACTGGTGCAGAAGCACCTGGTCAAGCACCGAGCCCAGCACATAGCGCGTGTTCTCCTGCCGTGTGGAGTATTCGATCGCTTCAGCGATGGCACAGCCCAGGCTTCCGCCGGTGCCGGGATGCTCAGCGAGGATTTTGCGCCCGATTTCGGTCAGCTCGGACGGGGAGGGGATCACGTTTGCGCCGAAGGTCTCGATGACCGCCTTGCGGTAGGGCTTTTGCTGGGTGGAAACCTTGACCATAAACACAGTGAGATCCAGACCGAAGAAGGCGCACGCCATGGACAGCGCTGTGCCCCATTGCCCGGCGCCCGTTTCGGTCGTCAGCGCGGTGAGACCCTGCTGCTTCGCGTAATAGGCCTGTGCGGCCGCCGAATTGAGTTTATGGCTGCCCGAGGTGTTATTGCCCTCAAATTTGTAGTAGATCTTCGCCGGGGTGCCCAGCGCCTTTTCCAGGTTATACGCCCGCACCAGCGGGGCGGGGCGGTACATTTTGTAAAACTCCCGAATTTCCTCCGGAATTTCTACATAACGGGTGGTCTGATCCATTTCCTGATGAGCAAGCTCTTTACAGAATACAGGATAGAGATCTTCTTCGGTACAGGGCTTGAAGTTCGCAGGGTTGAGACAGGGGTCGTGCGGCTCTTTCATGTCGGCACGGACGTTATACCATGTTTTCGGAATCTCCTCTTCAGACAGATAGGTACGAAACGGAATCGTTGCCATGGTCAATCTCCTCCTTTTTTAATGTGAAAATTATTTGGAAACGCAGAATATAAAAAATCCTGCCCCTTCAAAACAAAGGGACAGGATTTAGAAAATTCCTGCGGTACCACCCAAATTGGTTCATAAAGAACCCGCTCTGCCGCACATCAATCAATGTACGCTCATGGATAACGGGTCGAGTTCCCGTCGCACCTACTCGGAAAAGCCCTTTCGGATTGCCCTCACGAGTCCATTCATCATGCCGTCCCCTGCCGCGTTTCCACCCTCGGCGGCTCTCTGAAAGCGTCGGAACATGATTACTTACTCTCGTTCACAGGTTTCATTTATTTGCACTCATTATACATCCGATTTGAAATTTGTCAAGAGCTAACCGAAAAGATTTCTACTTACCCAGAATTGCCAGCAGCACACCGGCGGCGACCGCCGAACCGATGACGCCTGCCACATTGGGGCCCATGGCGTGCATCAGGAGGAAGTTAGAGGGGTTTTCCTGCTGGCCGACCTTCTGTGAAACGCGCGCCGCCATCGGAACCGCCGACACGCCCGCAGAGCCGATCAGGGGATTGACTTTGCCGCCCGAGAACAGGTACATCAGCTTGCCGAAGAGCACACCGCCCGCCGTGCCGATACAGAATGCAAGAAGTCCCAACGCAATAATGCCCAACGTTTGTGTGGAAAGGAAAACTTCCGCATTGGCGGTCGCGCCCACGGTGACGCCGAGGAAAATTGTGATGATGTTCATCAGCTCATTCTGCGCCGTGTTGGAAAGCCGCGACACAACGCCGCTCTCCCTGAACAGGTTGCCCAGCATCAGCATACCCACAAGCGGTGCAGCCGACGGCAGTATGAAGGCAACAATCAGTGTGACCAGAATGGGGAAAATAATCTTTTCCAGTTTGGAAACCGGACGAAGCTGTTCCATGACCACAGAACGCTCCTTTTTGGTGGTCAGCAGCTTCATAATGGGCGGCTGGATGATCGGCACCAGCGCCATGTAGGAGTAGGCCGCAACCGCGATCGGCCCGAGTAAATCCGGCGCAAGCCGGGAGGTCACATATATTGCTGTTGGCCCGTCGGCGCCGCCGATGATGGCAATAGAGCCGGCCTGTTGCGGTGTAAAGCTCATTTTCAGAAAAGGTAACAAATCGCCAATGTACATCGCACCGATAAAGGTGATAAAAATGCCGAGCTGCGCCGCCGCGCCGAGCAAAAAGCTCTTAGGGCTCGCGATCAGGGGGCCGAAGTCGGTCATACAGCCGATGCCAAGGAAAATAAGCGGGGGATAGATGCCCAGCTTTACCCCTTGATATAAGTAATAGAGCAGCCCGCCGACGCCGTTTGCACTCTCCTCCGGTTTCATCATCAGACCCGCCAGAGGCAGGTTGGCGAGCAGCATGCCAAAGGCGATGGGCAGCAGCAGAAGCGGCTCAAAGCCTCTCCGAACCGCCAGGTAAATCAGGATGCACGAGATCACAATCATAGCCAAGTTACCAAGCGTCATGTTGGCAAGACCCGATTCCGCAAACAGTGTTTTTATTGTTTCTAGAAATGCGTTTAAAATTTCCATGGTTCAATCCCTCCTCAAATCATTGAGCGCCACAAAATATACGCAAGCCCTACACGGTCAGAAAGGACGCGTGTTTTCCAGAAGGCCTGCTGAGCTCCACACGGAGCGGGTGTTTCTCTGTTTAATGGCGCGGATTTTTCCCTTGCCCCCGGTCAGCGTCGCAACCGCCGCGGCGATGACCGCAATGACCTCTTCGGGGACCAGACCGCTGTCGGCAGAAACCGCCGGCGGCAAAACCGGCTCCGAAGCCTCGGCCTTTTTAGCCGGCATAGGGAGAGGCGGAGGCGCCGCATTGACAGGACGAGCCTTTTTGGCCTTTTTAGCGGTATTTTTTTTCGTGAGCCCGTGAATGGTTGAGCCAAATACCTTGATCAAAAAAATCATAACTAACAGCACCACGAACACAACCACAAGCCCCGTGATGACGATGTTGACCGACAAAAGACCTTTGTTCTCCTGTCCCTGTGCAGCCGCTAAAAGCATACCTTTGGATAGCCATTCCATACCGTGACACCTCATTATCGTGTGAATTCCTTAATAAATCGAAACTGAATATTATTATACCGCACACTGGAAATCTTTGCAATCTCTATTTGAAGATTTATTCAAATTTTTCTATTTGTATACTGCCCATTGAACCCCGAACCTGCACGGTTTGTTGTGATTTTGCAAAATGTCTATTCATAAGAAACCTCCATTTTTGTTGATAGTAGGCGTAGTATGATCAGAAATGAGTTTTTCATACGGTTTTGTTTGCCATTTTCCCTGGGAAATGCTAAAATAAGAGCCAGGAAAAATTTGATCCGGTTCAGAGGAAGTGGAATGCTTGATTGCAATTCTTGATTATGGCGCGGGCAATCTGCGCAGTGTTGTCAGCGCGCTGCAGTATATCGGCTGTGACGTGTCGGTGACCCGCGACGCGCAAGAGCTGATGAAAGCCGACGGCGCGGTCCTGCCCGGCGTGGGCGCATTCGGCGACGCGGTCAGTCATTTGCGCCGGGGCGGGCTGGAGCAGCCCATCCGTGATTTTATTGCGACCGGACGCCCTTTTCTGGGCATCTGCGTCGGGTTGCAAATGCTGTTTGAGGGCAGTGAGGAAAGCCCTGGAGTACCGGGTCTTGGAATTTTTAGAGGCATGGTGCGGCGCATCCCGTCAGATGGCCTGAAGGTGCCGCACATTGGCTGGAATTCTCTTGCGTGGAAAACGCCCTCACCGCTTTTTTCCGGTCTGGGATCCGACCCTTACGTCTATTTTGTCCATTCCTACTATCTCAAAGCGGCACAGCCCGAGATTGTCACCGCCCAAACGCGGTACGGCGTGGACATCGACGCGGCGGTCGGGCGGGACAATGTTTTTGCCACACAGTTTCACCCCGAAAAAAGCGGGGAGACTGGACTTGCGATACTCAGAAATTTTACACAGCTTGTGAAAGGGTGAATCATGATGCATGCAAAACGAATCATTCCCTGTCTGGACGTCAAGGACGGACGAGTGGTCAAGGGGACAGGCTTTGTCAACCTGCGCGATGCGGGAGACCCTGTGGAATGCGCTGCGGAATACAACAGGCAGGGCGCCGATGAGCTGGTGCTGTTGGATATCAACGCGACCCACGAATCCAGAGGGACGATGGTGGATGTCGTACAGGCGGTCGCCAGCCAGATTTTTATTCCCTTTACCGTGGGCGGGGGCATCCGTGCACTGGAGGACTTCACTGTGCTGCTGCGCGCCGGCGCCGACAAGGTCTCTGTCAACTCGGCGGCCATCAAGCGGCCCGCCCTGCTGTCCGAGGCGGCGGGGAAGTTCGGCAGCCAGTGCGTGGTGTGCGCCATTGACGCCAAGCGCCGCGCGGACGGTTCGGGCTGGGATGTCTACATAAACGGCGGACGGGAAAACACCGGTCTGGATGTGCTCGAATGGGCAAAAGAGGCCGAGCGTCTGGGCGCGGGGGAGATCCTGCTGACCAGTATGGACTGTGACGGCGTCAGGGAGGGCTATGATCTGGCGCTGACCAGGGCGGTGTCCGAGCAGGCGGGAATTCCTGTGGTCGCTTCGGGCGGCGCGGGCACGCTACAGCATTTTTACGACGCCCTGATCGAGGGTAAGGCCGACGCTGTGCTGGCCGCCTCACTCTTTCATTTCGGGGAAATCACGGTGCCGCAGCTCAAAGAATACTTATCGGAAAAGGGGATTCCGGTCAGAGGCGTATAAAATTTGCCGCTTTAGGAAAGGGGATTTCAGATATGGCACGCTATACAAAAGAGGACATCATCCGCATCGTGGAGGAGGAAAACGTCCGGTTCATACGGCTCCAGTTTATCGATATTCTGGGCGCCGCCAAAAATTTGGCCATTACACGCAGCCAGCTTCTCAAAGCGCTTGACAACCAGTGCATGTTTGACGGCTCATCCATTGAGGGCTTTGTGCGCATTGAGGAATCGGATATGTATCTGCGTCCCGACCTGGACACCTTTGTGCTCTTTCCGTGGGCGAAGGAACCGGGCAAGATGGCGCGCCTGATCTGTGACGTCTACCGTCCCGACGGCACCCCCTTTATCGGTGACCCGCGCGGTGCGCTGCGCCGGGTGCTGGGAGAGGCGGAGGAGATGGGGTATTCCTTCAACGTCGGCCCAGAATGTGAATTTTTCCTGTTCCATACCGACGACGACGGACATCCCACCACCAAGACGCATGACAAGGGCGGCTACTTTGAGCTTGGTCCTGTGGATCTCGGCGAAACTGCCCGCAAGGACATCTGTCTGACACTTGAGGACATGGGCTTTGAAATTGAGGCGTCCCACCATGAGTGCGCGCCCGGACAGCATGAAATCGACTTCAAGTACGGGGAAGCCCTGAGCGCGGCGGATAATATTGTCACCTTCAAGCTCGTCGTCAAGACCATCGCGCAGCAGCACGGTCTGCATGCGACCTTTATGCCCAAGCCGCTGTTCGGGCTAGCGGGGTCGGGTATGCACATCAACATGTCGCTGTGCAAGGACGGCAAAAATGTGTTCTGTGACCCCGAGGACAAAAAGTACGGCCTGAGCAAAATCGCCTATCATTTCATCGGCGGGCTCCTGGAGCACGTCAAGGGCATGACCGCGATCACAAACCCGCTTGTCAACTCTTATAAGCGCCTAGTGCCCGGCTATGAGGCGCCGGTGTACATCGCCTGGTCAGCGGAGAACCGCAGCCCGCTCGTGCGCATTCCAGCCTCCCGCGGCGAGGGCACGCGCATTGAGCTGCGCAACCCCGACCCGTCTGCAAACCCGTACCTGACGCTGGCGGTCTGTCTGGCGGCGGGGCTCGACGGCATCAAGCGGGAGCTCGACCCCGGCGAGTCGGTGGACGCGAACGTTTTTGCGCTCAGCGAGGAGGAGCGCGAGGCGCGGGGCGTGGAAAACATCCCCGACAACCTTGATCGTGCGGTGCGGGCGTATAAAAAGGATAAGCTCATCCGTGAGACGCTGGGCGACCACATCTTCTATAAATATCTTGAGGCCAAGCAGGACGAGTGGAACGACTACCGCCTGCGGGTGACGCCGTGGGAGCTCGACGAATATCTAGTACAATATTAGTGTATTGAAAAATCCCCCGCATTCAGGCATTTGCCTGAATGCGGGGGATTTTTGTGTGATCTTATGCGGCCTTGTTTTGTGCCGCCGACGCCGTATTGGCCGGCGGACGCTTCACCTCTTCACTTTGCAGGTAGGCGAGCGTTTTAGGGAAGTCTGACTGCGTAATGGCGAAGTCGGTAATGGTGAGATCTGAACCGCCCCATCCGAGTATTTCATAGAGATCATATGGGGCAATCGCATACACCTTGACGTGGTAGGGGGCGCTGATCGCGTCAGGGGTGAGCCGGGTTACCTTCTTTCGGCTTTGTATGTCCTCCTTCAGGCACGCCAGAAGCTCCTTTGTTTCGGTTCCTTTTAGGGTAAACAGTGTTTTGAGTGTTGGGTCACTGACCACAATACGGTGATTGAACGCCTTGGGAGACCAGTGTTTTAACCCCATGAGGTAAAGCTGGTTTTCTGTGGACTGATACAGCTTGAGTCGCCCCTTCTCTGTGTTAAAGGATTTATAGCCTTTATGTGTCCTATGGATCACCCGGCCGTCCTTCATGGTGTAGGAAAATGTAATGGTATGATCGTATTCAGTGGATTCGTAGTACTCATAGTCATTGAAGGAAGCCGGCTTGTAAGGTTTCTTTCCGGCAAGCAGATCCACGCCCATTTTATGCAGTCCAAGAACCGTTTCAACGCTTTCCGGCTCGCTGACGACAAACCGGCTTTGCGCATCGGCATTCTGACCGTAGATATAGACAGAATCGCCAGAGACATATTCCTCCTCTTCATACTCATTATACTGATAGTATTCACCTTCAAAATACTGATAGTATTCACCTTCAAAGTCAACCTGCACCGATGCCACGTCCGCCGCTTTGGGCATCCACACGTCATAGCCGAACCATCCCGTGGCGATCAGGAAATACCCGGCCGTAAACACTGCGCAGAAGATCAGGAACGCGGGGATGCTTTTGAGCAGCGAGCCGAATCCCTTCGAAAAAATCAGCTCCAGAACCACATGAGTCAGCGCGCCGCCCAGGAACGCGCCGAAGAATATCTGGAAGGGGTTGGGGTTGACCGAATAGAAAATAAAGGCAAAGAACATTGCGCTGCCGGTGGTGACGATAAAGCGGGTGATGTGCTTGGGGATGGCGAAGGCAAAGCTGCTCCCGGCCGATTCGCTCTTGCGCTTCTGATAGAGGAAATAGGTGAGCAGGAGCAGGAGCGCGGTCACACCCAGATGGATCAGCCAGTCAAAGTTCAAAGTGAGCATTCCCGAAGTTTCAAGCATCAATTGGGGGACAGAGGTAAAGAACATCCGGGACATGGGGGAGAACAGGGTGAGAAGCAAAAAGGATACGTCGCCGGAGGTATAACCCGGCAGGAAGCCGTCCAAGCTGAAATAAAGGATCGTGACCGAGAGAATGTACCCGGCGTCGAGCAAAATGCAGTACAGACAGGCACCGAAACTCGTGCCGCAGGTGACATGAAAAAAGACGCAGAAGGTAAAGACCTCAAGGGCGCACAGCAGGAAGCTGCCCGCTACCATTAAGTATGCCGACCAGAAATCCCAGTTGAAGGGGCCGCGGTAAAAGACCGGGCAGAGCAGGAATACAAGCGCGATCGGGACAAGCAGGAAGAGCGCCCCGATGAGGTAATTGGTCAGAAACAGGCGGCCTCGCTTGACCGGCAGGGCATGGAACACGTCCACCGCCGGCTTTTTATGCATGTATCCGAACAGTTTTGTCGAAAACACAAGGGCAAAAACCAGGAATACAATGGACAGCAGAATCAGTCCGATTGTCAGGTAGACGTTAAAATTATCAGCCGAATATGCATCGTAATATTCACCGTTATACATGTTTCTTTCCGCCATGTGCCCGAGCAGAAGAACCATCGGGCAGCTGACAAGGCACAGCACGGTATATAAAAGACCCATACCCATGCCCCGGCGTCCGATGTTTTTAAAAAGAGAGAAAAATCCGGCTTTGTTTTCCACTGTTTGCATGTTCATATACGCTCGCCTCCATTTCTATTTTGAGTGGGATCACCCATGCAGCAGATTTCTAAAGTCATACCCGACGGCCTCCATTTCATAGATAAAGACCTCCTCCAGTGTCAGGGGAAGAAGTTCGCAGAACAGGGGCTCCAGCTTATTGATTTCAGATAGAATCTGCTCTTTTTCGCCCTTTGCCATCAGGTTAATCAGCGAACCCTTTGTTTCCATACTCAGGATTTCCAGGGCAGCCAAATCTTCAGGGCTCGGCAACGCAGGGAAGGCAGCGTGCAGCTTGTAAACGCCCATTTTCGCGCTGTCCAGCTCCCGCTCAAACACTACGCCTCCCAGGTGGAGCAGCCCGACGTGGTCGCACAGATCCTCCAGCTCGCGCAGGTTGTGTGAGGCGATGATGACTGTCGCGCCGGCTTCCACCCTACTGGACATCAGCTTTTTGACAAACTGGCGGATCACGGGGTCAAGCCCGTCAAACGCCTCGTCGAGCAGCAGGAGATCGGGGGAGGCGGACAACCCAAGCATAAGCATGCACTGACGCTGCATGCCCTTGGACATGACGCCGATTTTCATTTTGGGGTTGATGGGGAAAATGGTCAGAAGCTCCATGAACAGTCTCTCGTCCCAGCGTTTATAAATGCAGGAATAAAACTTGGCCATGTCGGTCACCGAGGCCTGGTGGAAATAATAGGGCGTGTCCCCGACAAAAAAAATGCGGCTTTTGGTTTCGGTGTTTTCAAAGACGGTCTGTCCGTCGATTGTCACGGTGCCGCCATCGGGCTTGTACACCCCCGAAAGGATGCGCAGCAGCGTGGACTTTCCTGCGCCGTTGGATCCGATCAGGCCGAACACAGAGCCGCTTTCAATCTTGCAGCTCATGCTTTTCAGCGCGTAGGTCTTGCCAAAGGTTTTCGTTACGTCACAGATATTAATCATGTCCCACACCTCCGTTTAAGTAGGCCTCGTCGACGATGGCCAATACTCTTTTTTTGATGATCCCCGCGTTAATGGCGGAATTCACGGACGTTTTCAGGTCGGATTCCGCCCTCTTTTTGCGTGCGATGTCAACGCTCAGATCCCCCGAAACAAAGCTGCCTTTACCCGGAACCGAGTAAATGATGCCGTCGGTTTCCAGAAGCTGATAGGCTTTTTGCACTGTATTTGGATTGATGGCCAGCTCCTGTGCCAGCGCCCGGACCGCAGGAAGCTTTTCATTGGAGACAAGAATCCCAAATAATGCGTACCGTGTGATCTGATTTCTAAGCTGCTCGTAAATCGGAACACGGCTTTGATAATCAAGCGTATACAAATCGATTCCTTCCTTTCGTCATTAACTGTTTTATTCATTGTAATACAGTTAGTACGGATTGTCAATCCTAAAAAATAAAAAATTCTGTGTAATACTTGAGAAAACCGGTCAATTTGACAACAAATCTTCTCAAATTGTAGATTATATACAAAACGTGGATTTTACGATAGATTTTTATAATCCTTTATGGTATACTTACGAAATCAGTGCGAACCCAAACCATAACAGGAGGTCAATTTATGATTTGTAAGAACTGCAACCTGGAAACCGGCGTCGACGTGGAGGTTTGTCCCTTCTGCGGCACCCCCCTTGCGGAGGAAGCGGCCGACACTGCCGCCGAAGTAACACAAGAGGCTGCTGAGATTTCGGAAGAAAACACTGTCAATGCGGAAGTCCTGGAGGACAAGCCTGAAGAACCCGACGTCGCACAGGTTGAAACGGTGGAAACCGAAAATGAACCCGCAGAGGACGTCAAAAAGGAACCCGAAAAGGACGACGCGTTCGCAGCGGCGTACATGCCCGGCAGCGTCATTCAGCCCGAAAAAAAGAAGAGTAAGGCCGGCTTGATCATTGGATTGATCGCGGGCGGTTTTGTGCTGCTGGCCGCCGTGCTGGCCGGGCTGTATTTCTTCGTGTTTAACGGCTCGCTTCCGTTTGGCGGCGGCAGGATTTCCAAACTGACCGAAACCAACATCAGCGCGGCCACCCCCACTTACATGATGAAATCGGGCAACGACTATTATTTTAACCTCCCCCTGGATGCCAAGGATGCGAAGGCGGGCCTGTACAAAGGGTCGGCTGACGGAAGAAGAAAAGAGCTCATCGTCGAAGGCAACTACATGAGCTATGTGGTCATCGGCCAGTACATCGTGGCCAACACCGCTGTGGCGGGCGCCGAGTCCTACACTTATCCGCTCGGTGTGATCAACATGAAAACCAAGGAAGTCAACGACGTTGGAAGCCAGATGGCGGCCAATCTGCGCGTCAGCGGAGACTGGTGCTATTATGCCGAGCTGAGTGCGGACGGGCAGTCTGCTAGCGGCATCAGGCGCTATAACCCCGCTACCAATGTCGACGAAGCCGTCTATGAGGGCTCAATGGTCAACTTCTCGGTTAAGGGTGACACCCTCATTCTCCTCACGGCAAACAATGAAGCACAGAAGTATGCCATTGAGACCTATGACATGGTTCAGAAGGGCGAGACTAAAAAACTGGGCGAGTATGACCTGATTCCGCTGGGACTCCAGCTGGATGAAAACTTTATCTATGTCCTCAAGCAGGGCAAGGTTTCGGAAAGCACCCCTCCCGTATCCTCCGGTACTGAGGAAGGCGATGCGTCCGCTGTGGCAACGCCGACCACCGGTCTCATTGCGCGCGTTCCCTATACCGGCGGTGAACTTGAAGATCTGTATGAGTTCAGCCTTGCAATCAACAACGCGCAGTTTATCGTCGATGACGAGGGCATATTCTGGTCCGATCTTGCCTATGATCAGACGACCGGCGCGCCGACCGGCAAGACGGTCCTGCTTGACAAAAACGGTAAAAATCCGGTGGAGCTTGAGACGGAAGGTGCCGCTATGTATCCCACAAAAATCGGTAATATTTTTTACTATGTTATAAGCAGCGGTATTGCCCAAGATCAGAATCAGGACTTTACCTTCAATTCCATGAATGTCAAAAGCAAAAAGGTCAGCGTCGTGTTTGACACGGCGGGTGCAGCCGAAGACACAGATAACAGTTCATCTTCCGCCGTATCTCTGGAGTCCGTGCCGGACACCCTTATGAATGAGGATTATGATCCCGAGGTACAGCTGGCGAAGCCCAAAAAGGGCGACGAAATCGGCGTGATCACCACAAATATGGGTGTCATTAAAGTCCGCTTCTTTGAGGAGCAGGCTCCCAGGACGGTTGCAAACTTTAAAGAGCTCGCCAAAAAAGGTGACTTCAACGGAAGCACCTTCCACCGGGTTATCAAAGATTTCATGATCCAGGGCGGCAAAACCAAAGAGGGCAAGAGCATCTACGGCGATAATTTCGAGGATGAGTTTAACAAGAATCTTGTCAACATCACCGGTGCGCTTTCCATGGCGAACGCCGGCGCAAACACAAACTCGACCGAGTTTTTCATCAACCATAGAGCGCCCGATAGTATGCCCAACTGGGAGGAGTGGATCAGCTCCCTTGACATGCAGGAAACATCGGCCGGCCAGCGCTCCTTCTACCAGCCCAAGCGAATTCCGGAACTTCTTCGCAAGCAGTACACTACGTTAGGAGGCGCTCCCGACCTGGACGGCGCCTATCGTACCGATGGCGGCGGGCACACTGTTTTCGGACAGGTGATTGAGGGCATGGATATTGTGGAAAAAATCGCCGCCGTTGAGGTGGATGATACCGGCGAAACCCCCAAAACCGCGGTGACAATTGAAAAAATTGAAATCGTAAAGTATTCCTAAAAAATTGCAAAGCGGCCGGAGGGAGATTTTCCTCCGGCCTTTTTTATAATATGTAGAGATATTCTGTCAATCACCTTTACATATTCTTCCTTTTATTGTAGAATGTTATAAAATGAATCTGGGAGTGTACATGCATGCAGCCAAAGTATAAACGCGTGCTTCTCAAGCTCAGCGGGGAAGCGCTTGCGGGGGATCAGAAGTTTGGTCTGGATTTTGATACGGTTCTTAAAATCTGCGCCTCCATAAAAAATGCGGCGGATCTGGGCGTTCAGATCGGTATTGTCGTCGGAGGCGGTAACTTCTGGCGGGGACGTTCCAGCGGTAAAATGGATCGAACGCGCGCCGACCATATGGGAATGCTGGCGACGGTTATCAACGCCCTGGGCGTGGCCGACGCGCTGGAGCAGCTCGGTTCGGAGGTGCGCGTTCAGACGGCCATCTCCATGCAGCAGGTGGCCGAGCCTTATATCCGCAATCGGGCGGTGCGTCATCTGGAAAAGGGGCGGATCGTGATTTTCGGCTGCGGGACGGGCAATCCTTTTTTCTCCACCGACACGGCCGCCGCGCTCAGGGCGGCGGAAATCGACGCGGAAATCATCATTAAAGCCACCATGGTGGACGGTGTCTACGATTCTGACCCGATGCTCAACGACGACGCGGTGAAGTATGAGCAGCTTTCTTTTCAAACGGTGCTGACCGACGACCTCAAGGTTATGGACGGCACGGCGGCCTCCATGTGCCGCGACAACGACATTCCCATCCTTGTGTTCAGTCTGAACGACCCCAATAACATTGTCAAAGCGGTCTGCGGCGAAAAAATCGGAACGATGGTTAAGGAGGAACGAAAATGAAACAGGTTTTTGAACATGCAGAAAATAAAATGAAGAAGCGGATGGGAGGGCTTCAAACCGATTTTGCAGAAATCCGCGCCGGGCGCGCCAATCCGGCGGTGCTCGACCGGGTGTCGGTGGACTATTACGGAACGCCCACTCCCATCAACCAGATGGCTTCCGTACAGGTGACTGAGGCGCGCACCATGCTGATTCAGCCCTATGACGCTTCCATCCTGCGGGCGATTGAAAAGGCGATCCAGGCGTCGGACATCGGCATCAACCCGCAAAATGACGGCAAGGTGATCCGTATGGTCTTCCCTCCGCTGACCGAAGAGCGTCGGCGGGACATCACGAAGGATATCGCCAAAATGGCCGAGGAAGCCAAGATTTCCATCCGCGCACTCCGTCATGACGCGCTGGGCAAGCTCAAGGAAATGAAAAAGGCGTCGGAGATCTCCGAGGACGACATGAAAACGGGCGAAAAGACCGTGCAGGAATTGACCGACAAATACTGCAAGGAAATTGACACGGTTGCACATAAAAAGGAAAAAGAAGTCATGGAAATTTAAGAACCGATATTTACAGGTTTACATTCTATCAAAATCCCCTCAATTTGAGGGGATTTCCATTAAAAAAGGAGGCGCTCTATGGCTCTTTTCAAACGCAAGCCGAACCCAAAAACCGAAGTTGAGAGCGCCCCGGCCGTCCCGCGGCACATTGCCATTATCATGGACGGCAACGGACGCTGGGCACAGAAGCGGGGTATGCCGCGCAGTGTGGGGCATACCTTCGGCGCAAAAGTGTTTAAGACCATGGCCCGTCACTGCGGGGAGATCGGCGTCAAATACCTGACCGTCTACGCCTTTTCCACCGAGAACTGGAAACGGCCGGCGGAAGAGGTCAGCGCCCTGATGAAGCTGTTCAAGGATTACCTGCATGAAGCGCTTGCCGATTTCCTCGATGAAAACATCGTGATCCGGATTCTGGGAGACACCTCGGTTTTGCCGGATCAACTGCGGGCGCTGATCGAACGGTGTGAGCGGGAAACGCACGGCAATACAGGCCTGACGCTGAGTATCGCCATGAATTACGGCGGACGGCTGGAAATTGTGCGTGCCGTACAGGAGCTTGCAAGCGAGGCACAGGCAGGGAAGAGGAATCCTGTCTCGATCACCGAGGCGGACATCGCCGCCCACCTCTATACGGCGGGACAGCCCGACCCCGACCTGATCATCCGCCCGAGCGGTGAGCATCGCACCTCTAATTTTCTCCTCTGGCAATCGGCCTACGCGGAATACGTCTTTACCGACGTACTGTGGCCTGACTTTAAGACAAAAGACCTAGACGCGGCCATTGAGGAGTACCGCAGGCGGGATCGCCGGTACGGCGGTTCTGTGTCGGACAAAAGTAAATGGTAGAGAAGAGGCGATTTTTTGCGAACAAGAGTTATTTCTTCGGTCGTAGGCGTTGCACTGCTGGTCGCGGTATTTTTGCTGTACAGCCGGTATTCCTTTGTACTCAATCTGGTGGTCGCGGCGGCAGGGGCTCTGGCGGCCTTTGAATTTCTTTCAGCGACCGGCGGAAAAAAACATTTTCCCCTGCTGTTGGCCTCGCTGCTGTTCGCAGGGGGCGTGCCCTGCCTGCTTTTGCTGCGGGACAATGTGACGTTTACTATCACGGCAGCGGCGTTCACCTACGTCTTTTTTTCGTTTTCCTACATGATCTTGCACCACAACCGCATAAACTATGGTGATGTGACCTCGATACTGGCGATTGTACTGCTGATCACCGCATCTCTTTCCACCCTGGCTCTGCTGGGCGTCGGCCAGGGGAGCAAAGGCGTATTTTACATTGTTTTGACCCTCGCCGCCGCCTGGACGGCCGACATCGGCGCTTACCTCGCCGGGACATTTTTCGGCAAGCGCAAGCTGATCCCTGAGGTCAGCCCCAAAAAGACCGTGGAAGGCGCAATCGGCGGATTCATGTTTGACGTGCTGTGCCTGATTATTCTGGGGCTGGTTGCCCGCTTCCTGTTCCCCGGCGAAGAACTGAGGGTGTCCTACCTCTCCCTTGCGCTGATCGGCATTGCCGGCACCTTCCTGTCCATGATCGGCGACCTGACGTTTTCGCTCATCAAGCGCACGCATGACATCAAGGACTACGGGAAAATTATGCCCGGCCACGGCGGCATTTTGGACCGGATCGACAGTTTAATTTTTGTCGCGCCCGCCGTATATATACTGATTACGGTTTTCCCGGTGCTCGGGTGAACATACTATACGAGGTGAATGCATGAACAAAAGGGTCTCGGTTCTCGGCTCGACCGGCTCGATCGGCACGCAGGCGCTGGCTGTCGCCCGCGCACAGGGCTTTTCCGTGCCCGTGCTGGCCGCACATTCCAATATATCCCTCTTAGCGGCACAGATCCGTGAATTCCGTCCGGCTGTGGCGGCTGTCTATGAGGAAAAGCAGGCCGCAGCGCTCAAATGCGCGGTGGCGGACCTGCCAGTAAAAATCCTTTCGGGCATGGAAGGACTGTGCGAAGCGGCGTCCTTTGAATACACCGACATTGTGCTCAATGCGGTTGTGGGTATGGTCGGGCTGAAACCGACGCTGTGTGCCATTGAAGCGGGCAAGGACATCGCGCTGGCCAACAAGGAAACGCTTGTGGCGGGCGGCGCGCTTGTCATGGATGCCGCCAGACAGCGCGGCGTGTCCATTTACCCGGTGGACAGCGAGCACTCGGCCATTTTCCAGTGCTTGCAGGGCAGCCCGCCCTCAAGACCGCTGAAAAGAATCATATTGACCGCCTCCGGCGGCCCCTTCTTTGGCAGGACGAGGGCAGAGCTTGTGGCTGTGACGCTCCGGGAAGCCCTCAAACACCCCAACTGGGACATGGGCCGCAAGATCACAATCGACTCCGCAAGCCTGATGAACAAGGGGCTGGAGGTCATTGAGGCGGTCTGGCTGTTCGACACGCCGGTGGAACGCATTGACGTGGTGGTGCACCGCGAGAGCGTCATCCATTCCATGATCGAATACGATGACCACTCGGTGCTCGCTCAAATGGGCGTGCCCGATATGAAAATCCCCATCCAGTACGCGCTGACCTATCCGGAACGCCTGCCCTGCCCGGTTGAGCCGCTGCGCCTGACCGACTACGGCACGCTGACCTTTTACCCTCCTGACGAGGACACGTTCCTCTGTCTGCGCACCTGCAAACAGGCGATCGCACGCGGCGGGCTTGCGCCGGCGGCGGCCAACGGTGCAAACGAGGCGGCCAACCGGCTGTTTCTGGAGGGCAAGATCGGCTTCCTGCACATCGGCGAGCTGGTGACACAGGCCATGGAGCGTCAGTCCGACGCCCCGTGTCGGACACTGGAGGATGTATGTGAGGCAGACCAAAACGCAAAGGAATTTGTATGCCGTGCGGCACAAACCATGACACCATAGAAATACGAGGTACTGCGAATGAATACAGTTTGGTTGATTCTGATCGGCGTGGGACTGTTCACGCTCATCGTCATGCTGCACGAGCTGGGACATTTTGTGTCGGCAAAGCTTTCGGGCGTGCGCGTCAATGAGTTTGCCATCGGCATGGGGCCGAAAATTTTGAAATTCCAAAAGGGGGAAACCCTGTATTCTCTGCGTCTGATCCCCATCGGCGGCTTTTGCGCCATGGAGGGGGAGGACACCGACACCGAGGACGAAAGAGCCTTTGTCAAGGCCAAGGTATGGAAGCGCATTATCATCATTGCCATGGGCGCGATCATGAACATCGTGCTGGGCTTCACCCTTGTGATGATCGTACAGGGGCAGTCGGAGATTTATGCTTCGACCATCGTCTCTAAATTTGACGAAAACGCCGTTACGCAGGCGTCCGGCCTCCAGGTGGGCGATGAGCTTTTGAAGGTGGACGGCTTTTCCTTGATGACCTGGCGGGACATGGGATATGCGCTGGGGCTTGCGGAGAGCGATAAGCTTGACGTAGTCGTGGAGCGCGGCGGGGAAAAAATCACGCTGCCCGGCGTGCAGTTTCCCAAGGTTGGGGACAGTCCCGCCATTGATTTCTGGGTCAAGCCGATCCCCAGAACCTTTACTACGCTGATTTCCCAGTCCTTCAAGGAAACCGTGTCCATGGTGCGTCTGGTGTGGGTTAGTCTGTACGGCATGATTACCGGGCGGTTCGGGTTTACCGACATGTCCGGGCCGGTGGGCGCGGCGTCCGTGGTCAGTCAGGCCGCGAGTGAGGGGCTCAAGGAGAGCTTTACGTCGGCGCTCAACAACCTGCTGGTCATGATGGCGCTGATCTCGGTCAACCTCGGCGTGGTCAATCTGCTGCCGCTGCCTGCGCTCGACGGAGGGCGGCTGGTGTTTCTCTTCTGGGAGGCCATTTTCCGAAAGCCGCTCAGCCGCAAATACGAAGGCCTGGTTCACGGGGTGGGATTTGCGCTGCTCATGCTGCTGACGGTCGTGCTGACCTTCAACGACATCGTCCGCCTGTTCACCGGCGGGGGAACCCCCTGATAAAACGCATGATCCAAACCAAGAGGGCCGGTGAAAGCGGCCCTTTTCCGTATGGAGGGAACTATGACAAAAACAGTATACGCCGGCGGTGTACCCATCGGGGGCGGCCATCCGGTCACCATACAGTCCATGCTGGGCGTCCCCGCGCACGACATTGCGGGCAGCGTCCGGCAGGCGCAGCTTCTGGAGCAGGCAGGCTGTCAGCTTATCCGCGCCGCCATTCCCGATAATGAGGCTGTTCCGCTCATTCAAGCGCTCAAGGAGGCCGTGTCCGTCCCGATTGTAGCTGACATCCACTTTGACTACAGGCTCGCGCTGGAGTCCGTGCAGGCCGGCGTGGACAAGATTCGCATCAATCCCGGCAACATCGGCGGCTCTGACCGTGTGAAGGCGGTGGCGGACGCCTGCCGCGCGCACAGCATCCCCATCCGTATCGGGGTCAATTCAGGCTCGCTCGAAAAGGAGATTTTGGCAAAGTACGGCCGCCCGTGCGCACAGGCGCTGTGTGACAGCGCACTGTACCATGCCGCGCTGCTCGAGCGGTACGACTTCACTGACATCGTGTTATCCATGAAGTCTTCCGACGTCAAGACCATGTGTGAGGCCTATGAGCTCGCGGCGCAGCGCTGCGAGTACCCGCTCCATCTCGGTGTGACCGAGGCGGGCAGCGAGCGCATGGGGCTGATCAAATCGGCCGCGGGCATCGGCGCGCTGCTGCTTCACGGCATCGGCGACACCCTGCGCGTGTCCCTGACCGCCGACCCGGTGCGTGAGATCTTCGCCGCGAAGGATATTCTGAGGGCAATCGGTCTGCGCAGGGACGGGGTGGACATTGTGTCCTGTCCCACCTGCGGACGCACAAAGATAGACCTGGTCGGCCTGGTGGCACGCGCCGAAGAGCTTCTCAAGGATTGCAAAAAGCCAATCAAAGTCGCCATCATGGGCTGCGCGGTCAATGGCCCCGGTGAAGCGCGCGAGGCGGACATCGGAATCGCGGGCGGCGACGGGATCGGGCTGGTCTTTAAAAAAGGTGAAATCATCAAAAGGGTCCCTGAGGAACGTCTGCTCGAGGAGCTGATGGCCCAGGTGAATGAAATATAGAGGGAATACATATATGTCTTTTTCCAAACTCTTTGGTTCCTATGTAAAGGATGGGGCGCTGCTCGAGCGCTTTTCCCAGTCGGAGGTTGTGCGTGTCAACGTCAACTCCCAGACAAAGCAGGTGGACGTGGTGCTCGGCTGCCCGGCGCTCATGCCTCGACGTACGTTGTTCGCGCTTGAGGAAGCGCTCCAGCAGGGGCTGCGCGTACAGAGTGTGCGAGTTTCGCCCCGCTATGAGCGGTCTCTGTTTTCCGTGGACTATTTTTCTGACCTTGTAGCGGAGCTGTGCCGACGTTCGGTGTCGGTCAACGGCACCATACGCGGTGCGCAGGCGTCGCTTGAGGATAACAAGCTTACGATCACGCTTCAGCACGGCGGCGTCAGCCTGCTGGTCGCCAAAAAATATGACAAAGCGCTTGCCGATCTGATTTTAACCGAGTTTTCGCTTCCCCTCGAAATTGTCTTTGCCGGACGGACACAGATCTGTGAGGAGGACGAAGAGTTTGCTGCACAAATTGAAACCGAGGTCAAAAAGGCAGCTGAACGGGCGGCGGAAGCAGCGCCGCCTCCCGCCTATGCGCCGTTTGGCGGAGAAACGGCGTCCGCCCGGAGGCCGGACGCGCCGCCGCACCCAACCGCGCCCAAGCGTGAGCATATCATCAGCCGGCGCACTGGTCAGCACGTATACCCACAGCCGGTGATGGAAACCGCCGTGCCGCTGATCGGCGGTGCGATCCGCGAACATCTGACCCCGCTGCGCGAGCTGAACCAGGACACCCATACCGTGAGCGTGTGGGGGGAGATTTTTGCCGCCGAGGTGCGTGAGACGCGCCGAGGCAATATGTTTATCGCGAACCTGTCGGTCACCGACTACACTTCGTCGGTGCTTGTCAAGATGCTTCTTCGGAACAGTGGTCGGCAGAAGCGCGACGTGGAATGCGTCCAGTCGCTTAAGGCGGGGGACACGGTGCTGCTGCGCGGCGTATATGAGTGGGACGATTTTGCCCAGAAGATGATGCTGACTGCCAAGGACATCAGCAGGGTGGATACATACAGGGTGATGGATCAGGCGGATAAAAAGCGGGTGGAGCTCCACCTACACACCAACATGTCAACGATGGACGGCATGACACCGACCGCGGATCTGATCAAGCGCGCCCATAAATGGGGACATCGGGCAATTGCAATCACCGACCACGGCGTCGCACAGGCCTTTCCCGATGCGATGAACACCGTGGAAGCGCTCAACCGCGGGATTGAAAATGACGAGGATAAGTTCAAGGTCATTTACGGCGTGGAGGCTTATTTTGTCAACAATCTGGTGTCCGCTGTCACAGGAAAAACCGACAAAACCCTGTCCGACGAGCTGATCGTCTTTGATCTGGAGACCACCGGCCTCAACCCCGCCTATGACCGGATCACCGAGATCGGCGCCGTCAAGCTCAGAGACGGCGCCGTGGTCGATACCTTTTGCACCTTTGTCGACCCGCAGGTGTCCATTTCCCCCTTCATCACCGAAAAGACCGGGATCACCAACGAGATGGTGAAGGGTGCGCCGCGCGACCGCGAGGCGGTCGAGATGTTCTATGAGTTTTGCGGGCCTGACGCGGTGCTGATCGCCCACAACGCAGGCTTTGACACCGGCTTCATCCGCAAGACGCTGGAGCGGCAGGGCAAGCCCTTCCTGAACGCCAGCATCGACACGGTGGTCATGTCGCGCTCGCTGCTGCCCGACAATAAGAGGCACTCGCTCGACGCGCTGGCCAAACATTATAAATGCGGGAGCTTCAACCATCACCGCGCGCTGGACGACGCCCAGATGCTCGCTCAGATTTTTACAAAGCTGGTGTCAGAGCTGCGCGCCAAGGGGGACATCGAGGCTATTTCCGACTTGAACACCCGTCTGGCGGGCGGCGACCCGCGCAAAATTCCCAGCTTTCATCAGATCATTCTTGTGGAAAATCTGGTGGGCCTCAAAAATTTGTATAAGCTAATTTCCAAGGCGCATCTGGACTATTATTACCGTCAGCCCCGCATCCCAAAAAGCGAGCTGCTGAGGCATCGCGAGGGCCTGATTTTAGGCAGTGCCTGTGAGGCGGGGGAGCTTTATCAGGCGATTTTGGGCGGCAAGTCAAAGGAGGCCATTGAGGAAATCGCGGGCTTTTACGACTATCTGGAGATCCAACCGCTGGGCAACAACGACTTTATGATACGCAACCAGACTGTGCCCGGACGCGAGCAGCTCATGGACATAAACCGACAGATCGTTGCGCTGGGTGAAAAGCTCGGCAAACCGGTCGTGGCGACCTGCGACGTACATTTTATGGATCCGCCCGACGAGGCCTACCGCCGGGTGCTGATGGCCGGGCAGGGGTTCTCCGACGCGGACCAGCAGCCGCCCCTGTATCTGCGCACCACCGAGGAGATGCTCGACGAATTTTCCTATCTGGGTGAGGAAACCGCTTACAAAGTTGTCGTGGAAAACACCAACCTGATCGCAGACCGTGTGGCGCACATCCGGCCGATTCCCGAGGGCAACTTCCCGCCCTTCATTGAGGGGGCGGAGAACGACCTCATCCGCATCACCACCGAGAAGGCCAAGGAGATCTACGGAGACCCGCTGCCCGACATTATATCGGCACGGCTGGACAAAGAGCTAGGCGCGATCACAAAGTACGGCTTCTCCGTGCTCTATATGACGGCGCAAAAGCTTGTGGCCAACTCGGTCGAGCACGGTTATCTGGTTGGCTCACGCGGCTCTGTCGGCTCCTCCTTTGTCGCCACCATGGCGGGTATCTCGGAGGTCAATCCCATGGAACCCCACTACGTCTGCCCGACGTGCAGAAAAAGTGAGTTTTTCACCCGCGGCGAATATGGCTCGGGCTTTGACCTGCCGCCCAAAAACTGTCCCGGCTGCGGCACAGAATATCTGCGCGACGGACAGGAAATCCCCTTTGAAACCTTCCTGGGCTTCGAGGGCGACAAGGTACCCGACATTGATCTCAACTTCTCGGGCGAATATCAGGGCGCGGCGCACAAATACACCGAAGAGCTATTCGGCCCGCAGAACGTTTTCAAAGCGGGTACGATTGCGACGGTCAAGGACAAAACCGCATTCGGCTTTGTCAGCAAGTACGTCGAGGAGCGGGGCATGTCGCTGCCGCCCGCGGAAATCGACCGAATGGTGCACGGCTGTGTGGGCGTCAAGCGCACGACGGGACAGCACCCCGGCGGTATGGTAGTCGTGCCGCAGGACAAGGAGATTTACGATTTCTGCCCGGTGCAGCGCCCGGCTGACGCGGCCGGCTCGGACACCATCACCACCCATTTTGACTTCCACTCCATTCACGACACCATCTGCAAGCTGGACATTCTCGGACATGATGTGCCCAGCATTTATAAATATCTCGAGGAATTTACCGGAATCCCTGTCATGTCGGTGTCCATGAGCGACCCCGACGTGATGAGCCTGTTCACCTCCACAGGGGCGCTGGGCGTTTCGGAGGAGGACATAGACTCCAAAACCGGCACCTTTTCGCTGCCCGAGGTCGGCACGGATTTTGTGCGGCAAATGCTCATTGAGGCGAGCCCTAAAACCTTCAGTGACCTGCTGCAAATCTCCGGTCTGTCCCACGGTACGGGCGTGTGGCTGGGAAACGCGCGCGACCTGATCACCGCCGGCAAGGACATCAGCGAGGTGATCGGGACGCGTGACAGCATCATGACCTATCTGATTCACAAGGGGCTTGAGGCGAAGATGGCCTTCAAGATCATGGAGATCGTGCGTAAGGGCAAGGCGAAAAAGCTGCTGACCGAGGAGCACTTCCAGGCCATGAAGGACAACAACGTGCCCCAGTGGTACATTGACTCGTGCATGAAGATTGAATACATGTTCCCCAAAGCGCATGCCGCCGCCTATATGATCGCGACGCTGCGGCTGGGATGGTACAAGGTGCATCGCCCGGTGGAATATTACGCGGCTTACTTCACGGTGCGCGGCGAAGACTTTGACGCGCTAATTGCCATGAAGGGCATCCACGCCGTGCGCGCCCGGTTGGAAGAGATCAAAATGAAGGGCAAGAGCGCCACCGCCAAGGAAAACGCCACCTATTCCGCGCTGCAAATCGTGTGTGAGATGATGGCGCGCGGGATTGAGGTGCTCCCGGTGGATATCTACCGTTCAGAGGCTCAGAAGTACCTCGTGGAGGAGGGGATGATCCGTCTGCCCTTCGGTTCGCTGCCCGGCGTGGGCGGCACGGCGGCGCAGAATTTGTACGAGGCGGGGAAAAAGGGGGCCTACATCTCGGTGGAGGAGCTGCAAAACCGCTCGGGCGTGTCCAAGACGGTGATTGAAGCGCTGCACGCGGCGGGGTCGCTCACCAGTCTTCCCAAAACCAGCCAGGTCACCTTCTTTTAATTTGTTGTTGACCTGTGCAGTTTACTGTGATATTATAGTAGCACGATAAAGCAAGATGGGAAGGGTACGACCATGAAAACATACAACCGGATCACACCTGAGGGCATGCGCGACCTGCTTTTCGAGGAGTGCAGCGCCCGGCGGGCGGTTGAACAAAAGCTGAAAACAGTCTTTCTGGAGCGCAGCTACAACGAGGTTGTGACGCCCAGCTTGGAATACTTCGACGTGTTCAGCACCAAATCGGCGGGCATCCCGGCGGAGCTCATGTATAAGCTGACCGACAACAAGGGGCGGATCATGGCGCTGCGGCCCGACTCAACCATGCCCATTGCGCGATTGACCGCCACACGCCTGCAAAACGCTGCTTTTCCGCTGCGCCTGTTCTACACCCAGCGGGTCTACCGCAACAACCCCGGACTGACCGGGCGCAGCGACGAAACTGTGCAGGCGGGCATCGAGCTGATCGGCGTTGCGGGCAAGCGCGCCGACCTTGAGGTCATAACGACGGCGGTGGAGGCGCTGGAACAGTGTGTTGGCGATTTCCGTTTGGAGCTTGGGCACGCGGGTTATTTTAAACGCATCGCCGAGCAGCTTCCCGTGGATGAAAACACTGTCGAGGAAATCCGCACCTGCATTGAAAATAAAAATTACACGGCTCTCGATCAGATGCTCGGAGACCTTCCGCCCTCCGAGGCGGTCACGGCAATGAAAAAGCTGCCGCGCCTGTTCGGTGGGGTAGAGGTGCTGGAGGAAGCCGCTGCGCTCTTTTCGGATGAACGGTCGGCGGCCATGCTCTCCTATCTTAGGGAGATGTTCGGGCATCTGTCAAGCCTCGGCCTGCGCGACAAGCTGATCATCGACCTTGGGCTCGTGCAGCGAAACGATTATTACACCGACCTGATCTTTCAGGGCTATACCTCCGGATCAGGGGAGGCGGTGCTGTCGGGCGGGCGGTATGACAATCTGCTCGCGCAGTTCGGCGCGCCCAGCCCGGCGGTCGGTTTCGGTATCAATGTCGACATTCTCACAAAGATTGCCCTAACGGAAACCCCGCCTACGTCGCAGGCAATCGACGTTCTCGTGCACGGCGTGAACGGGTATGAAATTGCCGCGTTTGAGCAGCTTAAAATTCTGCTGCACGAGGGGCTTCGCTGTGAACACAGCGTGCTGGACAGCGAGGAATCCGCAAAGGAGTATGCCCTCGAAAGGGGCATTGCCCGGCTGGATGTTGTGTCCGATGTCGTGCGGACGATCAATCTGAAATAAGGGAAACGGGGTAGACTATGAAACCGCTATTACTCGCCCTGACCAAGGGGCGGCTGGAAAAAAATACGATTGAGTTGCTGGAAAAAATCGGCCTGGACTGCGGCGAGCTGCACGACAAGGGCAGACGGCTCATTCTGCCGGTCGGCGGCGGCGAATATCAGGTGGTGCTTGCCAAGGCGGCGGACGTCATCACCTACGTGGAGCACGGCGTGTGCGACATGGGCGTTGTGGGTAAGGACACCATTCTGGAGAACGGAGACCGTTTTTACGAGGTGCTTGACCTGGGTTTTGGGCGGTGCCGCTTTGCGGTGGCCGGCCCCAAGGGGACACCGCTCTTTGAAGGTCACACGGCCAAAACCATCGCGACGAAATACCCGAATGTGGCCCGCACTTTTTTTGAGGGCAAGGGCATGGACGTCAACATCATCAAAATTGAGGGGTCGGTTGAGCTGGCGCCCCTGCTCCATCTGGCCGATGCAATCGTAGATATTGTGGAGACCGGCTCGACTTTAAAGGAAAACGGGCTGGAGGTCATTGAGGAAATCGCACCCATTTCCGCCCGGTTGATCGTCAATACAGCGAGCCTGAAACTGCGGAAAAGAGAAATTGAAGCGCTGACAGAAAAACTCGAACAGGCATTACAGGAGAGGTGAAACGATGATTCGTGTGATAGAGGCAAACGGAGTGGATGAACTCTTATTTTTCGAGGCACTCAAGCGGCGCAGCGGCGAAATCGACGAGACGGTCACCGCATGCGTTTCGGATATTCTGAAAGACGTCAAGGCGCGCGGCGACGCGGCAGTGCGCGACTACACGACGCGGTTTGACGGCGCGTGCCCCGATGTGTTTGAAGTGCCGGGGGCGGCGCTTGCCGAAGCGGCACAGTGCTGTGACCCGAAATTCTTGACGGCGCTGCGGAACGCGGCGGAAAAAATCCGCACCTTCCACAGCCGTCAGGTCAAACAAAGCTTCATGACCGCCGAGGAAAATGGCGTGCTGATGGGACAGCGCATCCGTGGGCTGCACCGCGTGGGAATCTATGTCCCGGGCGGCACAGCGGCCTACCCCTCGTCGGTGCTGATGAACGCCATCCCGGCACGCTTGGCGGGAGTAGGGGAGATCATCATGGTCACCCCGCCCGGCAAGGACGGGAAGCCCAATCCCGATATTCTGGCGGCGGCGTATGTCGCAAACGTTGACCGCGTCTTTCTGGTGGGTGGCGCGCAGGCGGTGGGGGCGCTGGCCTACGGCACAGAGAGCATCCCCGCCGTGGACAAAATCGTCGGGCCGGGCAACATTTATGTGGCGACCGCCAAGCGGCTTGTGTACGGCACGGTGGACATCGATATGATCGCCGGGCCGTCCGAGATCCTGATCGTGGCTGACCACACTGCCAACCCCCGTTATCTGGCCGCCGATCTGATGTCCCAGGCGGAGCACGACGTGCTGGCCTCCTCGATTTTGGTGACCACCTCACGCGAGGTGGCCGACCGGACGATTGAGGAACTGAAAAGACAGGTACAAAGCCTGTCCCGCCGGGAGATCATAGAAACCTCGCTGGGTGACTTCGGCGCAGTCATCCTCTGCCGCGATCTTGATGAGGCCGTGGCGTTTACGAACTCGCTCGCGCCCGAGCATCTGGAAATGATGACAGAAAACCCGATGGAATACATCGGACGGCTGGACAACGCCGGTTCCGTATTTCTCGGACAGCATTCCCCTGAACCGCTCGGCGACTACTACGCTGGCCCAAACCACGTGCTGCCCACCGGGCAGACCGCGCGGTTTTTCTCTCCGCTGTCGGTGGACAGCTTTGTCAAAAAGTCCAGCTTTATTTACTACACACAACCTGCACTGGAAAACGCGAAAGACGATATTGTGCTGCTGGCCGAAACCGAAGGGCTGACCGCCCACGCCAACTCGATTAAAGTGAGGTTTTAGCCATGTCCTATACGCTCAATGAAAAGCTCATTGGACTGACCCCCTATGAAACCATCGCCGGGGACTATCACGTTCGTCTGGACGCCAACGAATCCTTTGTCACGCTGCCTCTTTCGGTCATGCGGGAGGTCACCGAGGCCATCCTGCACGTGGACTACAACCGGTATCCTGACCCCGCCGCGGAGCAGGTGAGAGAGGCCTTCGCCGCCTTTTACGGCCTCTCACCCAGGATGGTCACCGCCGGAAATGGGTCGGATGAGCTGATCTTTCTCATCATGTCGGCATTTCTGATGAAGGGCGACAACATTCTGACCGTGTCACCCGACTTTTCCATGTATAATTTTTATTCGAGCCTGGCGGAAGCCACCTCACTCGTACTGCCCAAGCACGACAGTTTTTCGGTGGACATCGACGAAGTCATCAGTCACGCGCGGGAGGAGAAGGTCAAGCTGATCATTTTCTCCAATCCCTGTAACCCGACCTCACAGGGCGTCCCCCGCGAGGAGGTTGAGCGCCTGATCGCTTCGGTGGACGCGTTGGTTGTCATGGACGAGGCGTACATGGATTTTTGGGATCAGAGCGTGCTGCCCTGTGTGAAAAAGTATGACAATCTGATTGTGCTGCGCACGCTTTCCAAAGCCCTCGGCCTGGCGGCCATCCGGCTGGGCTTCGCGGTTTCACAGTCAACCCTGCAAAAGGTGCTGATGGCCGTGAAGTCGCCCTATAATGTCAACTCGGTCTCCCAGTCGATCGGAACGGTCGTGCTTTCCCACGCGGAGGAAATGCGCGCGGGCATCGCTGAAATCATCCGGTCACGCGACGCATTATACGGGTGCTGCAAGGAAATTGAAGCGGAGTATCCGGACTTCATTTCGGTTCTGGACCCTGTCACCAACTTTATCACCATCCGCACGAAGCAGGCGGAGGACATCTATATGCGCCTTCAGCAGGAGGGCATCCTCGTGCGCGCATTCCCGCGTTTTCTGCGTGTGACCTGCGGAAGTGAGGCCGAAAACGAGGCGTTTGTCCGAAGTTTCAGCACCATACTGAAAGGGATGTGAAAAACGATGAGAACCACCGTTTTGACCCGCCACACGGCGGAAACTGACATCAACCTGACGCTGTCTCTGGACGGCGGCGTCCGGGAAATTTCCACCAGCATCGGCTTTTTTGACCACATGCTGCACGCCTTTGCGATGCACGGCGGCTTCGGGCTCAAACTGAAGGCCGACGGCGATTTGTGGGTGGACTGTCACCACACCGTGGAGGACACCGGCATTGTGCTCGGGTGCGCTTTTAAGGAGACGCTGGGGGACAAGTCGGGCATTGCGCGCTTTGGTAGCGCATACATCCCCATGGATGAATCGCTTGCGTTTGCCGCCGCGGACATCAGCGGCCGTCCCTATTTGGTGTTTGACGCGCAGTTCCCCGAAGAGCGCGTGGGCGATTTTGACACCTGTATGGTGGAGGAGTTTTTCCGTGCCTTTGCTGTGAACGCGGGCATCACCCTGCACCTGCGGGTGATGTACGGCGGAAACTCCCACCATCGGATCGAAGCCCTCTTTAAGGCGGCGGCGCATGCGCTCAAAGCGGCGGTGGCCGTCAGCGGCGAAGCGGTACTCTCCACGAAAGGAACATTATCTGACTGATGATTATTTTACCCGCGATTGACATTCACAACGGACAATGCGTACGCCTTGTCAAGGGTGACTACGCTACTGCCCACAAAGTGGCCGAGGATCCCCTGCAAACCGCGCTGGAATTTGAAAAGCAGGGCGCAAAATGGCTGCATATGGTTGATCTGGACGGCGCCAAGGATAAGGCTCTTTCCAACCGCTCGATTTTTGTCGACGTTGCGCAAAACACCAGGCTTCAGGTCGAGGTGGGGGGCGGTATCCGTGATCTGAAAAGCATGGAGGCTTATCTGTCAAATGGTATTGCCCGGGTAATACTGGGTTCCGTGGCGCTCAAAAAACCGGCGCTTGTCCGGGAAGCAGTCAAGGAATTTGGCGGTGAACGCATTGTCGTAGGCATTGACGCCCGTGAGGGCCTGGTGGCCACCGAGGGGTGGCTGGACACCTCCGACGTGCCCTACACAGAATTGGCTCAAAAAATGGAGGGGTCTGGTGTAAGGTGCATTATCTTTACGGATATTGCGCGTGACGGCACGCTGCAAGGCCCCAACTTGTCGCAGCTCAAGGAGCTCCAGAAAACGGTTTCCTGTGAGATCATCGCGAGCGGCGGCATCCGCGGCGCCAGTGACATTGAGGATCTTTGTGCGCAGGGGCTGTACGGCGCCATTTGCGGGAAATCGCTTTATGCGGGAAGCCTGTCCCTGCGCCGCGCCCTCGAAATCTGCGCGGAGAGGGAGGGATAGACAATGGATCTGGGGCGCTTTTTTGTCAAAGGGGAGCTCATTCCGGCGATCGTGCAGGAGCATGGCACCGGGGAAGTGCTGATGCTTGCCTACATGAATGAAGAGTCTCTTTCAAAAACGCTGAAAACCGGCTATACGTGGTTTTACAGCCGTTCCCGGCAATGCCTTTGGAACAAAGGGGCCACCTCCGGGCATCTGCAAAAAGTTGTCAGTATGCACGCGGACTGCGACGACGACACGTTGCTCGTCACAGTGCAGCAGACCGGACCAGCCTGTCACACCGGTGCGCACAGCTGCTTTTTTAAAGAACTTCTGAGGAGTGATATTGATGCATGACAGCATGAAAAGCCTTTATGACACCATCCTTCAGCGCAAAGCACTGCCGGAGGAGGGCTCTTATACCTGCTATTTGTTCGAAAAGGGTCTGGATAAAATACTCAAGAAGTGCGGAGAAGAGTGCAGCGAGGTGATCATCGCCGCCAAAAACGGTGACAAACAGGAAACGGTGATGGAAATTTCTGACCTGTGCTATCACATCATGGTTCTGATGGCAAATGAAGGCATTACGCTTGAGGAGGTTTCGGCCGAGCTGGACAAGCGCAGCGGAAAAACCGGAAACCTGAAAACCTTCCATGATGTGGACAAAAACAGCTAACCGAAGCACCCATGGCCGTGAATCATGGGTGCTTTTTCATATGTAACAGGCACTGGAATTTCTTCCAGTGCCTGGATAGCAGGCTAGTCGTCGTCGCAGTTTCTCATACAGCGCAGGGTAACCAGCCGGATGAAGAGCAGCAGGGCAAGTATAACCGCAAGCACAATCAGTGAGGGCAGTGCCGCCAGCAAGACAGCGGAGAAAACTGCGCCCAAAATCAGACCGAGGGTAAAGGTCAGCGCAACCGTAAGGATAAATACAACGATGTTTACAAAGCAGCGTCTGAACATAATTCTCATCTCCTTTTCTTTATTTAAAACTGGGAGGCACTTACAGAATATGCTTATACACAATTTAGAGTTCCTTATTCGAAAGAAAAACGGGGTGTGATGCGGAAACTTCTTGTATCCCGCCGGCAAATTCAGTATAATAATTGGAGGAAACGCATTGAAACGACCTTCTTTTCATATTCATTTTGAAGGGGGTGTTGTTTTGAAACTCAAAAAAATAAAATTGCCATATTCTAAGGAATTTATCTGGGGAAACATTGTTTTGTTCCTTCTGATTGTGTTCACCGGCTATTCGGTTCCGCAGATCGTTCAGAGCGCGGCGGCTCAAGCGGCCAACCCGCCCCGTCCGATTGTCATCGTGGATCCTGGGCACGGCGGTGTGGACGGCGGCGCTTCCACGGCAGACGGGACGGCTGAAAAGGGTATCAATCTTGCAATTTCTCTTAGTCTGCGCGATTTTCTCAAAAGCGCGGGCTATGAGGTGGTCATGACGCGGGAAACTGACGTCTCCATCCATGACGATTCAGCCAGCTCCATCCGGCAGAAAAAGGTATCTGACCTGCACAACCGACTGAAAATTGCCCAGAACTATCCCGACGCCGTTTTTGTCAGCATCCATCAAAATCAGTTTGAGCAGGCAAAATATTCGGGGTGTCAGATCTTTTTTTCCAAAAACAATGCTGACAGTGAGCGGCTTGCTCAGAAGATTGACACGGTTGTCAAGTCGCGTCTTCAGCCGGGCAATACGCGTGAGCTCAAGCAGGGTGGGAAGAATTTATTCCTGCTTTGGAATATAATGATTCCCACCGTGATGGTGGAGTGCGGATTTTTGTCAAACCCGCACGAGGCCGAGCTGTTATGTGACGAGGAATACCAAAAACAGATGGCATTTGCGATTTTCTGCGGGATCGAAGATTATGTAAGTGGAGATGCTCAGCAGAAGCCATCATAAAGAAAAGGGGATACAGGATCGTGGCGGGAAAATCAAAGGTAATCTATGTATGCACAAACTGCGGCAGTGAATCGCCGAAATGGTCGGGGCGATGCTCCGGCTGCGGAGAGTGGAACACGATGGAGGAAATGGTCAGGGAGGCCGCAAAGCCCTTCGGAAAGCTGTCTTCGGGAGGGCGAACCGGGCTTGTCGAAGCGCCGGTGGCGCTGTCCCGCATCTCCATTACGGAGGAGGAGCGGTATAAGACCGGCCTGGGGGAATTTGACCGGGTGCTGGGCGGCGGAATCGTCAAGGGCTCGCTTGTGCTGCTGGGCGGCGACCCCGGAATCGGGAAATCCACCATCCTGCTGCAAATCTGCGAACGTCTGGGCAGAACGCTCAAGATCCTGTATGTATCGGGCGAGGAATCAAAACGGCAGCTCAAGCTGCGCGCAGATCGGCTTCACGTGTCGGGTGAGGGGCTTTTTGTGCTCGCTGAAACCGACATTGAAACGGTGCTTGAGCAAATCCACGCCGAAAAGCCCGACCTTGTCATTGTGGACTCCATCCAGACCATGAGCTTTTCCGAGGTGTCCTCCAGCCCGGGCAGTGTGGTACAGGTGCGCGAATGCACCGGCGCGCTGATGCGCCTTGCCAAGGATCTGGAGGTTTCGGTCTTTCTGGTCGGGCATGTGACCAAGGACGGCAACATTGCCGGCCCCAAAACGCTTGAGCATATGGTGGACGCGGTGCTCTATTTTGAGGGGGAGCGCCAACTTTCCTATCGGATCCTGCGTGCTGTCAAGAACCGCTTCGGCTCTACGAATGAAATCGGCGTATTTGAAATGCGGGACATCGGGCTTCAGGAGGTGGAGAATCCCTCCCAAATGCTTTTGTCGGGACGCCCCAAACAGGTGTCGGGCACCTGTGTCGCCTGCGCTATGGAGGGTTCGCGTCCCATCATGGCTGAGGTGCAGGGGCTTGTGACCGCCACCGGATTCGGAACGCCCCGCCGTATGTCCACCGGCTTTGACTATAACCGCATGTCGCTGCTGCTGGCCGTGCTTGAAAAGCGGGCGGGGTACTATTTCGCCAACATGGACGCGTATTTAAACGTCGTGGGCGGCTTACGGCTCGACGAGCCGGCCGCTGACCTTTCGGTAGCCGTGGCGCTGGTGTCAAGCTTCAAGGACTTTGTGGTGTCCGAGCATGCGCTGGCCTTCGGGGAAATCGGGCTGGCGGGGGAGATTCGGTCGGTTTCGGGCGCGGAGTCACGCATCCAGGAGGCCACACGTCTGGGCTTTACCCACGTGATCCTGCCCTACCACAACCTTGAGAATATACAGAACCCCGAACGGTTTGGCATCAAACTGTCCGGGGTGCGCTCAGTCAGAGAAGCGATTGAGGCGCTTGTATGACCGATTGATAGCTGTTTTCCGCCGCGGAAGTGTTTTCCGCGGCATTTTTTTGGATTCGGTGGATACATCCGCTGCCGTCAACACTGGAAACAATGGCCGGTGTGTTGAGCTGGCAGTATCCGTCCTCACGGTAAATGCAGTCTAATTTGCAGGGAATCAATGACATTCGCGCTCACCTCGTTGTTTATTATTTAGTCGTGCGCCGCAATTATTCATTTTATAGGTAACCCGACGAAAATTTGAAAGGCGGTTATAAAAACCCCCGGCATCTGGGAGACTAAACAACAGAATACAACAACGGAAGTAAGGAAGTTTGGACGAATGAAGAAAAAAATTATATGGCCGGTCGCCGGGGCGGCTGTGGC
This sequence comes from Oscillospiraceae bacterium, assembly GCA_031551875.1. Taxonomy (GTDB): domain Bacteria; phylum Bacillota; class Clostridia; order Oscillospirales; family Acutalibacteraceae; genus JAVBNA01. The sequence goes on along the minus strand of JAVBNA010000037.1, from coordinate 9,862 downwards.
AGCGGTGATCATTGGGATTGGGACACAGTCGCAAACGCCCGAGGTTGACTGCTTTGTCGCACAGGCGCAGACCGTTTACCACACGATCGAATGTGAGGGTAAGGTGGAGGAAGCGGGGCAAACCCCCATCACACTGGGCAAGGCGGTCATTCCGGAAAAAATCCTTGTCAAAAAAGGGGATAAAGTTTGGAAAGGCAGAGTGCTGATGGAATACGTCGAGCCTTCCCTGCTGGACAGCATCAGTGACGCGGACGAGGAGGTGCTTGAAGCTTTCCAGGCCTTTCAGAGCAGCGGGCTTGGCGCGATGGCTGCCGGCGCCGGCGCGCTTTCCTCCGATGCCTCCAATATGGAGGAGCTGCTTACCCAGCCAGCACAAACGCTCATTGCACCCGCTTCGGGGATTGTCACCGAAATTTCCGTTCGTCCGAACGTCAAAAGCGGCGGGGGAGAGACGGTCATGACCATCGCCTCGTCCGACCGGCTTCAGGTCAAGCTAGACATTTCCGAAACAAAGATCTCCCAAATCGAACTGGGACAAAAGGTGCGTATTTCAGGGGTGGGATTCAGGAATTCCACCTATTACGGAGTGGTGACCGACATCGGCTCGCGTGCCAAAACCTCCGCGCTAACCGGAGGCACGCCGTCGGTTGCCGTCTGTGTGACCCTCCTCAAGAAAGGGGAGGACATCAAGCCCGGCTTTTCCGCAAAAGCGCGTATTTTGACCGGTGAGCAGAACGACACCATTGTGGTGCCCTATGAGGCGGTGGGCGCCGACCGGAACGGAAGGGAATACGTATACGTAGTGAAGAACAGCGTTGCGCAGAAGACCTATGTGACCACAGCCGGGGAGCATAGCGAGGGCTTTGAGGTAATCGGGGGAATTCAGCAGGGGGACCAGATTGTAGGGAATGCCGCCGGGGTTTCAAACGGGAAGCGTGTTATCATCAGCGGCAGTCAAACAAAGACGGGGGAGCGTGAAAATGACTGACATCGGCGATATTTTCAAATGCTCGGTCAATAACCTGTTCAAGAAGAAAATGCGTACGGCGCTCAGTGTGCTCGCCATCGTGATCGGCGTGTCGTCAGTGGTCATCATCAACTCGATTGCCGAATGCGGAAAATTCGCGGTCAACACGGAGCTGGAAAGTCTCGGCATGAAGGGCATTACCATCACCAAAAGCACGTCGGCCTCGGGAGATGCCGCACTGGACAGCCGGACGCTGGAGATCATCGAGAACCAGCCTCTGGTTGACCAGGCCATGCCGGTCACCGTGTTCCTCTCCACCATCACCGCGCATGACACAAGCATGGAATCGCTGCTGTTCGGCGTGGACGAGCATGCCGACAGCCTGATTTCACTTAAGGTTCTGTACGGACGCGGCATCAGCAAAGCCGATGTGTCCGCCCGCAGCAAGGTATGTTTGGTCGATCAGGCCCTTGCGCAAAAGCTCTATAAGAGGGATAATATGATTGGCAAAACCTTCGAGCTGTCGCTGAAGGGAAAAACCGAAAGCTTTGAGGTGGTCGGCGTGGTGCGCACGGGCAGCGGGCTACTGCAAAACATGATCGGGAGCTATGTCCCCACGCTGATCTACATGCCCTACACCACCATGCAGCAGATGAGCGGTGAGGAAAACTTTTCCCAGATCACCGTGCTGTTAAACGACGATCAGAAGAACGACCAGGCGGGGGAGAAGATCCTAGAAACCATTGCGTCGGTCACCGGCGGCCCGTCGAGCGGCTATAAGGCGGAAAACCTGATGAAGCAGCGGGAGGGACTTTCCAACCTGATGAATATTATTACGCTGGTGCTTTCTATGGTGGGCTTCATTGCCATGATCGTGGCAAGCCTCGGCATCATGACCATCATGCTGGTGTCGGTGGGGGAGCGCACCCGTGAAATCGGGGTCAAAAAAGCGATTGGCGCTTCGAAGGCGAATATTTGTTTGGAGTTTCTGATTGAAGCTTTTCTCATGTCCGCGGCCGGCAGTGTCATCGGGCTGGCGTTCGGCCTGATTGTCTCCTACGTCGGCGCAGCATGGTTCGGGTTTACCTTTGTGCTCAGCGGCGGCGTGCTGGGGATCACCGTGGGACTGTCCATGCTGGTGGGCGTGGTGTTCGGCGTATATCCCGCCGTCAAGGCGTCCAAACTGCGTCCGGTGGACGCGTTAAGAAATGAGTGATGACCATTGCCGTGGATAGAGAAACCGAATTTGCCGGAGGAAGCCGTGACGCTTGCGCTGACCTCCGGCGAATACCCATACATAGGAAAAGCTCTGGAAAAACGGGGGATAGAGGTGCTGTACACACGGACGCTGATTGCTCTGCCAACGCCTGTGCGCTTTCACGCCGACATGCAGTATTGCCATCTGGGCGGCGCACGGATTCTCTCCGGATGTCGGAGCTGGCTATTCGACCGAATGTTCGAGAAAAGGGGAATGACTGTTCTGCAAAGCGCACAAACACCCGGATGTACATATCCGGATGATGCACCACTGAATGTGGCCTTTTTGGGAGAACGTTTGATCGCGAATCCCAAAAGTATGGACGACATAATCAAACGGGAGGCCCAAAAGCGAAAGCTTAGGCTGATTCCAGTCAGACAGGGCTACACACGATGCTCGGTGTGCGTGGTCAGTGAAAGCGCAGTCATAACCGCTGACAAAGGAGTTGCGGTCGCCGCGCGGTTGGCCGGACTGGATGTTTTGCAAATCTCCGCAGACGGAATCGAACTGCCGGGATATCCGTATGGACTGATCGGCGGCTGTGCAGGACTTGTGAGCAAACAAAAACTTGTATTTACGGGAAACGTGCTCAAACATCCGGACGGACACGCGATGGTTCGGTTTGCGGAAAAGCACGCGGTTGAGGTGGAGTGCCTGGATAACAGGACGTTACTCGATGTCGGCGGGATTCTGGCGCTTGAAGAGCAAAAATGACAGAGTAAATATTTCTATGAGCGGAAACGAATCAGCGGGGAAATCCTTGACATCCTAAAATGAGTATGATATAATTAAACAAAATTAATATTTTGTTTAATTAAGGAAGGAGGCAAACAAAATGAAACCAGAGCTGCTGGTCACCGCGCCTGAAATCATCCGCGAATATCTGGGATACATGGAAACGGTCAAAGGACGCTCTCCGCAAACCGTGGAGGAATATTTTCTGGATCTGCGCACCTTCTTCCGTTTTTTTAAGCGCTCCAAAGGGATTGTACATGCTTCCGCGCCGCTTGAGGAGATCGACATTCTGGACGTTGACCTTGCACTGTGCGCGCAGGTAAAGCTTTTGGATGTGTTCGAGTACATGAACTTCATGAATCACCAGAAAAACAATCAGGCGGCCGCCCGTGCCCGCAAGTCCTCCAGTCTTCGTTCCTTTTATAAATACCTGACCGCCAAGACCGGCAAGCTTAAGGAAAACCCGCTGCTTGAGCTGGAAACGCCCAAGCTTAAAAAAAGCCTGCCCAAGCATCTGACGCTTGAACAGAGCCTCGAGTTGCTTGGGCATGTGGACGGAAAAAACGCCGCGCGCGATTATGCGATTCTGACGTTGTTTCTCAACTGCGGACTGCGGCTGGCCGAGCTTGTGTCCATCAATATCTCCGACATCCGGCAGGACAATACGATGTGCGTGATCGGCAAAGGCAACAAAGAACGGATCATTTACTTAAACGCCGCCTGTCTTGACGCTGTGGAGCGCTACCTAAAGGTACGTCCCACAGAGGGCGTGAGCGACCGGGACGCCCTTTTTCTGAGCAACCGCCGCAAGCGCATTTCCCGGGAAATGGTTCAGCATCTTGTAAAAAAACACTTGTTCGAGAGCGGTCTGGCGGGTCAGGGCTTCTCCACCCATAAGCTGCGCCACACCGCAGCAACGCTGATGTATCAGCATGGCGGCGTGGACATCCGTGTGCTCAAGGAAATTCTGGGGCACGAAAACCTCAACACCACCGAGATCTACACCCATCTGTCCAGTGAGCAGATGGAAAAGGCCGCACAAAACAATCCCCTGTCCGGGGTCAGGCGCAAACGCTGACAAAAAGGCTGTACCTTCGACCAAAAGGTACAGCCTTTGCTTTTTTATTTGCTTTCCTGCTTGTCAAAACGTCTCTTAAAGCGATCCACACGTCCGCCGGTGTCCACAAGCTTCTGCTTGCCGGTATAGAACGGATGGCACTTCGAGCATATTTCAACACGGATGTTGGAACGGGTGGATCGTGTCGCAATCTCATTTCCGCATGCACAATGGATGGTGGTATCCTCGTACTTGGGATGGAGCTTCTCTTTCATCTTTGTCACCTCTTTCACTCCTGCTCTGTAACAGGAAATATTTTAACACATTCCGCATGAGAATGCAAGTTTTTTCTGCATAAATCAGCCATTTATCTTTTCCACAAGCTCTTTTGTGTCGCGCGCAATCAAAAGTTCCTCGTTGGTCGGGATGACATAGACGCGCACCTTGGACGCAGACGTGGAGATCTCCCCCTCTTTCCCGCCGGTCAGCTCTTCGTTTTTCGCCGCGTCAATCTCAACGCCGAGATAGGCAAGATTTTCGCAGATGGCCTTGCGGTGCTTGGCCTGGTTTTCGCCGAGTCCGGCCGTGAAGATGATGGCGTCACAGCCGTTGAGCGCGGCCACGTATCCGCCGATGAACTTCGTGATCTGGTACTGAAGCATTTGATGCGCCAGGATGGCGCGGGGATTGCCTTTGGCGGCCGCCGCAGAAACGTCACGGTCGTCGCTCGAAACACCCGAAATGCCCAGCAGGCCGGACTTCTTATTAAACAGGTCGCTCAGCGCCTTGGGGCCAAGATTTTCCTTTTCTGCGATATATGTCACGACCGACGGATCAAGCGTACCCGTGCGGGTGCCCATCATAAAGCCGTCGAGCGGTGTCAGTCCCATGCTGGTGTCAATCACGTGCCCGTCCTTGACAGCGGTGATGGATGAGCCGTTGCCCAGATGGCAGGAGACAATCTTGGTGCCCTCTCTCCCCTTGTCCATCAGCTCTAAGCAGCGTGTGCTGACAAAGCGGTGCGAGGTGCCATGAAAGCCGTAACGGCGGATTTTATACTTCTCGTAATATTCATAGGGAATCGCAAACATATACGCTCTGGGCGGCATGGTGGCATGGAACGAGGTGTCAAACACGACCACCTCGGGCACCTCCTTGCCGAACACCTCACGGCACGCGCGGATACCCTGGACATGTGCGGCATTATGCAACGGCGCCAGCTCAACCAGCGACTCGATGTCGTGGATAACCTGCTCGTCAACAATGACCGACTCACTGAAAATTGCGCCGCCCTGAACAACGCGGTGTCCGATGGCGGAGACCTCCGCAAGGTCTTCGATCACGCCCACTTCGCTGTCCACAAGCGCATCCTTGATCACCATAAATGCTTCGGTGTGGTTGTGCATGGAAACCTCGCACTCCCGGCACCGGCCGTCGGAGGTTTTATGCGTAAACAGCCCGTCAATGCCGATCCTTTCGCAGTTTCCCTTGGCGAGAACCGTTTCGTTTGACATATCGATCAGCTGATACTTCATGGACGAACTTCCCGCATTAATTACCAGTACTTTCACTTAATACCCTCCATATTGAAATCCTTGCGTAAACGCCTTATACTATGATAGTACAATCCGGCTGAATTATCAAGGAGTTTTTTTATGTTTTACTCTCAAAATCAACATTGCGCGGTGATCGCGGAATACAACCCCTTCCACAACGGCCATGCCTACCACCTTGCACAAACCAAAGCGCGAACTGGGGGCGCTTTGGTTGCCGTGATGAGCGGCCACTTCGTACAGCGGGGTGAACCGGCGCTCCTGTCCAAATGGGCGCGGGCAGAGATGGCGCTGAAAAACGGCGCCAACCTGGTGATCGAGCTTCCCCTGCCTTGGGCGATGGCCACCGCCGAACGCTTTGCCGCAGGAGGCATATCCCTGATCCACGCGCTGGGGTGTGTGGGCGCGGTCAGCTTCGGAAGTGAATCAGGCGACCTCTCCCCTCTTCTTGACACGGCGCGAATGCTGGAAACGCCTGAACTGAACCAAGCCATACGGGCGAGGCTGCCCTCTGGTGAATCCTTTGCCCGGTTACGGGAAAGGGCGGTGGAGGCACTGGGGGTTGACCCCTCCCCTCTCTCTCGCCCCAACGATACGTTGGCCGTGGAGTATCTCCGGGCGCTGCACCGTCTGGATGCGCCCATTCAGCCATTTTGCGTTGCACGCACGGGCGCTGCGCACGATTCAGCCGAAGCGGTACAGGGCATTTGCTCTGCGTCCCACATCCGGAAGCATCTGGACACACTGGAGCTTTCGGCGTATATGCCCCAAACCGCAGCGGACATTCTGCGCTGCGAGATGGAATCCGGCCGCGCGCCCTCCTCGCTGGCACACATGGAGCGCGCTGTGCTGGCGGTGCTGCGGCGTATGACGGCCGAGGACTTGTCCGCGGCGGCCGACGTCAATGTCAGCGAGGGTCTCCACAACCGACTGTACCGCGCAATTTGGGAATCGAACAGTCTGGAGGACATTCTGACCGCCGCCAAAACCAAGCGGTATCCCCTTGCCCGCCTGCGCCGCATCCTGATGTCCGCCTATCTGGGCATTCCCGCCGACTGGGCAAAAAGGCAGCCACCCTATCTGCGCGTGCTGGGGATGAGTAAAACGGGGCGGACGCTGCTTGCACAGGCGCGCAAAACCGCGTCGCTTCCCATCATCCTGCGTTATGCTGACATCAAGCAGGCGGGCTCCTTTGCGCGTGAGGTATTTGAGCTCGAATGCCGCGCCACCGCACTGTACGGACTCTCTCTCCCCCAAATTAAGTCCTGTACTGAGGAGATGGTTCATCCCGTCATACAGGTTTAGTCATGTAAAAAGCCGTTCCGAAATCTCGGAACGGCTTTGTTTGTGTTTTATCCCTCAGTAGGCGCTTCTGCGGGCGGTGCAACCGCCGCACGGGGGTTTTTGAGGGTGTTTCGCGCGGTTTTAAGTTCTTTGAGGCTGCCGGCAATCGCATCCTCCGCCTCGCGCATCAAGTCGTCAATATATTCGGTGGCGGCGCGGTTTTTCTCAGCCGCCTTACGGTTTGCGTCGGTTAGGATCGCAGTCGCTTTTTCCTGCGCGGTTTTGACGATTTCGTCTCGTGCGACAAGCTCCTGCGCCTTTTCAGCGCCCTCTTTGATCAGACGGTCACGCTCTGCGCGCGCCTCACTGAGTATGCGGTCACGGTCGCCTATCACATCCTTGGCCTGCTTGAGCTCACGCGGCAGCTTCTGACGCAGCTCATCCACGATCTCGTAGATGGCGGCGGCGTTGACAATGCGCTTGTCCTGTGCGAATACGACGCTTTTGGATTCATCCAAAAGAACCAGAAGTTCCTCCAAAAGCTCCGAAACGATACCAAGCTCTTTATTGTTCATCATTGATTTCCTCCTTGTTTGCAAAGTCTTTCTTTAATCTCGTCGTGTATACAGGCGGGCACAAAGCTGGAAATGTCGCCGCCGAAATGGGCGACCTGCTTGACCATGCTGGAGCTGAGATACATATTTTCCGCCAGCGTGGTTAAAAATACGGTTTCAATCTCCGGTTCGAGCTTGCGGTTGGTCAGAGCCATCTGGAATTCGTATTCGAAATCAGATAGGGCGCGCAGACCCTTAATGATGACGGACGCCGATTTTTTGCGGGCAAAATCGACCAGCAGTTCGTCGAAGCAGTCTATTTCCACATTGGGCAACTCCCCCATCACACGATGCAGCAGCGCGATACGCTCCTCCGTGGAAAAGCTGGGATTTTTGGCCGGGTTGTTCATCACCGCGACGATCACCCTGTCAAACATGGCGGCGGCGCGTTTGATGATATCCATGTGTCCAAAGGTGACCGGGTCAAAGCTGCCCGGACAAACTGCGGTTTTACGAATCACCGGTCATCACACTCCTATGCATATAGATCGTCAGCGCTGTGCTTCCGTATCGGCGGGTCTTTGCCCTGATAAAATTCCCCGCCTCCTGAGGCAGCGCCTCATCACTCGGGCTTTCGCACAAAATCGTTCCCCCGACATTCATGCACCGAGCAAGCAGAGGCAACACCTTTTGCAGGAGCCCTTTCCCATAGGGCGGATCCAGAAAGGCAAGGTCAAACTTGGCGGTGCACCGGGACAGATATGCGAGCGAATCGGTCTGTAAAACCTGCGCTGAAAGCTTTGTTTCACGCAGGTTTTTTTGGATAATATCATATGCCGCGCGGCTTGCATCCACAAATACACAGGACGCTGCGCCCCGGCTGAGCGCCTCAATGCCGAGCTGTCCCGAGCCGGCGAAGAGATCAAGCACATGCCGCCCCTCCACCTGGAACTGGATGATACTGAAAAGCGCCTCCTTGACCCGGTCGGTGGTCGGGCGCACCTCGTCGCCCTCCAGTGTTTCCAAACGACGCCCGCGGGCGCTTCCCGTAATCACTCTCATCGGTATGGTTTTCTCTCCCTGCATTTGTTTATACTTTTATAATTATCCCATTATCCGGGGAGTATGTCAACCTTATTTCCCTTTTTTCGTCTTTCTTTTGAGCGCGTAATAAAAAAAATTCTATGACAATGTATAATTATTTTTCAGAAACGCATACTAAAGACACAAACGGAAAGGAGTGATAAAAATGGACAACAGGAACAACAACAGCAACAACAATTATTCCAATGAAGCTGGTAACAACTACGAGAGCAAGAAAAACGCTCAGAATAAGAAGGGGCAGAACGCCTCGAACAAAACTTCCAACGACGCCAGCAACGAAACGAACTGCAAATAATCAAGTCCAATGCAAAAACCGGCCGCCCTGCTCTCACGAGTACGGCGGCCGGTTTTTATGCGTCATTTTGATCTATACCAAAATCTTGCTGGCCATTTCTCGGCTGATGGCCACACGGGTATCCTTTACACTGACAATCACGTTGCCGCTGAGTTCTGAAATCACCGTGACGTCGCCGCCCTGAACAAAGCCAAGCGTTTCAAGAAAACGGCGTGTCTCTGCTTTTCCGCCGACTTTTTTGATGGAATTTTTTTCTCCGGGTTTGGCAAATGTCAATGGCATACCGGTCACCTCTCATTTTCTTTTGGTTAGACTTCTCTAACCTGACTTTATGTTAGCACAAACTAACCAAGGTGTCAAGATATGGTGTACACTTTCAGGGCTTTGTCCATGTTTTGTTGAAATGAGCTTGGAATTATGGTATATTATACGTAATCACCAAGAAACTCAGGAGGCATTCGACATGAAAATCCAGGAATCCGCAGAAAATTATCTTGAAACCATACTGGTTCTCAGTCAAACAGGGATGCCGGTGCGTTCCATCGACATTGTCAACGAGATGGATTTCACCAAGCCCAGCGTCAGCGTCGCCATGAAAAAGCTGCGTGAAAGCGGCTATATCGTTGTGGACGGCGACGGGCACATCTCACTGACTGCTGGCGGGAAAGCCATTGCGGAAAAAATGCTTGAACGGCACAACTTTATCTCCGACTGGCTGACCGATCTGGGGGTTGACCGCGAGATTGCCGTGGAGGACGCCTGCCGGATTGAGCATGTGATCAGTGAGCAGAGCTTCAAGGCCATCAAACGGCATGTACATGAGAGCAAATAGACAAAAGGGCGGTCTTTAGGGGTGTTGTAATAAAGAAGGTTTAGGAAATACGATTTCCTAAACCTTCTTTTCGTATATAATGCTTATACTATTCGCAAACTTGCACATTTGCTTTCAAAAGTCGTTGTTTTGTTTTTATAAATTTTTCTTGATTTGATACGCCAACACACGAGCAAGGAAAAACCACAGAATAATCTAAGTTTCTTGCTGCCAATGCTGACAT
>JAVBNA010000034.1:0-22438 GCA_031551875.1 Oscillospiraceae bacterium | reverse complement strand
TCGGAGGAAGAGCAGCGCCTGATCATCGATCACTACAACCGCGTGTTCGTATCGGCAGGCGGGAGCGGCAGCTGTTAGTGGTGTTGGACGGATGATGAACTTTCAAAGACATATACCCGCGCGGCGCTCGGCATGGAGTTTGACGCGGACGAGAGCCGCGCGGACAAGGCATACCAGCAGGCGGGGGAGACGATGGGGATATTGCGGTACGATGCCAGTGACCGTCCGATTTGCGACGACATCCGCAAGCTTTCGGCGCGCGTTATGAACGGCGCGGAGGATCCGGATGCGCAAGTATGCGTGCTGATGCCATCGCCGGTGTTTTACTCGAATTACCGGTACCGCGCGAATCAGAGCGTATTCGGCATTTTCAATAGCCTTGCGCGCGTAGGGATATCGACCGATTCACGCTTTACATCCTCCGGTGAAAGTCTTATCGACGCAAAATTGCTCGACCGGTATCGGTTGATCGTCCTTGGCGCATCGACGTATCGGCGTGACCATCCCGAAATCGCCGATATGCTGCTTGAATATGTGAAAAATGGGGGCAATGTCTTTTTTGCGATGGAAAAACCGGATCGAATACTCGATCCGTACCTTCGCGAAACCGAAAGCACGGCGATGAGGGACTTGACCGGGTGCGATGCGTGGGTTCAGATACCAAAGGATGAACTAACGAATATTTCCGCCGATACCGGCGTTTCCGAGAGCTGGAGAATCCTTCACGATGAACCCGTCCATTTCTCGAAGGTATCATTGCCCGAATCGTCGGTGGTTATGGCAACAGCGGATGGCATGCCGCTGCTGTACAAAAATCGCGTCGGCAAGGGATGCGTCTATGTGTTTACATGGAATCTCGATCTTTTCATGTTCAAAGGCGATGTCATGGATCACTACGATGAGGGATTCGATTGGATATGGCGCGCCATTTCCGGCGATATTTCGCTGTGCCGCGATAACGCCAATGAACTAAAGACCGTACTCCAGGAGATCACATCGATGCCGAAGCGGGATTGGGCGAAGTTGACGTTCTGACATCCGGCGAAAAAATAGGGTTCATCTCATCACGCCATAATTTGAATAATTATGCGTTCGGTGAGATGAACCCTTTGGTTACTATCGGCAGTTTTGTTATCTATCCTCTATCGGAACATATTGCATCTTTTGCGACACGGAGCGGTAGGCGGGGCGGATGATGCGGCCGCCGGTGGTCAGCTCCTCAATGCGATGTGCGCACCAGCCAGCCATGCGGGAGACGGCAAACAGCGGGGTGTACAGGTCGCTCGGAATGCCGAGCATTTCGTACACCAGGCCGGAATAGAAGTCGACGTTCGGGGAAATCACCTTTTGGTCGCCCTTAACCCGTTGGAATACGGAGGGCGCAAGTTCCTCCACCGTTTCAAAGACACTAAACGCGTCGAGCATACCGACTTTTTCGGCAAGTGCGCCGGCTTTTTCCTTGAGGATGACGGCGCGGGGGTCGGAGAGCGTGTAGATGGCGTGTCCCAAGCCGTAGATCAGGCCGGACTTGTCCCCGGTCTCCTTGCGAACGATTTTTTCCAGATAGCGCTCAATTTCCTCTTTGTCCTTCCAGTCAGAGAGGTCTTGCAGCAACCCGTCCATCATCTCCATAACTTTGAGGTTGGCGCCGCCGTGCTTGGGCCCCTTGAGCGAGCCGATGGCCGCCGCCATGGCGGAATAAGTATCGGTGCCCGACGAGGTGAGCACACGCGCCGAGAAGGAGGAGTTGTTGCCGCCGCCGTGCTCCGCGTGCAGCACAAGGCAAAGGTCAAGAAGCTTTGCCTCCTCATCGGTAAACCGGCGGTCATTGCGCAGGACGTTGAGGATGGTTTCCGACGTGGAATGACGGGAATCAAGCGGGTGAAAGAACATGCTGGCATGTTCATAATGGCGTTTTTTGACCTGATAGGCGTACGACATGATGACCGGAAGCCGCGCGATCAGCTCGATCGACTGCCGCATGATGTTTTCAAGGGACATATCCTCGGGATTCTGGTCATAGGAATAAAGGGCAAGCACCGAACGCGCCAGCTTGTTCATGACGTTGGGCGACGGTGCCTTGATGATCATGTCCTCGGCGAAATATTCCGGAAGCTCGCGGCTTTCGGCCAGAAGTGCCGTAAAGAGGTCAAGCTGGTTCTGACTGGGCAGGGTGCCAAACAGCAGAAGCCACGCCACCTCTTCAAAGCCAAACCGTTCATCCATTGTACAGCCCTCGACGATGTCACGCACGTCAATGCCGCGGTAGATCAGCCGGCCTTCATCCGGTATTTTCTCGTTATCGGTGATGATATATCCGTGCACGTTGCAAATTTGGGTCAGCCCGGCGACAACGCCTGTGCCGTCACTGTTACGAAGGCCGCGCTTGACGTCATATTTGTCATAGAGCGCCGGCGCGATGGTGTGTCCCCGGCGGAGCTCTTCGCACAACTCGTGCAGGATTTCGGGTGTCAGTCCTTGATTGCTCATAAAGGGTCCCTCTTTCGAAAAAAATTATACTTGAAAGAGGCATATGTGTCATATACGCTCTTAAAAATGCAATATATTTTATTGTACCGGATTATACCGGCAAAGTCAAGGTTTTCGTCCGATCAGAAACGGTGTGCGGACGCTTTTGAAACGCCTGAAAATGAATTATTTAGAGGCTGCTCCGCAACCTATGCCTTTGGCGGATGTTACGGAAAACCGCTCGACCAGAGCGAGCCCTACTTACTAAACGGAGGGGAAGGATAAATATGAAACAATTGGCAATAACCGCAGGATTTCTGCTTTTGGTTCTGGCCTGCCTGCCCATGCTGGCACTGGACGGCGCATTGCCGGACAAGCCGGTGCCCTCGGCGGCTGACAGCACACCGCCCGAAAGCGGCGCTGTACCCGGCAACGTGTCCCTTCAGCCAGAATCACAGTCGCCCGCACTGGTGAAGGACACCGGTATAAACAGCTTTCGCGTGTATGATGAGGCGACCGGCAAGGTGCTTGAGGTGTCCGACCGGGAGTTCCTCTATGCGGCAGTGGTGTGTGAAATGCCACTGTCCTTTGAAACCGAGGCACTCAAGGCGCAGACGGTGGCCTGTCACACTTTTTACGCAAATAAGCGTCTGACCGCGCGGGAAAAGCCTGATGAGGATCTAAAGGGCGGTGATTTCGCGGTCAACACTGAAAAATGGAGCATCTATACGACAAAAGAGCAGATGCAGAAGAAATGGGGCAGCAAATACGAGGAATACTACCAGAAAATCAAGTCAATTGTTGACCAGGTTGCGGACGTGATCATGAAATATGAGGGCAAGCCCATTGCTGCATATTTCCATGACCAGTCGGGCGGCAAGACCGAGGACGCAGTCAATGTCTGGGGTGCGGCCTTGCCTTACCTCGCCCCCGTGGACAGTCCGGGCGATGAGCTCGCCCCGAATTTCAGATCGGAAACCAGCTTCCCGGTCGAGGATTTTAAGGAGATTCTGACCCGGAACATCAAGGGCATCCAGCTGGGGGACGACCCGCAAAAGTGGGTAGGCAAGCTGACCAAATCGCCGTCGGGCACCGTGCTGCTCTGCCCGGTGGGCGATCACATGGCGAGCGGCGCCGAAATGCGCGGCTTTTTCTCGCTGCGATCGGCGGTATTTGACGTGAAGCTCACCGACGGACGGTTTGTATTCTCCGTGCGCGGACACGGACACGGGGTGGGAATGAGCCAGTGGGGTGCGCAGGGCATGGCGCAGCAGGGCGCCGATTACAAGAAAATTCTGAATTGGTATTACAAAGCGGTGGAGATTGCATAAATAAAACCTGTGGACAACATAACCATCCTGCGGGAAGGTTTGGTGTGGAATTTATACAAAAGTGAAAAATATCAAAAGTTGCGGCGAAAAACCTGTGAAACTCTTGTCAAACGCCTGAAAATGGGCTATGATTAAGCCTGTACAAAAATACAGGAGGTTGAATTCCATGATTAAAGTTGGTATTAACGGCTTTGGCAGAATCGGCAGACTTGTTTTCCGTGCAGCGATTGCACAGCCTGAGGTTTTTGAGATCGTAGGCATCAACGATCCCTTCATCGATCTCGACTATATGGTCTATATGGTCAAGTATGACACCATCCATGGCCAGTTCGACGGCAGCATCGAGACCAAGGACGGCAAGCTGGTCGTCAACGGCAAAGCCATCAGTGTGTTTGCCTGCAAAGATCCCGCTGAAATCGGCTGGGCATCCTGCGGCGCCGAGTATGTGGTTGAGTCTACCGGCGTGTTCTGCACCACCGAAAAAGCGTCCGCCCACATCAAGGCCGGCGCGAAGAAAGTTGTCATTTCCGCCCCTGCGAAGGACGACACACCGACCTTTGTCTGCGGCGTCAACCTTGAGAAATACACCAAGGACATGACCGTTGTTTCCAACGCGTCCTGCACCACCAACTGCCTGGCTCCTCTTGCCAAGGTCATCAATGACAAATTCGGCATCGTGGAAGGTCTCATGACCACGGTTCACTCCACCACAGCCACCCAGAAGACGGTGGACGGCCCCTCGGCTAAAGACTGGCGCGGCGGTCGCGCGGCGGCCGGCAACATCATCCCCTCCTCCACCGGCGCGGCAAAGGCCTGTGCACTGGTTATTCCGGAAGTCAAGGGCAAGCTGACCGGCATGTCGTTCCGCGTTCCCACGCTGGACGTTTCTGTGGTCGACCTGACCGTCCGCACCGAGAAAGCCACCTCCATGCAGGAGATCAACGAGGCCATCAAAGAGGCTTCCGAGACCAGCATGAAGGGCATCCTGGGCTACACTGAGGATGCTGTGGTTTCCTCCGATTTCTATACCGATTCCAGAACCTCCATCTATGACGCGACTGCGGGCATCGCACTCAACGGCAATTTCTTCAAGCTCGTGTCCTGGTATGACAATGAGTGGGGATACAGCAACAAGTGTCTTGATCTCATTCAGTATATGGTTGAGGTTGACGCGAAGTAAGGATTCAGTAATCGTTAATGCGTCTCTTTCCGGGAGTGAAAACTGTCGGAAAGAGGCGCTGTTTTGTGTTATGAAAAGGACTTATAGTTAGACCTAACATTGTAAAATGAAGAAGGGGGTGATCCCTTTCCTCCAGTCCAAAATCCATATGCTTTTGTCGATTTAATCAGTTCTCGTTCAGTCGGCATTATCGGCCTTGTATTATCATTTCGATTTTCCGCTCTCTAAAATCGGATCGCCAAACCGCGGAAGCAACAATCACACAGGGGAAGTCCATATCCGATCCGCCGCAGGAAGTCGTACCAGAGGAGGTGCAAGACCAGGACAAATTGCAGTGATTGGCATTTCAGGATTTATACGAAAAATACTTGCGCTTATTTATGGGTATGCTATAATGCATATATATTCAGTGTTTTAATACACGGCAGGTGGGGGAAATATGTTAAAATTTAAGATGATCGGTGACAGCTGTATGGATTTACAGGAAAAGGACATGAAAGATGAACATTTCACGCGTATTCCTCTTACGTTAGAAGTTGGAGAGGAAACCATTGTTGACGATGAGAGTTTTGATCGGGATGAATTTCTGAAAAAAGTAGCGGCATGTCCCACTTGTCCAAAGTCGGCGTGTCCTTCTCCGGATGCTTTTCTGGAAGCCTACAAAGAAGCGGATACGGACAAGGTCTTTGTGGTTACGCTTTCTGAAAAAGTAAGCGGGACATATAATTCGGCCATGGTGGCGAAAAGCATATATGAAGAGACACAGGATGATTCCAAAAAAATTCATGTAATCAGTTCACATTCTGCGGCGTGCGGGGAAGCGGCTATTGCGCTGAAAATTCGTGAGTTTGTAGAAGCAAATTTGTCTTTTCACGAAATTGTTAGAAAAATTGAGGCTTTCCGGGATAACATGAAAACCTATTTTGTGCTGGAATCGCTGGATACTCTTCGTAAAAATGGCCGAATGTCAGACATTCAGGCGTTTATTGCTTCCGCGCTCAATATCAAACCGTTGATGGGAGCCATCGATGGCGTGATTGTAAAGTTGAGCCAGGCGCGCGGACTACAGAGGGTCTATCAAAAGCTTGTGGATCGATTGCTCAGTGAAGTTCCGAATACGGAGGATAAAACACTTTGCATTTCCGAATGTAACTCAAGGGATCGCGCCATCGGGATTCGTGATCTGCTTCTTTCAAAAGCAAAGTTTAAGGATGTGTATATCGTCCCGACCCAGGGCGTAGCGACCATGTATGCAAACGAAGGCGGCATTATTGTGTCCTGCTGACATTGCGTTTTGAGCACGGAAACAGATAGATTTTTAACGTTTATTCTTCATAATTGATTTTATTCAAGTGCCGTCTTTTCTTATTTTCAAAAACAGCCGTACGGAATTTTACACCGGAGGAAACTCGCTTTTTGCGAGCCTCCGGTGTTTCTTTTGTAATTTTTAAAAGTTTGGACTTTTTCTTTTTCATTGTCATTCGGCCGCCTTAAAGTTATAGACGGGTTTGATGATCTTGACGATGTCGACAGTGTCCGCGATGTTCGCGATAATCTCGTCCATCGGCTTATAGGCAAAGGGTGACTCATCGATCGTGGATTTTCCCACAGTCGATGAATAAATTCCCTCCATCGACGCTTTAAACGTTGAAAGTGTAATGCTCTGCTTGGCGGCCGTCCGGCTCATGAGCCGTCCCGCGCCGTGGGGCGCCGACTGATTCCAGTCGGGGTTGCCCTTGCCGATGCAGACCAGGCTGCCGTCCCGCATGTTGATGGGGATCAGCACCTGCTCGCCGGCCTTGGCAGAAATCGCGCCCTTTCGCAGCACCATGGTCTCCATTTCAATGTAGTTATGAACCGTGGTAAAGCTGTCCTCGACTTTAAACTTCATCTGCTTGACAATCTCTTTGGCAATGGCTTTGCGGTTGAGCATGGCGTAATGCTGTGTGACCGCCATGTCGTGCAGGTAATCGTCAAGCAATGTCCCTTCGGCAAAGGCAAGGTTTTTATCCACCTTGACATAATTGAATTTCCGAAGCTCTGTTTCGATTTCCGCCTCACGCTTTTCCTGCCGCAACCGTGAAATCAGCATTGCCCGGTCGTTCCGCCATTTATCCAAATCTTTGACTGCGGCCTTCTGGTAATATTCCGCGACCTGCTTGCCGAGGTTTCGGCTGCCGGAGTGGACAACCAGGTAAAGATTGCCCTCCTCATCCCGATCCAGCTCAATGAAATGGTTGCCGCCGCCAAGCGTGCCTAGGCTCAGCTCGGCGCGGTTCAGGTTCACGTGGTTTACACAGCGCAGTTCAGCCAGGTTGACTTCATCCACATAGGGATGGGGCTTGCTTCGCACGGCAAACCCGGCAGGGATGTGCTCATGAATGACTTTATCCAGTCGTTGCAGCTCCACAGAAGTGTCCTTGAGCAGTACGGTTTCCATGCCGCAGCCGATGTCCACACCCACCAGGTTGGGCACCACTTTGTCCGTGACGGTCATGGTCGTGCCGATGGTGCAGCTCGCGCCGGCATGGGTATCGGGCATGATACGGATCTGGCTGCCCTGTACAAATTCCTGATTCAGTAGGTTGATGATCTGCTTAACCGCTTCCGGTTCGACCGTGTCGGTAAACACCTTGGCAGTGTTATATTTTCCCTGTAATTCAATCATACTCTTTCTCCTAAATTTGATGATTGGGCGCAAAAAAAGCCCGGGCAGTCACCCGGGCTTTACAAAATCGGCAATAAAAATTCAGGCGTCAAGAAACGCCATGCCAATTCAGAAAGCACGGGTTTTTAGCAGTATTTGTACTCTTGTTTGTACTAAGCATGACGTCACCTTCCTTTCTGAAATTATTATATGTCGACAGGATAACACGAATGCGCGTCCTTGTCAAGAAATTTATATTATCACAAATTATATTTGACGGTCACTGTCCCCAAAGGACGATTTCTCCAGTTGTGCCGGTAAAGCGTCCCGTTGTGCTGAAACTTAAAAATGATATGTACAGGCCACTTTTTTATACGAGAGGAGGTTCGGGGCATTTGCCCCGGACCTCCTCTGTCTGTCATCTGTGATCCGTGATCGGTATTCTGCTTAAAGGCACATTTGCATGATGATGGCGGCGTCGCCGACGTTGATTTTGCCGTCCCGGTTGACATCGGCTGCCTTGAGTTGGCGTGCGGTGAGCGTCCTGCTACCCGCGAGATACTGCATCAGGAGGATGGCGTCGGCCAGATCAGTCTCGCCGTCGAGACTGACGTCGCCGGGCATGGGAGCGATCCCCGCAATGGAGACACCGACCGTCGGAATCAGAGCGCCCGTAGCTTCCAGAGACTCATCGAATGCCGTGATCTGTCTGGAAGGGAAACTCACATAGGTTGTGATGTCATCCAGGAGATCCGCTTGTGCCGTAAAGACCGCGTAGCCGATCACAGCCGTATCGTCAATGCCCATGCCGTCACCCGTCAGGGCGACAAAGGTGTTGCCTTCACTGGTCAGCAGCCAGCCCTTTTTGGCGGTGATTGCATTCAGGGACAGGAGGCTGTCATCATAGGAAATTTCCCCGCGAAGTCCGGAGAGCTTCTGTACCCCTTCCACGGTGATCGGGACCGCGATGGTCTCTCCGGTGGCCACGGTGACGGCATATTTTGCGGTAACCGTGACCGTGCACGTGGCGGTGAAGCCGCTGTCAGCCGTGGTCACTGTGATGGTGGCCTCTCCGGGATAGATCGCCGTGACCGTACCATTTTCGTCCACGGTTGCAACAGCCTCGTCGCTCGACAACCAGGTCACGGTCTTGTTGGTCGCACTTTCAGGGGTAACCGTGGCGGCGAGTGTTTTGCTCGCGCCGCCCGCATGCAGCGTGAGGGCGGTGTCCGAAAGCGTGACGCCGGTGGCAGGGACTTTGACTTGCAAGCCGTCCAGTGCGATGCGCAAGGAGGCTGCCGCGCCGTCAATTTCGGTCTGGGAGGCGCCCGCATTATCAAGAATTTGCCGTGCGCCGGAAAGCGCGGCGGACAGCGCCGCCCAGCTGGCGGGGACATAGTCGTCCTCCGTGAGCGCGTCAGCCTTGATGACAAAGGCCGTCAGTTGGGTGGTGTCAGCCGCAGTCAGATCCACATTGAGTTCATTGATGCTCCACCAGCTGGTCGGTGCGTTGACGGTGGACACCAAACGGAGATAGCGCGCTGTGACTGGCGGGAAGGTGATGTCAAAGCTGGGTGCTGCGCCGGCGCCCGACGCGATGGGCGTACCCCAGTTTTCGCCGTCCTGTGAGACGTACAGGGCGTAGCCTACGGGGAAGTCATTGTTGCCCAAGAGGTTTATGTTGTTGAGGGTATAGCTTGCACCCATGTCCACGTAGAACCACATCCCGACGTTCTGCGGAGCGAGGGAGGTCCAACGTGTGGAGGGATTGCCGTCAAACACGAATTGTGGGGCGTCGTTGCTGGCAGTTTCCGGACTGGCCACCATGTGGGAGGCCGTCGCTTTCCAAAGCTGCCGGGACAGACGGGTCTTGCTCACGTCGGTCTGCGCCGTGATCGCGTTGGAGAGGCTTGATTTGTCGCCCTCATAGCTGACCGCCTGTACCGTATACGTGTAGCTTTCGCCGCGGATCGCGGCCGTGTCCATATACACAAGATTTGTAGTGCGTCCGATTTCCTCGCCGTCACGCAGCACGCTGTATTCCTTAATGCCCAGCGCGAGCGTCGGTTCATTCCACCTAAGGTGGATTTGGCGGTTAAAGCCCTCGGCGCGCAGGCCGGTGGGAATCATGCTGTCAGACGAAATATCGGGCGTCAGGATACGCACATTGAGGTCAAAAATCGACCACCAGTCACCCCGGTTTCCGCCGTTGTAAATCAGACGGATATAGCGTCCCGCGGCATCCTGCGGGATGTTGATGAACATCTGGTTGGGCTTGCCGTCTGTGCCGGTTTTGACCGTCGTCCAGCTGGTGCCGTTGTCCGAAACCTGCACCGTGTAGGCGGTCAGATAATCGGTCGCGTTACTGAGCACCTCAATCTGGTTGAAACGGTATTTGGCGCCCATGTCCAGCATAACCCACTGGCCGCTCTGCATCCCCGTACCGGCGCACCACCGGGTCAGCGGGTCGGCGTCGATCATCAGGACAGAGGGATGGGAATCATGGGCGGCAAAAGCCGTTGCCGTCCAGTTGTCCCTCGGCAGAAGGGTTTTGCTCGAGTCGGCCGTCGCGATACAGGGCGACGAAAGCTCCGATTCGTTGCCGGCCTCGTCCAGCGCCCTGACCGTGTAGGTGTACGACTGGTCGGAGAGGATATCGGTGTCCAGATAGAACTCCTGGTAGGTTCGGCCGATTTCTGTCCCGTCACGGTACACCACATACCCGGTGACGCCGAGGTTGTCGGACGCGCCCCACCAGCGCAGGTTGATCTGTCGGTTGTAGGCTTCGCTGTAGAGATACTCAGGGGGCGCGGGAGGTTCCAGATCCTCCACCTGCTCATGGAACACGTAGATCATGTGGAGAGCCCACCAGTAGGCGTTGTTGGATTCGGTCAGCTGTATGCGCACATAGCGGGCGGTCTGGACGGGGAAGCGGGCGGTGGTATACTCCGCCGTGCCCCGGCCGGTTGAAACCGTGGTCCAGATGAGCTCGTCGTCGGACACCATGATCTGGTATCCGCGCCCATAGTCGGTCGCACCCCCATAAATCGAAAGGGCATTGACGGTAGTGGGCTTGCCGAAATCAATCTGATACCACTGTCCGGGCGCTTGGTATTCTCCCGCGATCCAGCGGGTGCCCAGATTGCCGTCCAGCGCGTGTCCGGGCGTAACCGTGGCGTGGGTCTTATAGGCGCTGGGTATCCAGCCGTCATTTGTGAGCGGCGGGGCGATCAGGCTGCCCCGTACCACGCCGCAGCTCTCGATGGTCACCGTGCCGCTGAGCACGGTCAGTGCGCACTGGTAAATGCCGTCCATGCGGCCGCTGTCCAGCGTGACGGTGCCATTGACATCGACGGTCTGCTTGCCCGCGTTTCCGTCGGCGAAATGCCCCGCCTTCCATTCCACCCGGCCGTTGCCCGAAAGCACGATCCGGGTACTCAGGCCGTCAAACCAGTAGTCGGCTTTGGCGTTTGTCTCGCTCGACTGCATGCCTGTCTCGGTTTTCTGCCATGTGCCGGTGTAGGTGATCTTCTCGCTGTCCGCAGGAGTAACGCTGAGCCGTGCGGATTTAAAGGTCAGGGTGAAATCGGACGCAAGGGTCAGATGCCCGGCATCCTCTACCGACTCCTTCTTGAGTAGCAGCGTATAGTCCTTGCCTGCTGCAAGCTCGCTTGACGGAAGGATTTTGACTTTCGTCGCGCCCTCCTGGCTGAGTGTGCAGGCGATGGTGCCGCCCTCGCCGTTGCTCAGGGACGCCGCGGCCGCACCGGTCAGGGTGACAGGCTTCGAAAAATAGACAAGGATTTCGCCGTCAATCGAGTTCGAAACCCGTCCCTCAAGCGGGAGCGTGGACAGCACGGACGGAGGCTTGACCACCGCCGACATGCCATCAGGGACAATCAGCTTATCCACACAGACCTGCACGTCGCTCAGGGATTTCAGTTGCATGGTATGCAGTCCGGCCATGAGCATCTGAATGGGCGCGGTCTGCTCAAATTTCCATTTGGTCGCGCCGCCGGTGGGCGGCAGTGTCAAGGTATAGGCCTTAATGCCGTCGATGTATACCTCCATGGGCGCTTCCTGGTCGCTGCCGTTGGAATAGTAGAGCGTAAAGGCATACTGAACCGGGGTGGATACCAGGAAGGGCAGCTCGGCGGAGCTGTTCTGTCCGATGAACTCCACATAGCCGGTGCCGGTGTAGCCGGGGCTGTTGGACGTCACCCGCGCGTTGTTCAGCTGAGTGGCCTTTTCAAACTGGTAGACCGCGCCGTCCTCGCTTTCCTCCGGCGGCGGCACCTCGCCCGAGTCGTCGGCGCACGCGGGCGCATCAGAGAACAGGCGGGTGATCTTTTGTACAATCAGCTTGTCCAGACGCAGGTCGTCCGACGCCTCGGTTCCCACCAGCGTGATGGTGTTCTGTCCCGCGTTCAGTTTCACGTCAATGGAGTCATAGTTCCACACGGTGGCCTTGCGGGTGTTCTGGAAGTCAAACGCACCGGCCTCTTCGCCGTTGACCAGCAGCGTGGTCACCTTGTTCGCGCCGTACGACTGCGTCACGTCGCCCGCATAGTTGGGGTTAGAGTAGTGCAGGACAATCGAATACTCGCCCGCCGTGGGCGCATTGACCGTCCAGCCCAGCTTGCTTGAACGGTTAAAAGCCATGTAGCCGACGTTCGTGCCGTCCACGTCCTTGCCGGTCTGTGCGGTGACGTTTTCCTGCACCGTAGAGGCGCTTTCCTGGAGCACCATATAATCGGGATTGGGCAGGGTGCTTTCAGTCAGCGAGAAGTCGCCCGCGATGCGGATATCGCCGACCGAGCGACCCACATGGGCGGTGTAGCTGCCCTGCTTTGCCATAAAGGAGTGGGTGTCTACATCCCAATAGCTCAGCGTTTTAGCGTCGATTTCAAAGGTGACGGTTTTGGTCTGTCCGGCCGGGATCAGAACCTTTTCATAGCCTTTGAGTTCCTTGGAGGGCCGGTCAATCGCCCCGGTGCGGTCTTGCAGATAAAACTGCACCGTCTCTTTGCCGTCTTTCGATCCGGCGTTCCTGACGTCCACGGAAAGGGTCATGGTATCGCCGCGTCCCATGGAGCCGCCCTGCGAGAAGCGGAGGTTGGAATACTCGAAGGTGGTGTAGGACAGGCCATGACCGAAGCAGAACTCCGGTGTAAGGTTCTGCTTCTCGTACCAGCGGTATCCTACATAGACGCCCTCCTTATAGTCCACATCGTTCCATTTGAGGTCGTACTGCGATTTGCCTGAACCCTGCGGATCGATGTAGCCCGTAGTCTCTTCATAGGCTTTGGGCCAGGTGTTGGTCAGATGACCGGAGGGGTTGACGTCGCCGAACAGGATGTCGGCCAGCGCCGCTCCGCCCTCCATGCCGGGGTAATAGGTTTGCAGCACGGCGGGCACATCATCAATCCACTCGCGCACGATGAACATGGAACCGTTGAGCACCACGACGGTGTTGGGATTGGCTGCCGCCACCGCCTTGATCAGGTCGCGCTGTGCCGACGGGAAGTTGAGGTTCTGCCGGTCGCCGTCCTCGGTGTCGGCCACGTTGGGGTCGTTAACCGACGTGCTGTTGAGCCCGGCGAACACAATCGCATATTCGGCCTGCTGCGCCGCGGCCACCGCGTCGCTGATGGTCGTAGTCATATTGCTCTCGTTGTAGGCGGGTACAATCAGCTTGTCCGAGCCGCCCAGCTTGCTCTGAATGCCCTGCAGGCTGGTAATCTGATAGGGGGGGCGCGTCCAGCCGCTGCCGCCCAGGCCAACCTGATTGAATTCATAGTTGACATATTTTCCAAGCAGCGCGATCTTGCCCACGGAGGCTTTGTCGATGGGCAGCTTGTTGCCGTTGTTTTTGAGCAGTGTGATGCCCTCGTCGGCCATCCGGCGTGCCACAGTGGCGTTCGCCGCAGAGGTCAGCTCCCCTGCCTGCCGGTCGGTTTTGAGGTAACCGGACAGGTCGACGCCCTCCACCGGGAGCATGGATTTGGTCAGGAAGGCGGTGCGCAGCATACGCTTGGACGATTCGCTGACCACACGCTCGTCCAGCTGACCCGAACGGACATAGTTAGCCAGCTGGGTATAATAGCTGCCACCCGAGTAGGGCATGGCCAGATCAAGACCCGCCTTGGCGGAAATGACGCCCGTGCGGACGTTGATCCAGTCGGTCAGCGTGATGCCGCGCAGGCCGAAATCATATTTAGTCAGGTTTGTCAGCAAATACCGGTTGTCGCTGGGGAAGACGCCGTTCATGCGGTTGGCGCCGGTCATGACGCCCCAGGCGTCGGCCTTGACGGTCGCCTCGAAAGCCGGCAGATAGATTTCATGGGTGGCGCGTTCACTGACGTTGGCCGACATGAAGTTGCGGTTCTTCTCCTGGTTGTTGGCCATAAAGTGCTTGAGCGTGACCAGCACATCCTTGCTCTGCACGCCCTGTATGTATGGGACGGCGACGCCGGCCGACAGGAAGGGATCTTCGCTGTAATATTCAAAGGTGCGGCCGTTGGCCAGATCACGGTTGATGTTAAACGCGGGCGCCAGGAACCACTGGACGTCCTTGGCCAGCGATTCCTTGCCGATCACGGTACCGATCTCCTTGACCAGATCACGATTCCACGTGGCGGCAATGACCATTCCCGAACCGAAAGAGGTATGGGCGCCGTTGGCGTTAACCCCCATCGGGCCGTCGCTCATGTTCATATAGCTCAGGCCTTTGGCTGCCACGGCGGCGGTCTGATTGCCGATGTTGGTGGACTGCCCGGGCTCTCCGGGCACGCCGCCCAGCTTCATGCGGGCTCGCTCGCGCAGTGTAAACTTGGAAAGCACCTGATCAATTTTGGTTTCCATGTTGTCCGATGCAGATGCGGTGATAGACGATGCCGCCGTAAGGGTCAGCATGGACGCAAGCAAAAACGCAATCCCTTTTTTCAGTCTTCTTACTCTCATTTCAATCTACCTTTCACTTATTCCCTTTTTTCTTACATCAAGTTTTCTTCCAGTTCACTCCCTCATAAAAATTTGCCATATTCATTGGACCTGTCCGGTAACCTGTCGTGGGTGGAAAAATTCTGTTTCAGTCGCCGCGTAAGGGTTAACGGACAGATCTATTATATCGAAAAATTAATCTACTGGCAAATTTTAACGTTTTATATCATGTGGTAATTAACACCAATTGCAAAACGATATAACTGTGACTTTAGTCATTGAGGCATGGTCATATTATCCTGTTCGGATTAAAGAATCAGATTTATTCTTGTCATGCGATAAAGTTGCACAAAAACACGGAATGATTTTCTGAGTTCACGTTTGAACGGAAAATGACCGGTAGCTTGTCCATGCATTGTTGACCACTATAAACCTACAAATCATTTCGGCGAAAAACTACATTTTGTCACTGGCGGTGACAGAGCTCAAATCCACGGAGACCGACAGCAAGCTGACCCTGTCCACACAGAACAACAAGGTCACGCTGGTGTTCGACAAAACAAAGGTGGAAATCACCTCCTATAAGGTGGACGGCGCCAAGATGTTCTCCTCCTCGCTGACCACCGACCTCTACCGTCCGGCGCAGCCCCTCCTGATGTACCAGTGGTCTTGGCTTATTGTACCAAGACACCGCTTGTACATTGCTATTTATGCCGTAATAATATATAATGTCATTACGGTATTATGATGCGGACTGAATGAAATCATATAAAAAAGCTTGGGGAACTTCATGAATAAAATAACGATGAGAAACCCTGCCGGCGTTGTCAGCACAAAGACACTGAGAAAGCAAAACCTGCCCTATCTGCTGATTTGGATTCTTTACTATGCGTGGGTCATTGTTTTTACCACATGGTGGACAGCATCACCGGAGACCGGCTCAGCGTTCAGCGTAGAGTCCCGCAACATCATTCACACCATGAACCTGGTTTCTTCCGCGGCCTGTATTTTCCTCTTTAAAAAAGAGTGGTTTGTCCTCACCGCCAGAATCGGCGCGGCTTCCGTGTTGGTCACCCTGGGGCTGTTTTTGATTGCGCCCGCGCCGCAGACCAAGATGGCCGCAGCAGCACTATTGGGCGTGTCGATGGGCTGCGTAAATATCAGCATTCTGATTCCCTTTACCTTTGTGCTCAACAATACGGAAAAAATATGCGCGGTCGTATGCAGCCATCTGCTCAGCAATATCGTCGCTGTCTTGATAAGAGGCTTTCATTTTACCGGAGCCGGCGATGGATATGCAGCAGCGGGGATGCTTTTCATGGCGCTGCCCGCGGTTGTGTTTTTTCAGCGCAAACACCTGTCAAGCACAGCCGCAGATAAGCTGAAAGACCGAAGCAACGTCCGTGCTGCGATGATTTTGACCATTCTCATCGGTATACTGGGAGCTATTTTGTTCCTCGGCGCCGGGAAAGCTATGCTGAATATCCAGACAAGTTTTTCGGCGCCGCTTGTTGAGATATGGTATTATTCCGGTGGAGTGGTCGGCAGCGTGCTGATGGCGCTTCTTTTTGCGGTTTTAAATAAAAATATGCATATGCTCCTGAGCGTTCCGTTCGGCTGTCTCGCAGCGGGTCTGGTGTGCAATGCTTTTGCCGGCCGGGCGCCGGACATGGACATTGTCTTTGGCTTTTTGCTCGGGGTCGGAACCGCCATGGGTATGAGCAATGTTTATTACATTTTGGGCGTTGTCAGTAAAAAATACAACAGCATGCGCTATCTTCGCCTCTCCATTCTGATGATTGGAATATGCGGCGGGGTTTCCGGAGTTTGGATCGGCAATGTAATAGGCCAGGCCAATACAGCGCAGCTTTCTATTATTTCCTCGCTTGTGTCGTTACTCGCCGTTATTGTGGTTTTAATTTGTTCCCCCATGATCGCAAAGACTTTTTTTGATGACAACTGGGCGAGGGATTCCACACGAAACGAAATCACCGAGCTTGCGGAGGTTGTTTCACGTGTGGAGCAAAAGGACAGGTTTGAAGGTCTCCGGCTTTCTCCCCGCGAAAAGCAAGTGGCAATCCATTTGCTCCGGGGGATGACCATGCGTCAAATTGCGGCCGAGCTTGGCATTGCGGAATCCACCGTGAACGGCTATTGCGGCACGCTCTACAAAAAAATGCAGATCAACAGCAGGATCGAATTGTTTGCCCGTTTCGGCGCCTCCCGGAACGAAGAGGAAACATAAAAGGGTTTCAGCGTGTTTCCCCAAACCGCATGAATCAAGGCCTTTCGCCCCTCCCCCCCTTATTTAAGGGGGGAGGGGATTTTGTGCGTTTTATGACTCCCCCTTAAAGTATGGAATCGTTTTTTTCGATCAAGCGTCATACAATAAAATCATGAGAGGAGGGATCGAGTGAATTGGCTGAAGAAATGGGCGCAGGGCGTGAAATCCGAAAAGAAAAAATTTTTGTCCTGCGGGGAACAATCCGGGCAGGTGACGATGGCTGAACAGTCGTCGGAGCTTTCTCCGAATCTGCCCGGTGATATGGAGGGCTCAGACGCAAAAAGGGAAGTCCTTGCAAAGCTTTCTCCGAGAGAACAGCAAGTGCTTGTCCGGCTTCTTGAAGGGATGAAAATGCGGGAGATCGCGGGCGAGCTGGAGATCCAAACCTCAACCGTGAACGGATATTGCCGCGAGATTTACCGAAAACTCGGCGTGAACAGCAAAGCGATGCTGATTCTGCGGTATGCGGATGCCGCAAAACAAAGAAGAAAGGGGGGAGATACAGAATGATGCGTTGGCTTAAAAAGTTGTTGATCCGGCAAAAGACCGGCCCGCCGCACATCCGTGAGAGCCTTTCAAAAAGAGAGATGTCCCGTCGAACGGCCGCGCTCTCCGACGAGGAGCGAAGAGCGTATGAATGGTTGCTTGCGGGCTATAGCGAGGCATGGACAGCCGAAACGATGGGTCTGGAAAAAAGCGGCGCCAGAGCGATTTTCGCAGGGGTTTACCAAAAACTCGGCGTGGACAGCGCACGGGAAATCGTCCATTACTATGCGCCGGAAAATGTGTTTTTTAACGAGCATCCGGAGAAGGATGGAAAATAGAAAGAGAGAAAGGTGTTTTATATGAAAAAGTGTGCAATGGCTCTTATTCTTTGTTTTTTGCTGCTTGTCATGACAGCCTGCGGCGGAATAGTTCCAAACATTGGTGCACAGAGCACGGCAGATATAACCGCCGATGCCAGTAAACCGGCCGACGCCGTTGTTGAGGGCAAGGCAACAAGCTATGCGGAGGCCTACACCCAGCTGACATCCATTCAGGAGGCGGTTACCGCCCTCATGGAGGAACTCAATGCAAAGCACAACGGGGGTCTTTCAGAGGACGACCCAAACAATACCTCCATGGTCATGTACGGGTTAATGCTGATGTCGCTTGATCTGGCCTTCACCGCAACGTTCAGCGAGGATCCGAACATGGAGCAGGGTGTGGAGATCGCTATGGGTATGCTTGGGGGCAAAGATGTGAATGTAATCCGTGTGGCGGTAAATGATTATAAAATTACCTATACAAATAACGAGGGAGTTGCCTGTGAGCTGAACGGAACATTCGATCCAGGCACCGGCAGCCTGCGCTCTATTGGGAAGGAAAATGGCGAGGAAAACGGTTTGTATGAATTTATCAATTTAGGAGAGGGCCGTTTCGCCTATCAAACCAACAATGAACGGGCTGTTGTGGTATACCGGGACAATGCCGTGCAGTCATTTGTATATTCGGCAAAAGATTCCCAAGAGCCTGCGTATACAAGCGCTGCGGACAGCATTTTCCCGGACGGCAGCGGCGCAGATGAAGCTTGGGTTACAAAGGAGGGCGCGGACAACTATCCGCAGGTCTATACCTTTGAAGAAGGCGTGCTCAAAATGGAGGCCACACCTATGATGGGTGATAAACTCTCTGTTGAAATTTCAAAATAGCGGAAACTGGAGCTGAACAGAATAAAAGCGGCGGCCGGTTTACATAACCGGAACGGCCGAAAGAGCTATGGAATATCTGAGTTTGAAAGGAGATTTTCTTATGAAAAAGAACATCCTGTTGTCAATACTTGTGGTTTTACTTGCACTCTCGATGACGGCGCTCCCGTCCTGTCAGGTGATGGACGACGCGGCCAAATTGGACGCCTACGAGGTGGGCGGGGAGACTGTGCCCTCGGTCAAAGCTGTTTTGGGAGAGGAACGCAAAGTGACCGGTGTGGAAAGCAGCACTACCAATGGAAATCCATCCAAGCAGTATACCTATGCAAGCGACACGGTGTATGAGGACATGAACGCCTATCTGTCCTATTTTCTGGACAACGGCTGGGTGGTCACCGAGTCCTTCAACACCGATACCATTCCCGGGCGTGCTCAGTTTGGCAAGGAATCGAGCGAGGCAGGCAAAATCGTAATCGTTTCGGTGGCCTTTGAGGAAAACGCGTATGCGGTCAAGATCACAAAATCCGTAGGTGAGCTAACCTACAACAGCGAGGAATAGTCATAAGGGGTGGAAAGACGGAGACGATTACGCTTCAGGTGGCGGCCCTGAAAAAAACGGCCGTGTCTATCTGCCTCTGCGCGCCGTGAGCCAATCACTGGTCTTTGCCGTGTACTACCAGTCGGGAACCGAATACATTGCCGTCAATAATCCGGCCATGACCACGGCTGTCCGGGATGCGCGGCTCCTGGAGGCCACGAAGCTAATCGGCTAGGGGTCGTTGGATCGAGCCAAATATTGGAAAACAGTAAAGCCCGCGATTACAGAAAATCGCGGGCTTTACTGTAGTAGACCTGTCCGGAAACCCTTATGCGGCGGGCAGACGGAAAAATTGTCGCTGATCCGCGACAGGTTATCAAACAGGTTTGTTTATTATAAAATATGGCAGATGGGTTTCGCAGTGGACTTGCTTCGGATTTTGTTTTTCATGCGTTGTTTTCTCGAAAATTTATCTTTTGACCGAAATTTGGGATATTGAATACATTTGTGCAAAAAATAAGGTAAAATATTTTCGTAATAATTTGAACATATACTTGTCAAAAAGAGACGAATAAGGTATATTATGACAGGTAGGCACTTTGGTTTTGGCCAAGGTCCTGCTGATACTATTCTTCCATCAAAACGACAATGTCTTGTCGGCGGATTTTACGCCATACTTCGTTATTGTCCTTGGCAGGCGTCAGTTCGGGTTTTTCACGAAGTAAAAATGCAGCCGGTGGCCACAACCGACCCAGCTGTGCACTGCTGCATTCGCTGCCTCGTATGACACAAGCTGCTCGCAAATTTATGCACCGTTTTGACGGAAATTTAGTATGAAACTATAACCCTTTCGGTCGCGCATTCATAATGCGGAGGAAAAAGAGACGTGCGGCGGGCCGGGCAATGTTTGCGCCGGCGTGAGGGGCAGTATCTTGAGGAAAGGAATCAATGGTATGACAATTACCCTGCAACAATTTATCACCCAGCTGTTTAGCAGCCCTGCGCTGGCAGTGGTGGTGGTGCTGACGCTGGCTGTCATCCTGGTCAATGGTTGGACCGACGCGCCCAACGCGATTGCCACCTGTGTTTCCACCCGCGCCATGGCGCCGGGGCCGGCCATTTTGATGGCCGCTGTTTTCAATTTTCTGGGCGTGTTTATGATGACAATGGTTAACGCGACGGTTGCTGAAACCATTTACAAAATGGTGGATTTCAGCGGCAACACACAGGAGGCGCTGGTCGCGCTGTGTGCCGCCATGGTTGCCATTGTGGTCTGGGCGGTTGCCGCCTGGTGGTTTGGTATTCCGACGAGTGAAAGCCACGCGCTCATCGCAGGCATTTCGGGCGCAGCCATTGCTCTGCACAACAGCTTTGGAGGCATCAATGGCAGTGAATGGGTCAAGGTCATTTATGGGCTGATTTTGTCCACCCTGCTCGGTTTTGGCGCGGGTTGGGGCATTGTAAAGCTGGTGGAATTCATTTGCAAGGGCATCAGTCGCCGGAAAACCAATAAGGCTTTTCGCGGCGCGCAGATTGGCGGCGCGGCCGCCATGGCCTTTATGCACGGAGCACAGGACGGACAGAAATTCATGGGCGTGTTCATGCTGGGCGTTTTTCTCGCGCAGGGTCAGGCTGATGTATCCAGCTTTCAAATTCCCATCTGGCTGATGATCCTCTGTTCCCTTGTCATGGGAATCGGTACCTCCATCGGCGGCTATAAAATTATCAAAGCGGTCGGTATGGACATGGTCAAGCTGGAGCAATACCAGGGCTTTTCGGCCGACCTCGCGGGTGCGGGCTGTATCCTGCTGTCCTCTCTGACCGGAATTCCGGTCAGCACCACCCATACCAAAACCACGGCCATTATGGGCGTGGGCGCGGCCAAACGCATCTCCAACGTCAACTGGAGCGTAGTTAAGGAGATGATTCTGGCCTGGGTATTGACCTTTCCGGGCTGCGGCGTAATCGGGTATTTGATGGCGCGGCTGTTTATCACTATTTTTTGACGGGAGTGAATGTCGTGGCGAAAAA
Organism: Oscillospiraceae bacterium; assembly: GCA_031551875.1. Taxonomy (GTDB): domain Bacteria; phylum Bacillota; class Clostridia; order Oscillospirales; family Acutalibacteraceae; genus JAVBNA01. The sequence continues at coordinate 1,328 of JAVBNA010000034.1, read as the reverse complement.
ACAGAACAATTATTTTTCGATGATGAGCGAGCAGGTTGGATACTGTCTGGTGGCGGCGGAGAATCTGCAAAAAACCCTGTCCGACTTTCAGGCAGACAAGTTGGAGGATATGCTGCATTACATGCATAACATCGAAAATGAGGCAGACCAGAAAAAACACGAAATGATTAACAAGCTGGCTCATGAATTTATCACCCCTATCGAACGGGAAGACATCATGTCGCTGGCACAGGAGATCGACGATGTCACCGACTCCATCGAAGATGTTCTGCTGAAAATTTATATGTTTAATATCACAGATATCCGTCCTGAAGCGCTGGCTTTTGTGGAGGTCATCGTCGATTGCTGCAAAATGCTTAATGAACTGATGGAGGCGTTTCCCAATTTCAAGAAATCGACCAAGATCAAAGAGGCCATCATTGAGATCAATCGCCTGGAGGAGACAGGGGACAAGCTATATGAGCAGTCGGTTCGGAGGCTCTATACCACCTCTAAGGATCCTATTGAGATCATCGCGTGGACCGATTGCTTCTCTAACCTTGAGCGTTGCTGTGACAACTGCGAGGACATTGCCGACATTGTGGAAGGCGTCGTAATGAAGAATACCTAATGTCTTGGTGATGTTTCTAAATCATAAAGGATAAAAATTGTTTGAGGATTTTTAGGCAATAGTCTTCCATAAAACTTAACTGCATATCTATCTGTCATGCCAGCAATAAAATCACAAATAGAAAAATGCTTTTATATATTGATTTATGACTTCGCATGATAACGCCCCTGCGTTGGTAAAAAAACCGACGCAGGGGTAATTTTAATGTTTTAGAGAAGAAGCAAACCCCCGGTTTAACCGTAAGCGACAAGTATACCCACATAGCCCTTCCCGCCCAAAGGTAGTACAATCACAAAGAAAGCGGATGAAAAAGTAATGTAATAAATTCAACCGGGAACGGAGTGATGGTATGCAGCGGAGATAGCCTCTCTGAATCCATTCAGTCCATCCACGCAAAACAGGTAAACATCCCGTACGCCGCGGCTTTTCAGGTCATTTAGCACGCCTGCCCAGAACTTGGCACTCTCGTGCTGACCGATCCAAATTCCCAGAATATCCTTCCGGCCGTCGGTGTTGATGCCCAACACCACATAGGCTGCTTTGGTAACGTATTGATGGTTCTCTTTGACCTTGTAATGGATATCCGCATCCTGAGGATATGCAATGTCAGCAGGAGCACAGGTTGCATCCATGATCAGGGTTCCACTGTTCGGCGGAGGATTATCGTCGTCATTGTTGCCATCTTTCCCCAAACTGGCTGCCTGATGTGGAATAATCA
>JAVBNA010000040.1:0-27983 GCA_031551875.1 Oscillospiraceae bacterium | reverse complement strand
ATCGGTTTTTGGAGCATTGTCAAGGCCGGCGCAGCCGTACATTTAGCCTTGACAATACGAGAAAAAGCGATTACGCAAGTTTTTGGGCGAAAGTCTAAGGAAATTGGCGCTAAATTTTCATTTTAACTTTACAGAGCCGTTGTACGGTTTATGTGTGTTTTTTTGTATCTTTTATTATAACGCGCCTGGCACAGTTTGGCAAGTACACCGCTAAATTGAACGGTTTGACTATCGTCCCGCCTGACTGCATAGACTGTTACAGGAACCAAATTGGTCTTTAAATTGATTATCCGTCAAAAATGTGTTATACTATTATACAAAGCGTTGATAAAAATAGGATGTGTTATAACTTCATTTCTATTCAGTTTTTTTCAATATGATTTGACAATCAAACCATTGTTATGGTATACTTTGTTTTTAGGAGGCACTGCATATGCGAACGCTGTCAAGCGAGCTGGGCGATATCCACATTACGCCCGAATTCGTAACCAGTCTAGTCACGCAGTCCGCCCTTCGCTGTGATGGCGTGGCGGATCTCGCAGGCGGCGCGGCGCTTTCGATTCAGGCTCTTTTCAGCGGGCGGGAAACCACCGGCGGCAAGGGGATCCGAATCAAAAAGGAGGACGACGGGCTCACGATTGAGCTGCACGTCATCATCCGGTTTGGCGTTGTGATCGCCGAGGTGGTCAAAGAGGTGGTCAGCGCGGTTCGCTTTTCTGTGGAAGACTGTGTCGACATCCCGGTGTCCAAGGTGGACGTCTATGTGGACGGCATGAAAAATGAAACTTAAACCTAAGAGGAGTGCTTTTTGTGATTTCTGCATCTGTCCTTCGTGACGCGATCATCTCCGGATCCAACAACATCGTAAAGCATAAAAGTGTGGTGGACAAACTCAACATTTTCCCCGTCCCCGACGGTGACACCGGCACCAACATGTCCATGACCATGACGGCGGGCGCCAAAGAGCTGACGAACGCCGAATTCGACACGGCCGGCAAGGTAGCCGAGGTCACAGCCTCCGCCCTGCTTCGGGGCGCACGAGGCAACTCCGGCGTGATCCTCTCCCTGCTGTTCCGCGGCTTTTCCCGCGGACTGAAGGGGCTTTCTGAGGCGTCGGGCGCCGACCTGGCGGAAGCGCTGTCTCTCGGCGTGGAAGCGGCCTACAAGGCGGTCATGAAGCCCACAGAGGGCACCATGCTCACCGTATCGCGCGTGGCGGCCGAGCGCGGCAAGTACGCCGCGACGGTCAACAATGACGCGCTGTACGTCTGGGAAGCCATCTGCGAGGGTGCGGCGCAGTCGCTCGAAACGACGCCTGAGCTCCTCCCCGTCCTCAAAAAGGCCGGTGTGGTGGACGCGGGCGGCATGGGACTTTGTCATATCTTTGAGGGCATGATGTCGGTCTTTCGTGACGGTGTGATCATTGAGGGCGTCGCCAAGACGGTCTCCGATGAGGGCGACGACGATTTCTTCGCCAACGCCGCCGCTGAGTTTGACGATGACATCACCTTTACCTACTGCACCGAATATATCGTCGGGCGTGATCCCGACTGTGCGCGTGACCCGCTTGAGCTGCGCGCGTATCTGGAGACCATCGGCGACTGTGTTGTGGTTGTGGACGACGAAGAAATCATCAAAGTCCACGTGCACACCGAGAGCCCCGGCCTTGCGCTCCAGGAGGCGCTCACCTTCGGACAGCTGATCACCGTCAAGGTGGAGAACATGAAGGAGCAGCACAAGGAGCAGGGCCGCCAAAACGACGCCGCCAATGCGAAGCAGGCGAAAAAAGCGCCAAAAAAGCTTGAAAAGGCCGAGCCTGAAGAGGAATTCGGCTTTGTGGCTGTTGCCGCCGGCGACGGGCTAGAAACGCTTTTCACCGACCTGGGCTGCCTGCATGTGGTCACCGGCGGACAGACCATGAACCCCAGCACCGAGGACATTCTGGAGGCCTGTCTCGCGACGCCCGCCAAAATTGTCTTTGTCCTCCCCAACAACAAAAACATCATCATGGCGGCCGAGCAGGCCGAAGCGCTGTGTGACGACCGGAAAATTGTGGTTGTCCCCACCCGCACGCTGCCGCAGGGCATCGCCGCCATGCTGGCCTTTAACCCCGACATTTCCTCCGAGGAGAACCACACCGCCATGATGGACGCAGCGGGCCGTGTCGGAACCGGACAGGTCACCTTTGCCGCGCGCGACTCTGAATTCGGCGGTATGAAGATGAAAGAGGGCGAAATTATTGCGCTCGAAAACGGCAAGCTGGTTTTCTCTGAAAAGGACTGCATCAAGGCGGTTGTGCGTCTCGCCCGTTCGATGGTGAACCGCGAAACCGAGTTTCTCACCCTGATCTACGGCGAGGACGTCAGCGAAGCGCAGGCCATGGAGGCCAAGAGTCTGCTGTCGGCCAAGCTGGGCAGCGCCGTGGACATCACCGTGATCAGCGGCGGACAGCCCGTCTACTATTTCATTCTTTCGGTCGAATAATGCTGTACCGGAAGGACATCCGAACCATCAAAGGCGTCGGCGAGAAGCGCGCCGGCCTGCTAAGCAGGCTGGGCGTCAATTCGGTCGGCGCTTTGCTTCGTTTCTATCCGCGCACCTACATCGATTGGAGCCAAACAATCCCGATTGCCGCCGCGCCCTACGACGAGGTGTGCTGTATTCAGGCGCGCGCGGTGGAGTCCCCCCGCAAAACTCTCATCCGCAAGGGCATGACGCTTTATAAGTTTCTGGTGACCGACGACTCCTCCGACATGATGGTCACGCTTTTTAACAATCCCTACGCCTCCCAGCTGATCAAGCCCGATTGCACCTATCTCTTCCGGGGCAGGGTTGCGGGCGGCTTTTCCCGCCGGGAGATGGCCTCTCCGGAAATTTTGTCCGCGGAGAAAGAGGGCGCGCTCCTCCAGCCGGTCTATCACCAGACCGAGGGGCTGCGTTCCCGTCAGATTTCCGCAATGGTGAAGCAGGCGCTCGACACGTATCTGGAGCAGGTGGAGGAAACCCTCCCGCAGGCGCTGCGCGATACGATGGATCTGTGTCCTCTGCGCTACGCCCTGCAAAACATTCACGCACCCGTGTCGGCGGAGGCGCTTGAGGAGGCGCGCAGGCGGCTGATTTTTGAAGAGCTGCTCACCTTGCAGTTAGGGCTTTTTCTCATGAAAGGCCGCGCCAAAAGCAGCGACGCGCCCGTCATGACCGGCGACCGCACCGCGGATTTCTATGCCCTGCTTCCTTTCTCCCCCACGGGCGCGCAGCGGCGGGTGATCGGCGAGTGCCTCAGGGACATGAACGGATCCAAACCGATGAACCGGCTGGTACAGGGCGACGTCGGTTCGGGCAAAACCGCGGTGGCGGCGGCGCTGTGCCACCACGCCTTCTGCAATCACAGGCAGTCGGCCGTCATGGCGCCCACCGAGATCCTCGCCGAACAGCACTACTACTTTTTTCGTAAAACCTTCGCGGACACGCCGCTGACCGCCGCGCTGCTGACCGGTTCCACCCCCAAAAAGGAACGGAAGCGCATTTTAGCCGACCTGTTGTCCGGCGCACTTTCGCTCGTGATCGGTACCCACGCCCTGCTGTCGGACGATGTTGAGTTCGCGCGGCTCGGCCTGATTGTCACCGACGAACAGCACCGCTTCGGCGTCGAGCAGCGCGCACGGCTCGCGGGCAAGGGACAGCACTGCCATGTTCTTGTCATGTCGGCAACGCCCATCCCGCGCACGCTCGCCCTGATTATTTACGGCGATCTGGACATCTCCCTGCTCGACGAGCTGCCGCCCGGACGAACTCCCACCGAGACCTTTGTAATCGGCTCGGACAAGCGCGAGCGGGCGCTCCATTTTGTGCGGGACGCGCTGCTGAAGGGACGGCAGGCCTATATCGTCTGCCCGCTTGTCGAGGAGGGCGAAAACGACCTGACCGCCGCCACCCAGTATGCTGATGAGCTGCGCGGAGGCATGTTCCGGGACTTTTCGGTGGAGCTTCTGCACGGACGTATGAAGCCGGCGGAAAAGGAAGATGTCATGACACGGTTTTCACGCGGGGAGATTTTACTTCTTGTCTCCACAACGGTCGTGGAGGTGGGCATGGATGTGCCGGGCGCCGTTATTATGCTCATCGAAAACGCGGAGCGCTTCGGCCTGTCCCAGCTGCATCAGCTGCGCGGGCGGGTGGGGCGCGGCCAGCACAAGGGCACCTGCATCCTGCTGTCCGACGCGCAAAACCCGGAGGCGCGCACCCGCTTTGAGGTCATGCGCACCACCACCGACGGCTTTAAAATTGCCGATGAGGACTTAAAATTGCGCGGTCCGGGCGACTTTTTCGGCGCGCGGCAGCACGGTCTGCCCCGTCTGCGCATCGCCGATCTGACCGATTTCACCACGCTGACCGATGCACAGCGCGCCGCACAGCGCATTCTCAGCTGTGATCCCTTTCTGCAAAGTGAACCCCATCGCGCGCTGCGCGGGCAGGTCGAAGCCTTGTTCGAGCGTCTGGAATAAAATCGTCAATCCACAAAAAAACCCGCAAAGGCAACTGCCTTTGCGGGTATATGTTTGTTTAAAAAGCTTCTTATTTCTTCTTAAAGATTTCCATGATGTCGAAGAAATCGTCGTCATCTGCGGGAGCGGGCGGCGGCGGAGCAGACTGCTGCGGAGCGGGCTGCTGCTGCGGCTGACGCGCAGGCTGCTGCTGTACGGGCTGCTGCGGCTGACGCGCGGCGGGCGGCGCCGCCGGTGCCGCCTGGTTTGTCTTGGGCGGCAGGGTGTGCTGCACGTCGTTCGAGAATCCGGTCGCAATCACCGTGACGCTCATCTCGTCGTTCATATCCTCATCAAAGGCAGCGCCCCAGATGATGTTGGCATCCTCGTGAGCCGCTTCCTTGATCATCTCAGAAGCGATCTCCACCTCTTCAAGGCCAATGTCAGGCGACGAAGAGATGTTGATGATGACGCCGCGCGCGCCGTTGATGGAGGTCTCGAGCAGCGGGCTGGAAATGGCCATGTTGGCGGCCTGAACCGCCTTGTCCTTGCCCGAGGCTCGTCCAATGCCCATGTGGGCGTATCCGGCGTCGCGCATGACCGAGGTCACGTCGGCAAAGTCGAGGTTGACCACGCCGGGCAGTTTGATCAGATCGGAAATGCTCTGGACGCCCTGACGCAGCACGTCGTCGGCCACGCTGAAGGCGTTGACCAGCGTAATTTTCTGGTCGTTGACATATTTCAGACGCTCGTTGGGGATGACCACCAGCGAGTCGACATGCTCACGCAGGTTGGCGATGCCGATTTCGGCCTGCTCCATACGGCGGCGGCCTTCAAACAGGAAGGGCTTGGTCACGATTCCCACCGTGAGAATGCCCATTTGCTTGGCAATGTTCGCAATGACGGGAGCCGCGCCCGTGCCCGTGCCGCCGCCCATACCGGCGGTGACAAACACCATGTCGGTGCCTTTGAGAATCGCGGCCACCTCTTCGGCACTCTCGTCGGCCGCCTTCTGGCCGATTTCGGGCTTGGAGCCCGCGCCCTGACCCTTGGTCAGCTTCTCGCCGATCTGGATCTTATGCGTGGCCTGTGAACGGAACAGCGCCTGCTTATCGGTGTTGATGGAGATGAACTCCACACTCTGCACACCCATGGTGACCATGCGGTTGATGGCGTTTCCGCCGCCTCCGCCGATACCGATGACTTTTATCTGAACAATATTCCCAAAGTCATTATCAATCTCAAAAGGCATTTGACGACCCCCTAAATAATTTGATCTTACCGTATTTTGTACAGCTACACAGTATCTAATTTAACACTTTTCGCGGCAAAGTGCAATTGCTTCTTCCTCATTTTGGCAGTTTGGTTTATAATAACCGGTTTTGCGCATGAGATTTAGGAAAAATAACGGCACATTGTCCCCTTTTAGCTAAAATCTTCTTTGAAAGTATAGTTTTTCGCGCTGGATGTGTCCAGAATTCCCTTTGCGTCAGACTTGATATCTTCCCGAATGACAGTCATCGCATAGCGGATTTTGGTGTCCAGTTCAGTGGGTATCCCCAGACGAATGGTAATGCGGTTCTGATACTTGATTTTGGTGTCCAGCGAATCGTCCAGGTCAATCAGGGTGACGCCCTGCACCTGGTTGAGCGAAAGCACCTCGCAGAGCTCCCACAGCGCCTTCGCCTTGCTCTCCTCAAAGAAAGCGACCGTCTCGCCCGGCTCGGCCTTGTCGATGCTCAGCCCGGACAGCACGGTCACCCCTTCCGGGGGGTTGTCCGGGCTTTCGAGCACCTTACCCTGTGCGTCGAGCACAATCCATTTCCCGTCATGCTTCGTGCAGAGGTGAGCGGCCGTCTCGGTGACCTCAATGGTCACCTTTCCGCTGAGCAGCTGCTTGTGCACGACCGCGTCTTTGATGTAGGGCAGCGACTTTTCCACAAGCGCATCGCTTCCCTTGCCCGACAGGAAGATATTCTGTCCGGTCAGGAGACCCGATTCCTTGATGATCTGCTCGTCCGTATAATGGCTCTCCCCCGACACGCTGATCTCATTGATGGGAAAGAGCACGGTCAGCGACAGCACGGAAAACAGGACAAGCCCGCCGAACAGCCCGGCCAGCACGCGCACACGCATCGAAATTTTTTTGCGCGGCGGACGAACCTTGGCTTCACGCGGTGCCTCCCGCCGCACAGCGTCCGTGCGGGGGCGTTTCTCGGGGCGGGGCGGACGGGGCGCTACTTCGGATCCTCGCCGCGGGTCAGACGGCGCAGAACGTGTCCAGGCGCGCACTGTGTGTCCTTGCTCCTCCGTTCTCGGGGGCGGTGGCGGGGCATTTTTCTGCCTTCGCCGTGCCTCTCTGCGTCTGCGCGCCTCCTCAATTTCCTCCCGGGAGGGCCTGCGCCGCGCGGCAGGCCGCATCTCCTCGTCCCGTCTGGGATTTCTTCTGTCCATAGTGTTCCTCCAAAGCCTGTTTCAGATCCTGTATTGTTGATTACATCCGCCGCTCAATGTGCGCACCCAGCGCGCGAAGCCGCTCTTCCATGCACTCATAGCCGCGGTCAATATGATGAATGTTGTGTACCGTCGTCATGCCCTCCGCCGCCAAACCGGCCAGCACAAGCGCGGCGCCGCCTCTCAGGTCGGTGGCCTCCACCGGCGCGCCCGAAAGGCGCGAAACGCCCTCCACAATGGCGACTTTCCCCTCCACCTTGACACTGGCGCCCAGCCGGAGCAGTTCCCCGACATGCTTATAGCGGTTCTCAAAGATGTTCTCGGTAAAAATGCTCGTGCCCCTTGCCACCGTGGTCATCGCCATAATCGGCGCCTGCGCGTCGGTCGGGAAGCCCGGATAGGGCATCGTGCGCACCGGCTTAATGGAAAACAGCCTTTTCGGCGCATTCAGGCGGACGCGGTCGCCGCGGATGCTCAGGATACAGCCCGCCTCCTCAAACGCCGGAATGGTGGCGCTGATGTGCACTGGCTCCACGCCGGTGAGTTCAATGTCTCCGCCCGAAATGGCCGCCGCCGCCAGATAGGTGACGCAGGCGATGCGGTCGGGAATGACCGTGTGCTCACAGCCGTGCAGACTCCCGACGCCCTCAATCGTAAGCAGCCCGCAGCCTGCGCCGGTGATCCTCGCGCCGCAGGCGTTCAAATAGTCCGCAAGGTCGATGATTTCGGGCTCGCGCGCCGCGTTGGTAATCTGGGTGACGCCGTCAGCCAGCGATGCGGCAATCATCACATTCTCCGTCGCGCCCACGCTTGGGAAGGACAGCACGATCGAACGCCCCTGAAGACCCTTCTCACAGACGCAGTCCAGGCATCCGTAATTCTCTTCGATGATCAGCCCCATGTCGCGCAGGGCGCCGAGATGCAGGTCAATGGGCCGTGGTCCCAGCTCACACCCGCCGGGGAAGGAGATTTTCGCCTGTCTCATCCGCGCGGCGATCGCGCCCAGAAATACGATGGACGACCGCATCTCGCGCATCAGGCTGTCGGGCACGTCAAACCGATCCATGGTGGAAGCGTCCACCGCCACTGTGTCTCCGGTGCGCTCCACGCGGCAGCCCAGGTAACGCAGGATCTTGAGGCTGGCCTCGACGTCGCTGAGTTTCGGGCAATTATGTATAACGCTCTCCCCGCCGCTCACGATGGTGGCCGCAAGCACCGGAAGCGCACTGTTTTTCGCACCGTGCACATGGATACTACCCGTTAAACGATGTCCGCCCTGTACGACAATCCTTGACATAAATTCATGCACCCTTTCCTTGTAGAAAGCTCACGGAGGGTCACCCCGCAAGCCATACTATGCAAAAAAAACGCATAGAGTGCACAAAAGGAAGGGGTATTACGAGGGTTTACGGCAGAGTCCGACGATTTTCGCAAAATGAGCGTTGGTGCTCCAAAGCAAAAAAATGTGTTTCTGTCATCTCAGCTGCTGCATAATAATCTGGTAAATGCGTTCATCCGCGTCCAGAATCGCCATTTTTTTTGCGTTTACGCCATATTTCATCAGTGTTTCGGGATGCTCAATGAGCGCGCCCGCTTTTTGGATAAGCGCCTCGCCGGTCAGATCCTTTTCCTCAATCAGCTCGGCCGCCCCGCGCCCGACCAGCGTCATCGCGTTGTGATACTGGTGGTTTTCGGCGACGTTGGGGGACGGGATGAGCACCGACGCCTTGCCCTGCGCCTCGATTTCACTGAGCGTCATCGCGCCGCAGCGGGAGATGACCAGGTCGGCGGCCGCCAGACAGCGGGGCATGTCGTGAATGTATTCCCGAACATCGAGGTTTTTATGTTTTTTTAGGGAGACCCCGCGCCGCTCCAGCTCCTCGGGAAACCACTTGCCGTACTGCCCGTAGGCATGAATGTGCTGACAGGCATCGGTTTTTGCGCTGTGCACAATCAGCTCAAGCACGGCGCGGTTGATTTTCTCCGCGCCCAGACTGCCCCCGAAGGAGAGTACAACCGGACGCTCGTCAAGATTAAGTTCGGCGCGCGCCTGCTCGCGTTTGTAGGACAGAATCTCCTGCCGGACGGGGTTTCCTGTGACGACGATAGGGCAATTATCGGGAAGATGACGCCCGGCGTCCGCCACCGCGACCATCACCTTCTTTGCCCACTTGCACAGCATTTTGGTGGTGACGCCGGGGAAGGCGTTTGCTTCGTGCAGCAGGATGGGAATGCCCATCTGCCCCGCCTTGCGCAGCACCGGCCCGCAGACATAGCCGCCGGTTCCGATGCACAGGTCGGGGGCAAAATCGCGTATGATTTTCCGTGCCTGACGGCTCGCGGTGAGCACCAGCCGCGCGGCGCGGAAATTGCGCCCGATGTTTTTGATTGTCAGCTTACGCTGAAACCCCGCCACCTCCACCGCTTTGAAGGCAAAACCCGCTTGCGGAACGAGACGTTCCTCCATGCCGCCCTTGGAGCCGACAAAAAGAATTTCCGCGTCGGGGTGTTTTGTTCTAAAATATGAGGCGATAGCCAACGCGGGGTTGATGTGCCCGGCCGTGCCGCCGCCCGAAAAAAGCAGTTTCATCCAATCACTCCTCGGGTTTTTCTAGGTTTTTTCAATGTGTGCGGTGCGGGAAATGGAGAGGATGACGCCCATCTGCATGAGGAGCATCATGAGTGACGTGCCGCCATAGCTGAAGAAGGGCAGACTGATGCCCGTGTTGGGCAGTGCGCCGGTCACCACGCCGATGTTGAGAAGCGCCTGCAAGCCCACCTGGATGGTCAGCCCGATGCCCAGCATCTTGCCGAAACGATCTTTGGCGCGCATGGCGATCACAAAGCCCCGCCACACGAGCGCCGCAAAGAGAAGCACAACCACGAGGGCGCCGATGAAGCCCAGTTCCTCGCACACGATCGCAAAAATAAAGTCGTTCTGCGGTTCGGGGAGATAGAGATGCTTCTGACGGGAGTTGCCCAGCCCCTGTCCGAATACGCCGCCCGAGCCGATGGCGAACAGCGACTGCACCGTCTGCCATCCGTCTCCGAGCATGTCGGAAAAGGGGTCAAACCAGTAGGCCAGTCGTTTTTGCGCGTATCCGATCACGTCGGTAAACAGCACAAGGAAGATAAGCCCTGCAATTAGTATGGCCGCCCCGATCGCCAGATACCTCCAGTTGATCCCGCCGATGAACAGGATGCTGATGGTCAGCACGGAGATGATGACCGTGCACGAAAGGTGGGGCTCCATCATGAGCAGCCCGGCCATCATCCCCAGCACGAGGATGGGCGGCAGAAAGCCGATGGTAAAGGTGTGCATTTGCTTGAAATGCCGCGAGATGTAGTCGCTCAGGAATACAATCAGCGCAAATTTTGCCACCTCGGAAGGCTGAAAGGAGATCGGCCCGATCCTAAACCATCGCTTGGTTCCTCCCATAAACAGCACGACTACAAGCAGGATATAGGAGACAATCAGAAGAATCACGGCTACGCGGTGCCAGTGATGATAGTCAAAACGGGAAACCAGATAGGCGACCCCGGCGCCCGCGACCGCAAATATCAGCTGTGAGGCGAAAAACTCATAGCTGTTTTCGCGGTAGTAGAGCGCATAGGGATAGCTCGCAGACAGGAGCATCACCAGCCCGATTACCACAAGAGCCGAAACGATGATCACAAACGGTATGTCCACGCGGCCTCGGTCGGTTCTTTGGAATATCTCCGTAAGCCCGCGCCAGAAGCTTCGTTCCCGTTTGAGCGAATCGCTTCGTGTTCTCGTTCTTCCTGTTCCTGCCGTATCCATAGACGAGCTCCTTCCAAGCGGCGCACCTTATATCGATACGCCCAGATATATGCTTCCCAGTGCGATGATACCGCCGATCATGGTGATCACACTGAACACCGAAACAATTTTGACCTCTGACCAGCCCGACATCTCAAAGTGATGATGAATGGGGGTCATTTTGAAAATGCGCTTGCCCTTGGTGGCCTTGAAATAGCTCACCTGGATCATCACCGACAGCGCCTCGGCGAAATAGATGACGCCGACGGGGATCAGAATGATCGGCATGTTGAGGCCAAAGGCGAGCATGCACACCATCCCGCCGAGAAACAGCGAACCGGTATCGCCCATGAACACCTTGGCCGGATGAAAGTTCCAGATCAGAAAGCCGATGCAGCCGCCCGCGAGCGCCGCGCCGGCGATGCTCAGGCTGTACTTCGCGAGCATGGAGGCGGCCACCATAAGCACGATGGCGCCGAAAAAGGTCACCGAGGAGGCCAGCCCGTCAATGCCGTCGGTCAGATTGACCGCGTTGACGGTCAGCACAATGGCCAGCAGCGCAAGCGGCCAGTAGAAGAGCCCGAGATCGACCGTCCCCGCAAAGGGAATGATCGTCCTGCCGTCTGCTCCGGCCAAATACAAACCGAACAGGTATATCCCGCCGACCAGAAATTGCAGCAGGAACTTTTGCCGGACGGTCAAGCCGAGGTTGCGTTTTTTGACCACCTTGATGTAATCGTCAAAGAAGCCGATCATCGCATAGGCAACCGCCATCAGCAGCCCGCCGTACAGACGCACCGTATCAAGCGCGTTTTCCTGATTCTTCGAGAAATAGGCGTACAGCGGCACTGTCACTATGATTGCCAGAAAACAGCCGATTATGAACATCACACCGCCCATGGTCGGCGTGCCCTGCTTTTTTTTGTGCCAGGCCGGGCCGATATCCAGGATGGTCTGCCCATATTTGAGCTTGTGCAGATAGGGCACCACCCATTTTCCCAGAAGCGCGGTCACGCCGAACGCAATGGCTGCCGCGGCCAATGCAAAAATTCCATACATTTGAAACATCCCTTTCTCTGTCTACTCGGCTTTCCACTGCTCATACAGCGTGTTCAGCACCTCTTCCAGCTTCATCGCGCGGCTGCCCTTGAACAGCACCGCGTCGCCGGGGGAAAGCCGTGTTATAAGCGCCTGCGACAGCGCGCCCTTGTCGTCAAAGCACAGCGCTTCGACACCTTTTCTGGCCGCCGCCTCCACACAGTACCGCGCATCCGTGCCGTATCCGAGCAGCAGGTCCACACCCGCTTCCGCCGCTGCGTCTCCGCACGCCGTGTGCGCCTGTGGCGCGTAGCTCCCCAATTCAAGCATGTCGCCCAGCACCGCGATCCGCTTGCCGGTCACCGGCAGGGCGGAAAGCACCGAAAGGGCGGCGCGCACCGAGTCAGGACTTGCGTTGTAGCAGTCCTCGATCACGGTCAGCCCCTGAAAGGGCACAATCCGCTGCCGCATCCCCGCCGGTTCATAGCGGCGCAGCGAGCCGGCCGCTTTTTCGGGCGGAATGCCCAGCAATACGCCGGTTAAAAAGGCACACAACGCATTGTAGATATTGTGCCGCCCAACCGTCGGAAGCTCGGTGGCGTAGGCGCTTCCTTTGTATTCAATCACAAAGCTTGTGCCGGCGCCCTCGGTGCGGATGTCGCGGGCGCGGCAGGCACACTCGGGGTTGTCGATCCCGTAGAGGTAAACCTGGTGCGTTTCCTGTCCAGCCGCCTCATAAAGAAGCTTGTCGTCACCGTTGAGCAGGAGCGGCGCATCTGCGTCCATACCGTCGAGAATTTCCCGCTTGGCCTTGAGGATACCCTCCTGCGAGCCCAGCATTTCAATGTGGGACACGCCAATGTTCGTGATGATACCCAGCGTGGGCCTGGCGGCCTTTGACAGACGGGAGATTTCGCCGAAGTGGTTCATGCCCATCTCGAGCACGGCGCATTCATAGTCGGCGTTCAGCCGGAAGAGCATGCGCGGCAGCCCGATTTCGTTGTTTAAGTTGCCCTCGGTTTTGAGGGTTTTAAATTCCTCCGACAGCACGCAGGCGATCATTTCCTTGGTCGTGGTCTTGCCCACGCTGCCGGTCAGCCCCACCACGGGGATCTTAAAGCGTGCGCGGTACCAGCCCGCCAGTTGGAGCAGCGCGAGCCTTGTATCGGCCACCTCTATGACCGGGCCCTTCGCCTCGGGCATGGGACGGTCGACCACGGCCGCCGCGGCGCCCTTCTGAAATGCCGCGTCCACATAGGCATGGCCGTCAAAGCGGTCGCCGTGCAGCGCAAAGAACAGCGCCCCTTCCCCCACAATGCGGCTGTCGGTGCTGACCGAGCTGCACTGCACCGCAGCGGACGTTTGAACGCCCATCGCGCGGGCGGCGTCCTTCAGGGATACAGGCATGATGCGCTGTTTGTCCTGCTCCTCACGCAAGGCAAGCGCACCGGCAATTTTTTCCCGCTCGTCGAAGTGTATTTTTTCCTTGCCTAAGATCTGATAGGTCTCATGCCCCTTCCCCACCAGCAGCAGCACATCCTTGGGCCGTGCGCTCAGGATCGCATACTGGATGGCCTCCTCGCGGTTTTCAATCACCACATAGGGTGTTTTCGTGCCGCGCAGTCCCTCGAGAATGTCCGCGATGATGGCGGCGGGCGCTTCGGTACGGGGGTTGTCGCTGGTCACGATCACAAAATCGGACAGCTTTGCCGCTGTCGCGCCCATGATGGGGCGCTTTTTCCGGTCGCGGTCCCCGCCGCAGCCCACAAGCGTCACCAGCCGTCCTTCACAGGTGGGGCGCATGGCCTGAATCGCCTTCTCCACGCCGTCGGGCGTGTGGGCGTAGTCGATGATCACGGTGAAATCGCGTCCGGTGGGCACGACCTCCAGCCGCCCCTTCACCCCGCTGACCGTGGACAGTCCCTCTGCGATCACAGGGAAGGGCACACCGGCCACCGCCGCGCAGGCCGCAGCGCACAGGGCGTTGTACACCGAAAACTCGCCGGGGATGGGCAGATTGACCCGCCCGATGCTGTCCGGCGCAAGCAGCTCAAAATCAATCCCGTCGGGACGGTTGCGGATGTTCTTCGCAAGGTAGCCGGCCGATTGTTCATACACCGCATAGCTGACCTTTTCGCAGGACTTGCCGTCCAAAATTCGGCGGCCGTATTCGTCATCCGCGTTGGTTACGCCGACGTCGGCCATCTCAAAGAGCATCTTCTTTGCGGTGAAATAGCTCTCCATATCCTTATGAAAATCAAGGTGATCCTGTGACAGGTTGGTGAACCCCGCCACAGCGAAATGCACGCCGTACACCCGGTCGAGCGACAGCGAATGGGAGGACACCTCCATCACCACCGTGTCACAGCCCTTTTCACGCATCAGGCTTAAATAGGCATGGAATTCATAGGCGTCGGGCGTGGTGAAATTGTTTTCGAACACCTCGTCGCCCACCATGATCTGGATTGTCCCGATCAGCCCCACCTTACAGCCCTGCTTTTCCAGCAGATGCTTTAAAATAAAGCAAACGGAGGTCTTGCCGTTGGTGCCGGTAATGCCGATCAACCGCAGCTGCTCGGCCGGTCGGCCAAACCAGTTGGCGCACACCTGCGCATAGGCCTTGCGGGTGTCGCTGACCAAAATCTGGGCGCTCAGCCCCAGATCCTGCTCGACAAGCACGGCGCTCGCGCCCCGCTCAAGCGCCTGCTTCGCGAAATCATGCCCATCGGACACCATACCCGTGATGCACACGAACAGGCAGCCGGGCGCCACCTTGCGCGAATCGGCTGTGACGCCGGTCAGCGGCGTCTGCGGCGGGAGCGTCGTTGTATATGCAATTTTGTGAAATAGGTTTTCGATATTCATGGCTTTAAACCCTCCTTGACTTATGAATCCGGGGCAGCTGAGGGACCACCTGGAAAACAATCCCTGACATATTATTCTACCCGATCGGGCGACACAAAATCAACCTTTATCACCGTTCCGGGGGAAACTTTTGTCTCGGGCGCAATGTTCTGCGCGCTGCACACCGCCGCGCCGCCCTGCTTGGCCGCGCCGGTCAGGCTCAGGTTGAGCTCATACTCGGCCGCCAGTGCATTGACCTCCGAAAGGGTTTTTCCGTTGAAGTCAGGTACGGTCACCGTGCTCTTTGCGCTGTTTTCGTCGGTGTACACGACCACCTTGCCGCCCTTGGGAATTTTCTGTCCGGCGACCGGGATCTGATTGATGACCTTTTCGCCCGAGCCAAGCACCTTGATCTTGAGCCCTGCCTTATCTGCCTCCTGCGTCGCCTCCTGCGGTGTCATTCCGCCAAGGCGCGGGGTGGCTGCCGCCAGATTCTGGAGCTCCTCCTCGGTATAGTTCTTCTCTACGCCTAGATAGGGCAGCACCTCACTCATGATGTTGGCGAACACGGGCGCCGCAACCACGCTGCCGTATTTGCTTGTGCCGTTGGGTTCGTCAAACAGCAGCAGGAGCGCCACCTGGGGATCCTCCGCGGGCGCGATGCCGCAGAAGGAGGCAATGCGCGCCTCCTTGTCAGTGGAATTGAGCTTTTCAGAAGTGCCGGTCTTGCCCGCCACCTTATAGCCCTCCACATAAGCGTTTTTACCGGTGCCCTCGCTGACCACCGTCTCGAGGATGGCGCACAGCTTTTTGGAGGTCTCCTCCGAGATCACCTGACGCTTGACCGTCGTCCCGTTCGTCTGAAGGATGTTGCCCTTATCATCCACAATCTGCCTTACCAGATGCGGCTGTACCAGATACCCGCCGTTGGTGGCGGCGGCGATCGCTGTGATCATCTGGATGGGCGTGACGCCGAAGCTCTGTCCGAAGGAGGAGCTGGACAGCTCGACGATGCCCATATTCTTCTGTGTATGATACAGTCCCTTGTTGCCCATTTCACCCGGCAGATCAATGCCGGTTTTCTCGGTCAGTCCGAATGCCTCGAAATATTTGGAGAACTTCTCAACGCCGATCGACTGCCCCAGCTGAATGAAGCCGGGGTTACAGGAGTTCTGCATGATCTGGGAAAAGTTCTGTACGCCGTGTCCTGTGGTCTTGTGACAGTGAATGGTACGATCCTTGACCTTGTAGGAGCCGTTGCACACAAAATGTCCCGAATCGGCGTCCACAATCCCCTCTTCAAGCCCGATGGCGGCCGTGACAATCTTGAACACCGAGCCCGGTTCATAGGTGTCCGAAATCGCCTTGTTGCGCCACTGTTCAAACTGCGCCGCCAGTGTCGCATCGCTTTTGGCCTTCTTTTGCGCTTCGGTCGTCGTGGGCATCGCGTCAATGAATTTCTGCAGCTCCTTATCAAAAATCTCACGGGAGTTGTTGGGGTCAAAGCCCTCCTTCACCGCCATCGCAAGAATCTCGCCCGATTTGATGTCCATCATGATCGCGCAGGCGCGGTTCTTCACCTTATTGGTTTTGATTGCGGTCTCAAGATTTTTTTCCACATAGTGCTGGATCACTTCGTCAATGGTCAGAACCAGGTTCCCGCCGTTTTGTGCGTCGATCAGGCGCTCGTATTCCTCCGGCATATCCTTGCCCACCGCGTTTTTGGCGGCGATCTGCCGCCCGGGCACGCCGGTCAGAAACTGATCGTACTGCCCCTCCAGCCCGCCCTGCCCGTTGTTGTCCTTGCCGACATAGCCGAGCACCGCAGAGGCAAAATCATTGTAGGGATAGGATCGTTTGAAGCTGGGTGTCAGGTAGATGACCCCTTTGATCTTGTAGCTGTCCGCAAGCTCACGAACCAGCGCCACAATCTTTTCCTTGATGTGCAGATCCACGTTTTCCTTGATCTTCTCATACTGCGTATTTTTTCCGCACAGCTCGTAGACCTTCTGATAGTCCATTTCCAGAATCTCGGACAGCCGCTTGGACACCTCCGCCCGCTCGGCCTCCTTAATGTTCTTCTTCGCGTCGCGCAGCCCGCGCGGATCCACCGAGACCGTCCAAACCGACACACTGGTGGCAAGCGCCTTCATGTTCCGGTCGTAGACCGTGCCGCGCGCCGCAGTCAGGGTGGTGTCGGTCAGCTGCTGCTCGACCGCCATTTTTTGCAGTTCGGGGCCGGTGACAATCTGACGGTAAAACAGCACGCCCGCCATAAGTGCAAACCCTACGCATGCCAATCCGACCTTTACACCCTTGGCGCGCCGTTCAAACTGAAGAGAGTCGGATTTCGGCCTGTTTCTCGCCGTGTCCTTTTTCCTGCCGAACATTCAACATGCCTCCAATAAACTACGTCGTATTAAAAGTGAGAGCTAAGACCTGTTCTTAACTCTCACTCCCGCTTATCTAAGTTTTATTAATCGCTTAGCCTAAGTATGCAAGAATGTTTGTCGCGCCGGTTCGAATCTCTGTCCATTCCCTCGTCATGTCCTTTGACTCCCCCGCGCCCGCGCCCTCGTGAATGACCGTTTTGTCGCCCTGTGCAAGCTCAACGGTCTCCACCTGGTACTCTTCGGGCAGCTGCATACCCAGTTCATTTGTCGCGTATTCCTCCACGTCACGGATGTTGACCTTTGCGCGCGCCTCCATGCCCAGCTGGCTGTACTTCTGATCTGCCTCGCTGAGCTTGACCTCCTGCGCTGCGATGGCGCTGTTGAGCTCATTGATGCGCACCTTATTGGACAGCACAATCCCGACAACCACGACAACTACGGCGGTCACCGCCGCATACTTGAGGAGCTGGCGCGTGCTGAGCATCCGGCCCTGAATGGGCACTTCCCGGGGCGGCATTTGCAGTATTCTGGTTTTTCTTTTTTGAGGTTCGGCCTTTTTCTCCGGCCGCGCCGCTGTACTCAGGCTTGAAAACTCCGGCAGTTCATACTTTCGATTCTCCATCTTGCGCGCTCCTTTCGTTTGTCTGTCTGGTTTTTCCCGTTATGGTCTTTTTTCACAAATCCGAAGCTTAGCACTCCGGCTCCGGGGATTTCGTTCGAGCTCCTCCTCGCCTGCCACGATGGGCTTGCGGGCAATGAGCGCCGCCTGCGGCTGCTTACCGCACACGCACACCGGAAAATCGGGCGGGCAGGTGCAGCCCGTGCACCAAGCGGCCATGCGCCGCTTAATCAGCCGATCCTCAAGCGAGTGGAAGGAAATGACACACAGCCTCCCTCCCGGCCTGAGCAGTGAAAATGCCGCGTCCAGCCCCCGGTCGAGATTGCCAAGTTCGTCGTTAATATAGATGCGAAGCGCCTGAAAGACCTTGCGCGCCGGATGCCCCGGTTCCCGGCGTACCGCCGCGGGCACTGACTCGCGCACAATGTCCGCAAGCTCCAGGGTTGTTTTTACCGGCTGTTTTTCCCGCGCCGCAACTATGCCCTGCGCAATGCGCTTTGCGCTGCGCTCCTCGCCGTACTTTGAGAAAATTTCGGCGAGCTCCTGCCAGCTGAGGGTATTGACCGCGTCGGCTGCCGCCATGCCGTTTTTCGACATGCGCATGTCGAGCGGCGCGTCATTGTGATAGGAAAATCCGCGGGCGGGCTCGTCAAACTGAAAGGAGGACACCCCAATGTCAAGCAGGATGCCGTCCGCCCCTTCAATGCCCGCCTCAGCCGCCGCCTGCGTCATTTCGGAAAAGTTGCGCTGAATGATGCGGTTGCCGGGATAGGGCGCCAGGCGTTTCTTTATGGTCTCAATCGCGTCGGGATCTTGGTCGATGGAAAGCAGCAGGCCGGTGGTCAGCTCTTTCAGAATGGCCTCTGAGTGGCCTCCGCCGCCCGCTGTGCCGTCAATGTAGATACCGTCCGGTTTAATCGCAAGTCCGTCGAGCACCTCAGCGAGAAGCACGGGTATATGGTTAAATTCCATCCTCTGTCTCCCTGTTCTTCTCCTCATCCTGACGCTTGCGTTCATTCATGTTGAAAATTTCCTGCTCAATCTCCTCGTCCATATCGAGGCTTTCCACGTAGGCGTCATAGCGCTGGGTGTTCCACAGCTGTACATATTCCACAACGCCCGCATAGGTGCATTCCTTTTCCAGCAGGGCAAATTTTCTCAGCTTCTGCGGGATGACAATGCGTCCCTGCTTGTCCACGTCGACCGGCTGCGCGTTGCCGATGAAAAAGGTGCGGAACTTGCTGGTCATTTTCATGCGCAGCGCTTCCTGCCTCATGTAGTTGAAATATTCTTCTGAACAGAGTATAATAGTCTTGTTCATGCCCAGTGTGATCACGAAATGGTCGCCGAGGATTTCCCGGAAGCGGATGGGCACGACAATGCGTCCTTTATCGTCAATGTTATGTTCCTGAGAGCCAATTAAACCGTCAACCATTCGTTTTCACCACCTTCGCATTGGATTTTGGGATTTATTTGGGTTTTGAACCCGCTTTTTGACCTCGATCCCCACTAATCACCACTTATATTTTGAATTATACCCCTTGCATGGAAGAAATGCAAGGGCAAATCGTGATTTGCTCGTTTTGATGTACATGTTTTTTCCGGTCAATCATATATTGTAGCGCAAAAAAACGCCACCACTAAATCTAGTGGTGGCGTTTCGTTATCCGATTCAAAACGTTTGTTTATTTTTTTGTTTGCGAAGCACCTTTAATGTTGCCCCAGTAGGCCTTCGCCGCCTGCTCCACCCGATTTTCCCCGTACTCGTAGTACGTCCGGTTTTTGAGCGAATCGGGCAGGTACTGCTGGGGCGTCCAGCCATGAGGAAAGCTGTGGGGATACTGGTAGGTCAGCCCGTGCCCCCGCTTCTCCGCGCCGTTGTAGTGGGAATCGCGCAGATGTGCCGGGATGTCCCCCACAAACCCCGTCTGGATGTCGGCGAGCGCTTTGCCCACCGCCGTGACGCCGGTGTTGGATTTTGGGGAGGTGCACACCAGAATTACACCGTCCGCAAGGGGGATCTGCGCCTCGGGAAACCCGATCTGAAGCGCGGCGTCCACACAGGCCTTGACTATGGGGATGATCTGGGGGTAGGCCAGTCCCACATCCTCACAGGCGCACACCATCAGCCGGCGGCAAATAGAGGGCAGATCTCCCGCCTCCACGAGGCGTGCCAGATAGTGCACCGCCGCGTCAGCGTCCGAGCCGCGCATCGACTTCTGAAAGGCCGACAGGATGTCGTAGTGCTCGTCGCCATCCCGGTCATAGCGCAGGGTGCTCTTCTGGGTCAGCTCACGCGCAATGTCCAGTGTGATCAGTCTGCCGCCATCTCCGGCTGTGTCGGCCGACAGTGCGCACAGTTCCACCGCGTTGATCGCTTTGCGCACGTCTCCGCCGCAGGCGGCCGCGATGTGTGCGGCGACGCCGGCCTCTGCCTCAAGGAGCGTGCCGCTCTCCTCCCTCAGGAAGTCGAGTGCGCGGTTCACCGCCTTTTCCACTTCGGCGGGCTCCACCGGCTTAAACTCAAAGACGGTGGAACGGCTTAGAATCGCGCTGTAGACATAAAAATAGGGGTTCTCCGCCGTCGAGGCAATCAGGGTGATCGACCCGTTTTCTATAAACTCAAGCAGGGTCTGCTGCTGTTTTTTATTGAAGTACTGGATCTCGTCCAGATAGAGCAGGATGCCGTTGGGTGCGGAAAAGGTGTTGATCTCCGCCACGATGTCCTTGATGTCGGACGTGGACGCGCTGGTGCCGTTGAGCTTATGCAGACGGCGGTTGGTACGCTTGGCAATCAGGGACGCAAGCGTGGTTTTCCCAATGCCCGCCGAGCCGTGAAAGACCATGTTGGGGATCTCGCCCGACTCGATGATACGGCGCAGCGCCCTGCCCTCACCGAGCAGATGGCGCTGTCCCACGATGTCGTCCAGAGTTTGCGGCCTCAGCCGGTCGGCCAGCGGCGCTGCCATACAGATCACCTTTCCCTTATGCTTCGGCCCGCGTCTCCATAAGGGGGCGCGGGCCGTTTGGCTTTTACACTTATTCGTACAGCGGATACAGCCCGCAGATTTCGGTCACGCCCGCGCGGATGGTATCGGCGCTGCCCTCAAAGTCGTTCACTGTCAGCGTGATATACTCTGCGATTTTATCCATCTCGGAAATCCCTAGGCCGCGGCTGGTGACCGCCGGGGTGCCGATGCGCACGCCGCTCGTGACGAAGGGGCTTCTGGGCTCGGCAGGCACAGTGTTCTTGTTGACCGTGATGAACACCTCGTCGAGACGGTGCTCCAGCTCCTTGCCGGTCAGCTCCATGTCGCGCAGATCCAGCAGCATCAGATGGTTGTCGGTGCCGCCCGATACCAGCTTGTTGCCCCGTTTCATGAGCCCGTCCGCCAGCGCCGCGGCGTTAGCGACGACATTTTTGCCGTACTGCTTGAACTCAGACCCCAGCGCCTCGCCGAAGCACACCGCCTTCGCGGCGATTGTGTGCATGAGGGGACCGCCCTGGATACCGGGGAAAATGGCCTTGTTCATCTGCGCCGCGTACTTCTCGGGGCACAGAATGAGGCCGCCGCGCGGGCCGCGCAGGGTCTTGTGGGTGGTGGTGGTCACCACGTCGGCATAGGGCACCGGGCTTTCGTGTACGCCCGCCGCCACGAGGCCGGCAATGTGCGCCATGTCCACCATCATGTAGGCGCCCACGGCGTCGCAAATTTCGCGGAACTGTTTAAAGTCAATGGCGCGCGGATAGGCGCTTGCGCCGATGACGATCATTTTGGGTTTGCAGGCGAGCGCCTGCTCGTACACCTTGTTGTAGTCGATCTTGTGGGTGACCGGATCCACGCCGTAGGATACAAAGTTGTAATAGCTGCCCGAGATGTTGACGGGGGAACCATGGGTCAGGTGTCCGCCCTCGGCGAGGTTCATGCCCATGACAGTGTCGCCCGGCTGGAGAAGGGAAAAATAGACCGCCGTGTTGGCCTGCGCACCCGAATGGGGCTGAACGTTGGCAAATTCCGCGCCGAACAACTCACAGGCACGGTTACGGGCAATGTCCTCCACAACGTCGACGCATTCACAGCCGCCGTAGTACCGCTTGCCGGGGTAGCCCTCGGCGTACTTGTTGGTCAGCACGCTGCCCATCGCCGCCATCACCGCCGGCGAAACCAGGTTCTCCGACGCGATCAGCTCAAGGTTGCGGCGCTGGCGCGCGAGCTCTTTGCCCATCGCTTCGCCCACCTCGGCGTCTACCCCCGCCACAAAACCAATGGTGTCCATCATATCCTGATACATACTCATCCGCTCCTTTTCATTGGTCGTTAATTTAATAATTATACCCTTTTTACGGCAAAAAGGCAACCGCTTTGCCAATTCTTTTGATTGACTTTGTAAAAAGAGAGCCGGCGTCAAGACGCCGGCTCTCTTTTTTATACCTGTGACGGAATGTCGTCCGGTTCAGGCGTAAACCCATTTTCCATGATGTCCACAAACTTTTCTCCGTCGACCTTCTCACGCACAAACAGGCACTGTGCCACGTTGTGCAGCTGCTCCATGTGCGCCGACAAGATCGCCTCGGTGGTTTTGTAGCTGTCGGAAATCAGTTTGTAAACCTCTTCATCGATCTGCGCCGCCGTCTTTTCGGAGTAATTTTTCATATGGCCCATGTCACGACCCAGGAAAACCTCATTGCTGTCCCCGCCGTAATTGATCGGGCCGAGCATTTCGGACATGCCGTATTTGGTCACCATCGAGTACACTGTCTTGGTTGCACGCTCAATGTCATTGGACGCGCCCGTGGAGATGTCGCCCAGCACGAGCGCCTCCGCGACACGGCCGCCCAGAAGCACCTGAATGTCCTCGAGCATTTCACCCTTGCCCCGATAGGATTTATCCTCAGAGGGCAGGGACATCGTATAGCCGCCCGCCATGCCGCGGGGAATGATGGATATCTGATGGACAGGATCCTGTGTCGGACAATAGTAGGTGACGACCGCGTGACCCGCCTCGTGATAGGCGGTCAGTTTTTTCTCCTTGTCGGTGATCACCTTGGATTTTTTCTCGGTACCCACGACCACCTTGATCGTGGCCTCCTCAATCTCTGTCATCGTAATGGCCTTGAGATCCTTGCGCGCCGAAAGCAGCGCCGCCTCATTGAGCAGGTTTTCGAGATCCGCGCCGGTAAACCCGGCTGTGGACTGCGCGATTGTTTTGAGCACAACGTCGGGCGCAAGCGGCTTGCCCTTCGCGTGTACCTTGAGGATCTCCTCGCGGCCCTTGATGTCGGGGTAGCCGACCATCACCTGACGGTCAAAGCGTCCCGGACGCATGAGCGCCGGATCAAGAATGTCGGGGCGGTTGGTCGCGGCGATCATGATGACGCCTTCGTTTGTGCCGAAGCCGTCCATCTCTACGAGCAGCTGGTTGAGCGTTTGCTCACGCTCGTCATGTCCGCCGCCGAGACCCGCGCCGCGCTGACGGCCCACCGCATCGATTTCGTCAATGAAGATGATGCAGGGGGCGTTTTTCTTGGCCTGGTCAAACAGGTCGCGCACACGGGATGCGCCCACGCCCACGAACATTTCCACGAAGTCGGAGCCGGAGATGGAGAAGAAGGGCACGCCCGCCTCCCCCGCTACCGCACGCGCCAGCAGGGTTTTACCCGTGCCGGGCGGTCCGACCAGCAGCACGCCCTTGGGGATGCGTGCGCCCAGTTCATTGTATTTCTTCGGATTCTTGAGGAACTCGACAATCTCACGAAGCTCCTCCTTTTCCTCGTCGGCGCCGGCCACATCAGCAAAGGTCGTCTTGCGTTTTTCGTCCGACATCTGCTTGATTTTGGCTTTGCCGAAGTTCATCTGCCGTCCCGAGTCGCCCATCGTGCTGTTGAGCTTGCGAACCATGAAGAACCAGATGCCCACCATGGCGGCCAGAATCAAAAGCGTGGGAAGCATACTCGCAAACCAGCCGTTCTGCTGGGGCTTATAATCGTACTTGATTTTATTCTGCGGCGTGGCCTTGTTGCGCGCATCGACCAGAGGCTGTACCTGCTCCACAAAGATGGTGACGCTGGGTACCGAATATTTAATCTCGCCCTCCTTGCCCCTGACCTTCATCTTGAGCGCACCGCTGCCCAGATCAAGCGTAAATTCGTCGACCTTCTGCTCCTCAAAATAGCCTACGATCTCCGAATAGATGGTGGTATCCGCACGCTGTGTGCTGAAAAAGGTCGCGAGCACCAGAAATATCAGGACGGGGATTCCCACGTACAGCAGTATATTTTTGATACGTTTCTTGTTATCCAAAATCAAAATCACTCCTTGAGGGCGGTCTTGCGTGCGCCCGATCTCGGCGGAGTCTCCGCCAGTCTCTGTTCTGCCGTTTAGGAAACGCCCGAATGGATTCTTGCCTACTCCGCCGGCGCGTAAATCTCAGGCTTCAGTATCCCGATATAGGGCAGGTTTCTGTATTTCTCATCATAGTCAAGCCCGTATCCCACGATGAATTCATCGGGAACCTGAAAGCCGCAGTAGTCGGTTTCAATCGCTGCCTTCCGGCGTTCGGGCTTGTCGAGAAGCGTACACAAACGGATACTATGTGGACCCCGCGTTTCCAGAAGCTCCAAAATATGCTTGAGCGTCAGGCCGCTGTCCAGAATATCCTCCACCACCAGTATGTCATACCCGGTGATCTGAATATCCAAATCCTTCAGTATCTTAACCACTCCGGAGGTTTTTACTCCCGATCCATAGCTCGAAACCGACATAAAGTCGATTCGGCAGTCGATCGTGATTTCCCGCATCAGGTCGGACATGAAGACCACTGAGCCCTTGAGGACGCTGAGCATAAGCAGCTTTTTGTCCTTATAGTCCTCGCTGATCCGCCGTCCGAGCGCGCAAACCGCCTCATGGATCTGTTCTTCGGTATAGATGATTTTTTCTACGTCGCAGTGCACGATTTATCCCTCCAATGTGATCTCAATCGCCTTCTGGTCGGGACGGTTGACCGAAAAGTAATCGCTGACGCCGAAGTCCTCGATCCACGCGATCTCTCCGCCGTATTCCAGAACGGCCAGCGTGTCGCGCTGCTCCACCGGAACCTCCTCTTCGTTGAAGAGCTTTTTGAGCGACTTGGAGCCGAAACGCCCCTTCTGCCTGAAGCGGTCACCCTCCCGCCGGTTGCGAATGATGGTTCCGTTTATTGTATCACAGTCGGGATCGGAATAAATCAATATTTTGTTAATATTTTGACCAGCGTTGACGTCCTCACCGGTGCACACCCGCACCTTGAGCACGCGCCCGTCGGGCAGCTTTGTCTCAGGGAATTTGAGCGGCACCTGCCACTCCTCACGCGGTTTTACCTTGGGCTTCTGCGCGGCAAAACGGATGACATTGGCCGTCACCTCGGCGCAGTAATCAAGCGGCAGGTTGACCGAACCCCGGGTGAAATTCAGCTTATGAATCGCCTCTACGTGCTGCGCCTCCAGCTGTGCGCCGGTGATCAGCTTGGCCTGAAGCAAAATCACGCGCGACTGAAGGGAGCGCGGGTAGTTCTGAAAGTGCTCGCGGATGATCTCGCCGGCGGGGTTGATGCACTGGGACAGCGCCTCGTCAGCCAGCGCGGCGATAAACTCTTCATCCTCGCGCACCGAATTGATCAGGCGCTGGAACGCCCGCTCAATGGAAGGGTTGATTTCGCGTAAATCTTTGACAATGTGGTTGCGGATGAAGTTTCGTGTGTGGTCGTCGGTTAGATTGGAGCTGTCGGTCACATACTCAATGTTCTTTTCTTTCAGGTAGCCCTCAATCTCCTCACGGGTGACCTCGATCAGCGGACGAATCACGTCCTCCCGCACCGGCGGGATGGCGCACAATCCCTTAAGGGAGGTGCCGCGGGCAATGTTGAAAAGGGCGGTTTCCATGTTGTCGGACAGCGTGTGCGCCGTCGCAACCTTGGCCTGCTTCATCGGCTCGGTTAGCTTGTCAAAAAAGGCGTAGCGGATCTCCCGCCCGGCCAGCTCGATGCTCTTGCCCTGCTCTTCGGCAAACTGCTTGCAGTCCACCCGGGCGACCGAAAGCTCGATGCCCCACTTTTTGCACAGGCTGCGCACAAACTGCTCGTCCCGCTCGCTCTCCTGCCCGCGCAGCAGATGGTTGACGTGGGCGGCCGAGATAAAAATACCCAGCTCACCCCGCAGGCTGTGCAGCAGGTAAAGCAGGCACACCGAATCGGCGCCGCCCGACACCGCGACAACCACCGTGTCGCCCCGCTCAAGCATATTGTATTTGCGAATGGTCTCCAATACTTTATTTTTCATATCCATCACACTTTTATACAATTTTTCTTTAAATCAATTTATATCACCCGTAATTGCGCCGTTCCACCGACGTAAATCGGGTAATTTCGCCCGACCAGTGCAGCTCCACGTCGTCACAGCTGCCGTGGCGGTTTTTTCCTACAATGCACAGGGTTTTGCCCTTGTCGCTCGTCTCTGTGTCGTTTTGTTCGCCGTCCTGATAGTAGTCGTCACGGTACAGGAAGAGCACGATGTCCGCGTCCTGCTCGATCGAGCCCGAGTCGCGCAGGTCGGACAGCTGCGGCCGGCGGCTTTTGCGCGCCGAGCTTTCGGTTGCGCGGGACAGCTGGGACAGGGTGACGACCGGAACATTGAGCTCCTTGGCCATCACTTTCAGGTTTCGTGTAATCTCGCTGATCTCCTGCACGCGGTTTTCGGTGCGGCGCGCCGCGCGCATAAGCTGTAAGTAATCGATGACCACCAGGTCGACGTCCTTTTCACGGCGCACGCGCGCCTTGATTTCAGGCACCGTGATGCTCGCGGCGTCGTCGAAGTGCATGGGCGAATTCATCAGGATGTCGCACGCGCCGCCCAGCCGTTCCCAGTCGCCCGGATCCAACTCGCCGGTGCGCAGCTTGGTGCTTGAGATGTGCGCCTCGGCGGACAGAATGCGCCCCACCAGCTGTTCGCGCGTCATCTCAAGAGAAAAGAACGCAATTTTCCGCTTTTGCGTCACCGCCACGTTGCGGGCGATGTTGAGCGCGAATGAGGTTTTTCCCATACCCGGACGGGCGGCCAGCAGGATCAGGTCGGACTTGTTCAGCCCGGTGATCAGCTTGTCAAGATCGCCGATGCCGGTAGGGATGCCCTCATAGAGGTGCTTGTCAGGGGAGTTGAGCGCGTCGAGGTTGTCGAGCAGCCGCACCATGACCTCGCTGATGTGCTGGAGACCCTGTGCGCTTTTGCCGCTGCGGATCTCGCCAAGCTTTTCCTCCGCTAGCGAAAGCAGCTCGGACGTGTCCGCGCCGCCGTCCATCGCGTTGTCCAGCACCTCGCGCGCTGCGTAAATCAGCATGCGCAGGTCGTACTTGTCGCGGACGATGTTCGCATAGGTCTCCACGCCCGACACCGACGGCACAAGCTCGGCCAGGCGAAGCAGATAGGTTTTTCCGTTCGCTTCGTCAAAGTCAGGGTCGGCCTTGAGGTGCTCGAGCACGGTGATAAAGTCCACCCGCTGCCCAAGCGCGTTGAGGGACAGCATGGCCGCGTAGATCGTGCGGTGGTTGCTCAGGTGAAAAAAGGAAGGGTTCGGCAGGATGGGCAGCACCACATCCAGACAGGAAGCGTCCAGCAGGACTGCCCCCAGTACCGATTGTTCGGCCTCGGGACTGTAGGGCAAATTGACCCCGTCAAATTGCCCGAGCAGTGATTGTTCCGCCATGTTTTTGCTCCTTACCCCGTTTCTACGCTTCGGTGACCAGCACGTACAGCTTGGCTGATATGCCCGTCATCAGCTTGACTTCCACTTCATATGTACCGTAGGACTTGATGTCCTGGGAGAGGACAATTCTCCGCTTGTCCACCTCAAAGCCGAATTGCTTCTGGATGGCCTCGCCCACCTCTTTGGGCGTCACCGAACCGAAGAGCTTGCCCCCCTGCCCGGCACGCGCCACCACTTTTACCGTGGCCTCGTGCAGCTTTGCGGCGCTGTCCCGCGCCTCCTGCTTCTCCACCTCCAGCTTGTGCTTGGCGGCCGCCTCGGCGTTTTTCAGCTCGTTGACCGCCTGCGCGCTGGCTGGCTTTGCAAGATTCCGGGGAAACAGGTAGTTTCTGGCATAGCCGTCGGAGACGCTGACCATCTCCCCTTTCTTCCCGCTCCCTTTGACGTCGGTCAGAAGAATCACTTTCATATTCATCCACCTCATTCTCTGTTTATACGTATTGTAAAGTTAAATGAAAGTTGAGAACCCCTCATCCTTAGTGGTACAATGTTTCTGCTACAAAACGCGTACCTCCCAAAAGAAAGAGGAGTTCTCATGCAGAAAGTATACCAATTCAGATGCCCAAAATGCAACAA
>JAVBNA010000032.1:0-44378 GCA_031551875.1 Oscillospiraceae bacterium | reverse complement strand
TTGTTGCATTTTGGGCATCTGAATTGGTATACTTTCTGCATGAGAACTCCTCTTTCTTTTGGGAGGTACGCGTTTTGTAGCAGAAACATTGTACCACTAAGGATGAGGGGTTCTCAACTTTCATTTAACTTTACAATACGTTCCAGGGAAAAAGGATGACACCAACATGAAAGACATTTCCACTCTGATTGACGTGCTCAAGAGTCAAAAGCACGACGGGGAAGACTATTATATACCGAAAAGCTGGAATTATGTGGGGATTCAGGGCACACAATCGGAGGACAGGCCGGGCGAAATTTCGGTCAATCCCTTCCGGTTCTACGCCGCCTGCCTGGAAACCACCCTCAGTGCGCCTGCCCAGAAGCTCAGCGCAGACCTCAAAAGCTCGCTGGTCTATTCGCTCATGCCCCGGGCTTTTTCCGCGTGGCGTCACGGCGAGGACGGCATTGAGATCCACGGCGGTACGCTATTAAAAACCATGGCGCTGCTGCCCCTGCTCATTCAGCGCGGGGTGGACACGGTCTACCTGCTGCCGGTTTTTACTACGAGCGGCACCTCGCTGAAAGGGGAACTGCCCTCGCCCTATGCGGTCGGGGACATTATGACGATTGACGCTGCGCTGCACGACCCCCATCTGCCGGGCGTAACGCCCGAGGAGGAGTTTTACGCCCTCGTGACGCTGTGTCATCATCTGGGCATCCGGGTGATGCTGGACTTTGTGCTGCGCACCGCGGCTCGGGACAACATCCTGATTCAAAGCCATCCCGAATGGTTTTACTGGGTGGATTCTGAAAAGGCGGGCGCAATGGGTGCGCCCGAGGTGGAGGATCTGCCCCACGAGGTGGTGTGTGAGGAAAATATTCCCCTGCTGTACAGCGCGCCCGACATGAAGGCGCATGTGGGCTGCTTTATGGAAGCGCCCGAACGCGCCGAGTGGAAGGACATTCTGGAGGAAAGCGCATTTCTCGGCGAGCCGCTCATGGCCGTGTCGGCACAGCGGCTTCGAAAGGAGACTCTGCCCGCCTTCCCCGACACCATCAACGACCCTCAGCCCACCTGGTCGGACATCACTTATTACCGCATGTACTTTGACAACAGCCCCGCTGCCGCTCAGTATTTCCCCGGCGTGCACACCCCGTTTCTCGTGCAGGACGGCGTGCAGACCCGCCTCTTTCCGGGCAAGCTGCCCAACTTCGGGCTGTGGCGGTATCTGGAGGCGGTCATTCCCCATTACATTGAAACCTACGGCATTGACGGCGCGCGCATCGACATGGCGCACACGTTGCCGGCCGATCTTGTCAAAACCATCATCGACCGCTCGCGTGAGAGCAAGCCGGAGTTTATTTTCTGGTCGGAGGAATTTGAAACTCAATATGCGCCCGAGGCGGCCGAAGAGGGGTACGACTTTATTCTGGGCGAGCTGTGCTTTGACTGGGACGCATTGTCCGCCGACGATTTCGGCAGCCTGCTTTTTGAGCACATCGACTCAGCGCTGCCCGTGACGGCGGCGCTTGAGACTGCGGACACGCCCCGCGCCCTCGGGATCATGGAATCCTCCGAGCGTTTGGAGGCGGTGCTGTGGATTGCCGCGCTGGTGCCCAATGCCGTGCTGTTTATCAACAACGGGATGGAGATGGGGGAGCGCCAGCCCATGAACCTCGGGCTGCTCAACACCGAGGAGGGGCGTTATACCCTGCCTGACGGGCATCCCCTGTACGGCAAGCTGGCCTTTTTTGACAACTACTGCTTCGACTGGACGGCGGATGACGCGGGCGATTTCTGTGAGCGGCTGCTGCTCATATCGCGCATGCGCAAGGTATACGCCGACCTCTTACAGCCCGAGCATCTGGATCTGCGGCTGATGATGGCGGACACGCCCGTGCTGGTGCTCAAGTACCAGACCGGGGACAAACGGTTTCTGGCCGTGGTCAACCGCACCGACCGTCCCTTCCATGTCGTGCCCGAAAAGCTGATTGACGGGGAGCGCAAGGTGCTCTATGCCAAGCGTGCCACCGTGGACGGAACAATGGGCGGCTACGGCGTGCTGGTCATGGCGTCGCTGCTGCGTCCGGGAGAGACCCCGAAAAAGAAAAAGAAATCCGCGGAATTCGCGTTGCAGAACAAAACCGAGCCGGCAGCACAGTCCGAGACGCCCGTCGCCGCGCCGAAAATCAAGCGTGAGCCGGTGCCCGACGGGATGCTGCCCGATTTTGCGCGCAAGCAGGAGGAAGCGAAGAAGCCGTCCAAAGAAAAACGGGTGGCCTATTTCTCCATGGAGTTTGCGCTGGACGCCGCCCTGCAAACCTATGCGGGGGAACTGGGCGTGCTGGCGGGCGACGTGCTCAAAACGGCGAAGGATATGGGCAAGCCCGTGGTGGGCGTTGGGATTCTGTGGAGGCAGGGCTCCGGACGGCAGCTGATTGCCGCCGACGGCAAGGCCATTGACTGCTTCCCCGAAAACCGCTACGAATTTCTCAAGGACACCGGCGTACAGGTTTCACTGCCCATCCGCGGACGGGAGGTCACACTCAAAATCTGGCTGTGCGAGCGGTTCGGCAGCGTGCCGTTGTACCTGCTCGACGCGGCCGGAAACGAGGGCAGCGACCGTCTGCTGACCGGCCAGATCTACGGCGGGTTTGAGGAAGAACGGGTCGCACAGGAGATGATCCTCGGCATCGGTGGCGTGCTCGCACTGCAGGAGCTGGGCATTGAGGTGGACGTCTACCATCTGGCTGACAGCCACCCGCTGTTTGCGGGCATCAAGCTGATGGCCGACCAGGTGGGCTTCGGCTGCCTGTTTGAGCAGGCGTATGAGCGCATCAAAAATAAGCTGGTCTATACGATGAATACAGCGCCGGTCACGGCGGGCGAGACCTATTCGCTCGAGCTTCTCGAGTACATGGGCGCAGGCTGCGGGCTGACGCGGCGCGAGATGGAGTTTTTGGGGGGCAGCCCCTTCCACATGACCACGGCGGCGCTGCGCATGTCCTATGCGGCGCACGGCGTCTCGGTGAAGCACGGGCAGAACCTGTCCCGGGCGTATGCAAAGCTGCCCGGCGTGCCGCAGCTCAGCTCGATCACAAGCGGACTTCACATTTCGAGCTGGATGGACCGCGCCATCGCCGAGGCCGTGCAGAACAGGAGCGACCTGCTGATACCCCATACCCTGCTCAAGAAGCGCCTGTTTGAGGAGATCAAACGGCACAGCGGGCGCAGGCTCAAAGAGGATGTGCTGACCATCGGGTTGGCGCGTCGGGTGACAACCGCCAAACGAAACACCCTGCTTTTCCGGGAGTTTGACCGGCTGGAACCCCTGATATCGTCCGGCAAGCTTCAGATCGTGCTGTCGGGCAAGGCGCATCCGGGAGACCTGGAGGGCAAGCGTCTGGTGGCGCAGATGTATAAGTGGTCGATCCGCTATCCCGAGGCGATCGCTTTCATGCAGGACTATGACCTGAACATTGGCAGGCTGATCACACGGGGCTGCGACGTGTGGCTCAATATGCCCCGCCGCGGCACCGAGGCCTGCGGGGTTTCGGGGATCAAAGCGGCGATGAACGGCGCGCTGATGCTCGGCGTGCCCGACGGCTGGTGGGCGGAGGCCTGTGACCACGGCGTCAACGGCTGGCAGATCGGCAGCATGGACGGCGGGCGTGAGGACGAAAAGGATGCCGCCCGCTGTGCGGAGCTGATCACCGAGGAGATCCTGCCGCTGTATGAGAAGAACCCCGACCAGTGGCGCAGGATGATGCGCGAGAGCATCAAGATGGCCTACAAGCAATTTTCCTCCGCGCGCATGCTCAGCGAATATTACACGAAGCTCTACAACACGCAAAAAGAACTTGAAGAATCCAAATCATAAAAAGATTCCGCCTGCCGTATGTCACGGCAGGCGGAATCCCTGTACATGAGGGGGAATACGATGTCTGAGGAATTGCGGGCCGACATTGCGATCGTGGGTGGCGGTGCGGCGGGGCTGATGGCGGCGCTGCACGCGGCACAGACAGGAAGCAGAAACGTTGTGATTTTGGAACGTCATCCCCGTGTGGGGAAAAAGCTGCTGGCGACCGGAAACGGCCGGTGTAACCTGACCAACACCGAAACGGCGCCAATCCACTATCACGGCGCACCGCCGGCGTTTATTGTCCCGGTCCTGACCGCCTTCCCGCCGCAGGCGGCGATGGCGTTCTTTCACCGCATCGGCATCTATTGCAAGACCGAGGAGGGCGGCCGGGTATATCCCTACAGCGACCAGGCGTCCTCGGTGCTCGACTGTCTGCGCGCCGCCTGCGTCCGCACTGGACGAATTCGGGAGATGTGCGGCTTTCACGTGACCGCCCTTCGTCCCGGACGGGGGGGCTTTACGATCATCGGCGGGGAGGAGGGGCGTTTGACCGCCCGGCGTGCCATTGTGACGACCGGCGGCAAGGCCGCACCGAGCCTCTGCTCCGACGGAAGCGGGTACTCGCTACTCGAAGCGCTGGGACACCGCGTTACGCCGCTTTTTCCGTCGCTGGTTCAGCTGCGCACCGAAAACACGGTGACCCGCCGTCTCAAGGGGATTAAATTTCTGGGGGCGGCCTCCTTTCTCGCGCAGGGAAACATACTGCGCACAGAGGAAGGCGAAATCCTCTTTACCGAATACGGCCTGTCAGGGCCGCCGGTCTTTGCGCTTAGCCGTCTCGCGGGGGAGTGTAAAGGCAAAGCGGAGCTGTCGCTCACCCTGTTCCCCGGCAAAAGCGAAGAAGAGTTGTGCGCACTGCTCACAGAGCGAGCGCGGAACAATCCTGAAGTTTTGCTTGAGGACTTTTTAACCGGGATGCTCCACAAGCGTATCGGACAGGAAATCCTGAAGGGGCTTGCACTGCCGCTGCCGCATCCCGTGCGCACGCTTGACGCGGCGGCGCTAATGCGCGCGGCGCGGCGGCTGAGCGACTGGCGGTTCACGGTGCTGGGCGGGCACTCCTTCCAAAACGCGCAGGTGACCGCCGGTGGGATTTGTACCGATGAGGTGAACCCCATGACCATGGAATCGAGGCGCTGTCCGGGGCTCTATCTCGCGGGGGAGGTGCTTGACGTCGACGGGGATTGCGGCGGCTTTAATTTACAGTGGGCGTGGAGCTCAGGCGCGCTGGCCGGACAATCGGCGGCGCGGGGAAAGGAATCGTGATGCTGAGAATTGCGGAGCTCAAACTGGAGTTGGACGGAAATGAAGCCGATCTGCGTGCTAAGGCGGCCGAGCGTTTAGGTATCCCTGTACAGGACATTCAGTCCATGAAGCTGTATAAAAAGTCGCTGGATGCCCGCAAAAAGCAGGCGCTCCACTTCGTGGTCACTGTGGAGGTGACCGTACACGGTGCCGAACCCAAACGCAGGGACAGGACGGTGGCGTCTGCACAGCCCTACCGCTATGTCCTTCCGCCCCACACGCCGCCGTCCATGCGGCCGGTGGTGGTGGGCGCGGGCCCGGCGGGGCTGTTCGCCGCGCTGATTCTCGCGCAGGCAGGCGCAGGGCCGATTGTCCTGGAGCGGGGGAGCGATGTGGACAGGCGCACGGCTGACATTGCCGCCTTTTGGGGCGGCGGGCCGCTTGACCAACAGTCCAACGTGCAGTTCGGTGAGGGGGGTGCGGGCACCTTTTCGGACGGCAAGCTCAACACCGGCATCAAGGACAGCCGTATGCGCAAAGTTCTCATGGAGCTTGCGGACTGCGGCGCGCCGGAGGAAATCCTCTACGCGGCCAAGCCGCATATCGGCACCGACAAGCTGCGAGTCACGGTGAAAAATCTGCGGGGGCGCATCATTTCGCTGGGTGGTGCGTTTCGCTTTGACACCAAAATGGAGCGCCTGCTGACTGAAAACGGAAGGGTGACCGGCCTTGCGGTGTCATCCCGCGGGGGAGAAACGCAAATCCTCACAGCAAACCGGGTGATTCTGGCCATTGGGCACAGCGCGCGCGACACGTTTGAAATGCTCCTGGAGGGCGGTGTGGCGATGGAGCCCAAGGCCTTTTCGCTAGGGGTGCGCGTCGAGCACTCCCAGCGCATGATTGACCGCGTGCAGTACGGAGGTTTTGCGGGACACCCCGCGCTGGGTGCGGCCGACTACAAGCTGGCGGCTCATCTGCCGAACGGGCGGGGGGTATATACCTTTTGCATGTGCCCCGGCGGGGTGGTGGTGGCGGCGGCCA
The DNA here is from genome assembly GCA_031551875.1 of Oscillospiraceae bacterium. Taxonomy (GTDB): domain Bacteria; phylum Bacillota; class Clostridia; order Oscillospirales; family Acutalibacteraceae; genus JAVBNA01. The sequence goes on along the minus strand of JAVBNA010000032.1, from coordinate 38,188 downwards.
CGGAGGAGGGCGGCGTTGTGACCAACGGTATGAGCGAGCACGCCCGTGACGGCGCCAATGCGAACAGTGCCCTGCTGGTCGGGGTGACGCCGGATGACTTTCCCGACGGGCACGTGCTGTCGGGTGTCGTGCTTCAGCGTACGCTTGAGCGCGCGGCTTTTGCGCTGGGCGGCGGAGGCTACCGCGCGCCGGTGCAGCAGCTCGGAGATTTTTTGCAGGGTGTGCCCTCCCGTGCGTTGGGAGACACTGAGCCTACCTACCGTCCCGGCGTCGCGCCCAGCGACCTCGCGGAGATCCTGCCCCGATATGTCACCGAGTCGCTGCGGGCGGGGATCGCAGCCTTTGACCGAAAGCTGCCCGGCTTCGCTTCGCCCGGTGCGTTGCTGACCGGGGTGGAAACGCGCAGCTCATCGCCGGTGCGCATCAGACGCGGGGAGGACTTGCAGTCGGTGAGTACGCCGGGGCTTTATCCCTGCGGTGAAGGCGCGGGGTATGCCGGCGGGATTTTGTCGGCGGCTGTGGACGGGGTTCGCTGCGCCGAGGCAGTGCTGACCGTAGAAACAGAAAATAGGTAGCCCTGAATACAAAACCCGCCTTATTTGCTCTGTGCAAACAAGGCGGGTTTTGTATTGTGGAGAATTAGGCCAGCGCGCGGAAGCGGCTGGGCGTAAAGCCTGACTCGGCCTTGAAAACCTTGGTGAAATAGTTAAAGTCGGGGATGCCCACCATGGAGGCGATCTCACTGATCGGGATGCCCGTGTTCATCAGGAGGTTTTTCGCGGCGTTGACACGGCAGCGCCGGATAAGCTGCGCAACGGTCACCCCCAGCTCGCGCTTGCACAGGTGGCAGATGGTGGAGTTGCTGACGCCGAAGGTTTGCGCCATGCTGGACAGGCGCATTTTTTCAGGGGTGTCGTAGTGGTTTTCAATGTACTGCTGGAGTGCAGCGCAAAAGTCGCCCCGTCCGCGGCTGAGCAGATGGTTTTTATAACTGTGCGCTATGCACAGGCCGACCATGCGCACGGCCGCGCCCAGGCTCTTTTCCGAAACGCCGGGCAGTTTTTTGAAGTGCGGGTACAGCTCAGAAAAATCAACCGGCAAATCATGGCAATTCGCCTGAATTTCCTCCCACTGACCCGATTCACGCGTCACTTCACGTCCTTGCCCCGCCATGACGAAGCCGATCAGGGTGTCGCCGTCATAGACCGGGGCGACCGATTCGAGCAGGCCGGTGTGACAACGGTACACGTGGGGAGGCTGATCCTTAACGGCGCTGTCAAAGGCCTTCAGGTCACATTGCTTACACAGGGAATATCCGGTTGGCGAGGAGCGGATCATGGTGCAAAATTTACTTTGCCCTTTGGGGTAGGATGCGAGTTCGGTAGAGTGCGTGTCAAAAAATACGATGTGAATCCCGGAAAGCAAATAAAAGTCTTCAAGGATTTCGCGGATTCGCTGCACATCATAGACGAGCATAGCGTCCAACCTTTCCAATCAATTTAAAGGGTTATTTTTCCTGGGTCAAAGAAAAATATTTACCCAATAAACTTATTATAGAGCAAATATGACAAAAATCAAGTCTTTTTACAGAGGATTAGAAAAACTTTGACGGTTGTGCTGAATTTATATAACAAATTTTATACAGAGGCAATAGGATGGGAAGTTCCTCTTATAAAAGGATTCAAATTTCTAATAATTATAAGCAAAGCGGGGAAAAGGCCGAAAACCAGGAACAAAAAATCTAAAATACCATAAGATGGAGTGAACATTCGGGTTCAAATCTATCAGGAGGTATTTTATATGGATAACAACAATGCAAACCGTGTAACCATTCATGAGCCCCAGACAGCGAACTGCATTAAGGAAGCCGTGTGTGTGGATTCGTCCAGAGTATACGACTCCTGCTGCGACAAGGATTGCCTGGAGGACCTGCGCTGCTTTTTCACCGAGGAAGGGCAGGAGATGGTAGACCAGGCCAACACCGTTCGCCTGAGGGATGTCGATGTGCTTCAGGTGTTCATCGACACCGAAAAGGTTCCCTTCAACAAGGGCTTCTTCACGGTGGATATGACCTTCTTCTTCAAGGTTGAACTGGAGATCTGCCGTGTCCCCGCCTCGCCCAGTGCAAGTGTGTGCGGCCTGTGCTGCTTCAGCAAAAAGGTCATTCTGTACGGAAGCGAAGGAAATGTCCGCATCTTCAGTTCGGAATTCTGCCCGGGTGAAGACGACATGCAGCTGATGTCCAGCAAAAACCTGCCCAAGGCGACGGTTCAGGTGGCCGACCCCATCGGTCTGGACTGCCGGATTGTCGAGTGCTGTGACGACTGCGACCCCTGCCCCTGCATCCCGGCCTGCATCGAAAGGTGCTTCCACGGCCGTTTCTGCTGCGGCGAAAGCGTGAAAAAGGTCTTTGTCAGCATCGGCCTTTTCTCAATCGTACAGCTTTCGAGAAACGTCCAGCTCCTGCTGCCGGCGTATGACTTCTGCATCCCGGAGAACGAGTGTGTGGCCAGCGCGTCCGACAATCCATGCGACCTCTTCCGCCGCATTGAGTTCCCAGTTGACGAATTCTTCCCGCCCAAGGCTAATGATTGTCAGGATTCCTGCGGGTCACAGCACCATTCCTCAAAACGCTGCGACTGTGACTGCAATAAGCCCAGAACATACTAAAATTAAGTGTGAAAACGCCCCCGCCGCAGAAACGCTGTCCTGCGGCGGGGGCGTCGCCCCGTTACTTCTTAGGAGCTTCTTGCTGAAAAAACACCGGACAGGCTATGCTGTCCGGCGTCATAGTATTAATCCAATTTCGAATTTTCAGAAACTGTGTTATCGTTTTGCAGCTCAGGCTCTTTTTTGGACGGCGGGGCGGGCGCATCAGCCTTTTTCTTCGTCGTTTGGGTTTTGCTTTTCTTGGAGACAAAGCGCTCGATTCCGGACACGTTATCAGCCTCGTCTGACAGATAGGTTTCGCCCTCACCCTCATTCTCGTCGGATGCCGCTTCCAGATCAAGTTCAAATTCTTCGGGCGGCTCAGCCGGCGGGACAGGCTTTTTGCGCGGCGGTTTTTCGGCGGGCGGCGCGGACTTTTTCGCGGGCTTTTTCTCATCCTCCGTGCGCGCCGTCGCGGGCGCAGCTTCTTCGGCGACACGGACAGGCTCTTTGGCCTTGGGTGCAGCCGGTACAGCGGAGCGGTTGCCCGATCCGTTTTTGTTCACCGGAACCTCACCCGAGAAGCAGATGGCGACCGTTGTGCCCTGGTTGAGCTTGGAGTTAAGTCCGATCTGATAACCCATCAGCTCGACAAAGGATTTAGCAAGATAGAGCCCCATGCCGGGGGAATGTTCATCCAGCTCATTCTTGCCCACATAGTTCTTTTCAAATACATGCGGCAGGTCGGAGGGGCTGATTCCTGAGCCCTTGTCCTCGACAATCAGATAATAATTGTCCTGGAATTTCTTGATGTAAATGCCGATACTGCCCTTGCGCGGGCTGTACTTGATGGCGTTGTGCAGCACCTGTCCGAACGCAAAGCTCAAAATATCGGGATCGGTGTTGATGATGATGTCCTGCCCCTTGATGAGATAGCCGATGCGCTTTTGCTGCATAAAGGAGTAGTAGCGCTTGATGGTCTGCAGCGCCATTTCATTGACGCTGACCGGCACCTTGCGGTTGCCCAGCCCGTCGGTCTTGGTGCGCAGGTAGTAGAGAAGTTGCTGCACCACGAGGTTGGTCTGGTCGGCCTGCCGCTCCAGAAGGTTGGGCAGGTCGCTTTTGAGGGCGGAGTTGGCGATGTTGCGGAACTCGATGAGATTTTCCTCCAGCTTGGGCGACCAGACGCGGATGTAATCGGCCAGGTCGCTGCGCTCTTTTTCGTTTTCCGTGCGCAGGGAGGCTATGTACTGCGAAAGCGTATTAATGCCGTTTGAGAGCTCACGCTCCTCCTGTGTGCCGCTGGCGGGCACTGAGTAGTCGGGCGTTTTTTGCAGCTCGTCCAGATCCTGCAGGATCAGCTCGTGCAAAGCGGTGCGGCTGGACAGCTCTTCAAAAAGCCCCAGCGCGGCGAGAAAGAGGGTAAGCAAAATGATGATCAGGACGATGGGCAGGCGGTAGGCTGGCGGAAAGACCAGCAGGCATACCACCACCGTGATCACCATCAGGATTCCCGCAAGGAGAAAATATCGCTTTTTTTCCAGCAGAAACTCTTTTATATTCATAAGACGAAACAGTCCTTTCGACGGCATATTAAAAATGTGCAAGCCTATTATATCGCGAATGGGTCGGGGAAGTCAACGCTTCCTGCAAAAAAGCAAAATCCTAGTAATTTCTGTCAACGTGCACGCGTAGGAGAAATTTGGAGTCAATTTTCTGCAAGCGCCGTTCAAGCTCCTCGGTCAGCCCCGCGGGCGAATAGCCGAATTGACCGGGGATCACCACATCGAAAATCAGATTGGTATGGTTGACGCCCTCTACCATGCGAAAGTCATGCATATCCAAGCGGGGATCTATGCCGTGCAGCGTTTCGATCACGGTCGTCCGTGCGGCGTTTATGTGCTCGTCGTCCACCGTGACGGGATCCATGTGAACAACGACGACGTCTAAGGCAAAACGTTCGGCAAGCTCCCGTTCGATCAGGTCGATGGTGTCGTGGCTCTCCAGAATGTCCGCGGCAGCGGACACCTCCGCGTGGAGGGAGACGATGCTGCGTCCGGGGCCGTAGTTGTGTATGATCAGGTCGTGCACGCCGATAATGCCGTCATAGGACAGCACCGAGGCCTCTATGTTCCCGACAAGGGCGGGGTCGGGTGCCTGACCGAGCAGGGGAGAGATGGTCTCCCTGGCGGTTCGGATGCCCGCAATCAGAATAAAAACCGACACCGCGAGGCCAAAATAAGCGTCAAGCGACACGCCGGTCAGCATGAAAATCACAAAGGAAATCAGGACGGCGGCCGTCGCGATGACGTCGTTGAGGCTATCCTGCGCGGCGGCCTTCAGGGCGGAGGATTCAATTTTCTTGCCAATCCGCCGGTAAAAAACGCTCATCCACAGCTTAATAACGATGGAGAGAACCAGAAAAATCGGGATCCAGACACTGGAGGACAGCTCCTCCGGCGCAAAAATTTTCTTTATCGAGGAGACAAACAGCTCGGCGCCCACAAAAAGAATCAGAAAAGAAACGATAAGCCCGGCGATGTATTCGATGCGACCGTGTCCGAAGGGGTGTTCCCGGTCGGCGGGCTTGGCCGCCATGCGGAAGCCGACAAAGCTGACCACCGAGCTGCCTGCGTCAGAGAGGTTGTTGAAGGCATCGGCCAGCACGGCGATTGAACCGGACAAAAGCCCGCCCGCCATCTTGAGCGCAAAAAGAGCCACGTTGCACAGCATGCCGGTCAGGCTGGCCGCAAGGCCGTAGCGCTCCCGGCGCTTACGCTCGTCAAGCGGGGGCTCTTTGCCCATACAAAGTCTTTCCCAGAGGCTGGTCGGCATGGAAAAATCCCCCTTTCTGCGGCGCATTACTGTCCGTACATTATACCGCGCGGAGCACAGCCCTGTCAATTGCCACACATTTACCTTAATTTCGCGGCAGTTTCGGGGCTGACTTTTTGCGTAAAAGCCGGTATAATAATGATATCATCAAAGAAGAGCGGTGACAGATATGGAAAAACTGATATACGCGGCAGACGATGAGGCCAACATCCGAAACATCGTGGAGCTGTTTTTAAAAAAGGAAGGCTATGAGGTCAAGACCTTCGAGACGGGTGACGCGCTTTTGGAGGCCTTTAAAAAGAATCCCAGCGACATGGTGATTCTCGACGTGATGATGCCCGGGTCGGACGGCTTTGCCGTGTGCACCGCGCTGCGGCAGATCAGCCATGTGCCCATCCTGATGCTGACTGCCCGCGACAGCGACACCGATTACATCTCGGGCATCGCGCTGGGCAGCGACGACTATTTCACAAAGCCCTTCAGCCCCATGGCGCTGGTCATGCGGGTCAAGGCGATTTTCCGGCGCATCGAAATGGACAAAAAGCAGTACACCGAGGCCACCCGTGAAATTGCCTTTGAGGATATTGTCATCAACATCAGCGCCAAGCGGGTCACCTGCGGCGGCGGTCTTCTTGAGTTGACGCCCAACGAATACAGCCTGCTGGCCTATCTCGTGGAAAACAAGGAGCGCGCGGTGCCCCGCGAGGAGTTGCTTGATAAAATCTGGGGCTACAACAGCGCGGTGGAGACCCGCGTCGCCGACGATACGGTCAAGCGTCTGCGCAGAAAGCTCGCAGACAGCGGCACGGTCATTGAAACGGTCTGGGGTTACGGCTTCCGCCTGAAGGGAAAGACAGCATGAAAAAAAGGATCAGCCTGCGCACGCGCATCCTGCGGATGTTTATCCTGATGATGCTCGGCCTTTTTGCCGTCATATCACTGTTTTTTAACTTTGTCCTGCACCGCTATATTAATTCGGAAATCGGTCGCCAGCTGCAAAGCGCGGTAGAGCGTGTGGACAGAAGCTTTCCCGCATTCGGGGAGAGCCCGCCCGCCTGGCAGGAGGAACAGCCCTCCCTGCCCGAAATGGCGGACGGCGCGGGCATTGTCGCCCGGGAGGTCTCCCATCTCAGCCAGGTGCAGGCCTTTCTGGTCAGTGAGGACTACACGATCCAGGTGCCGCGCGCCAATGCGGACGAGGTGCTTCTCGAGCGCACACAGCAGCTGATTGACGTGATTGAGGAAAATCGGATTCCGCTTGATGACCGTCAGCAGCACAGCGTCCACGCCGGAGGGCGTGACTATGTGATGACCGGTACGCGGGTGCAGTGGGTTCGAGCCTTTTGGGGCGCGCCCGTGACCTCAAGCATGTCGGTGGTCTTTTACATTGACAGCACGGGGCTGAACCAGCTTCTCAGGACGGTCAACGTCTTTCTGCTGATTATCATTCTGGTGCTCGGATCCGCGGCGCTTGTGCTGACGGTGCTCATGACCGGGCGCATCGTGCGGCCTATTCGGGCGCTGTCCGAGTTTGCGGTTGCGCTGGGCAACGGGGACTATCGCCAACGGGAGTTTGAAACACGCGACCGGGAGCTTCTTGAGCTCAAAACCGTCATGAACCAGACCGCCGCCCAGCTGGAAAAATACGACAGCGACCAGAAGATCTTTTTCCAGAACGTCTCCCATGAGCTACGCACGCCGCTGATGTCCATCAAGGGCTATACGGAGGGCATCCAGTACAACATGTTTGAGGACAACAGTGAGGCGACCGACGTCATTTTAAATGAGACCGACCGGTTGACCGACATGGTGGAGGATCTGATCTACATCTCTAAAATTGACAACATCAAAACCGATTCGGTGCAGACCGAATGTGACTTCCGCGAAGTGATCTCGCGCAGCGGGGGCAATCTCAAGGGTATCCTGTTGCGCTCCGACGTGCAGGTGAAATATCTCTTCCCGCCTGAGCCTGTGCCGGTGACCTGCGACGAGCGGCAGTGCGAGCGCGCATTCGGCAATATCCTGTCCAACGGCCTGCGGTACGCGAAGTCCCGCATCCTGGTAACCTGCCGGGAGGAGGGCGGCATGGTGATTGTAACCGTGCAGGACGACGGCGGCGGCATTGATGAGGAAGCGCTGCCCCGCATCTTTGACCGTTTCTATAAGGGAAGGCAGGGCAAGCACGGCATCGGGCTGTCCATGGCAAAAACCGTATTTGAACACCACGGCGGCACGCTGACCGCGCAAAACAATGAAATCGGGGCGCTGTTTACGATCTGCATGCCCCGAAGCCGAGGGGAGGAGCTTGTATGAACCCATGGATACGCACCGAACAGTTGCTGGGCAAAGAGGGGCTTGAGAGGCTCCAAAACGCCCGCGTCGCCGTGTTCGGAATCGGCGGGGTGGGCTCCTACGCGGCCGAAGCGCTGGCGCGCAGCGGCGTGGGCGCACTTGATCTGTTCGACGCCGACGATGTGGCGCCCTCCAACCTCAACCGTCAGCTGGTTGCCCTGCACAGCACGATCGGCGAGCAAAAGGTCGCGGTGATGGCGCGGCGCGTGGCTGACATCAACCCACAGTGCATCGTACGCCCTGTGCCGCTCTTTTATGACCGGGCGTCGGCGGACAGTGTGGAACTTACCGTCTACGACTATGTGGTGGACGCGATCGACACGGTGTCGGCGAAAATTGAGCTCATCGTGCGCTGCAAAGCGTCGGAGGTGCCGGTGATCAGCGCGATGGGTGCGGGCAACAAGCTCAACCCCGCCGCTTTTGAGGTTGCCGATCTCAGCAAAACCAGTGTCTGCCCGCTCGCTCGGGTGATGCGCCGCGAGCTCAAAAGCAGAGGCATCGAACATCTGCCCGTAGTTTACTCGAAGGAACCGCCCCGCCCGCTCCTTTATGAGGAGGGGGAGCAGAAGGGCACCGCCGGGCGGCAAGCGCCGGGCAGCGTGTCCTTTGTCCCCGGGGTGATGGGGCTGATCCTGGCGGGCGAAGTGATCAAAGCAATATCGGGCGTATAAGAAAACCCTCCTGCGGCAGTCTGTCACAGGAGGGTTTTTGGGTGCTACATGGATTCGGGAATGGTGATCTTAAACATAGTCAGCACGTTGCGGATGATTGTCTGCACGCTCAGGCACAGCGTCAGACGCGCCTGAGCAAGCCCTTCGATCTCTCCCTTCACCCGGCAGGAGTTGTAGAATTTGTGGAAGAGGGTGGCCAGCGTGATCACATACCGCGTGACGCGCGACGGCTCAAAGTCGCGGGCGGCGTCGGCAATCTCCCCCGTATAGGAGGCAATGTGCCGGATGAGCTCACGCTCTTCGGGCGTGCTGAGCAGGTCGAGCTCGGGGTCGGTGCATTCACGCGGGGCAATGCCCTCGGCTGCCAGTGCCTTGAGGATGCTGCAAATGCGCGCGTGGGCGTACTGCACGTAGTAGACAGGATTTTGGTTGTCCTGCTGAACCGCAAGATCCAGGTCAAACTCCATCTGCGAGTTGGCCTCGCGCATGTTAAAGATGAAGCGCGCCGCATCGGGGGGAACCTCGTCGAGCAGGTCGCGCAGTTGGATGGCCTTGCCGGTTCGTTTGCTCATGCGCACCGGCTCGCCGTCCTTGACGAGACGCACCAGCTGCATGAGGATGACCTTGAGGTTGTCGCCGTTTTCCCCCACGGCGTCCAGCGCCCCCTTCATGCGGGCGACATGACCGTGATGGTCGGCGCCCCAGATGTCAATGAGCAGCTCAAAGCCGCGGGCAAACTTGTTGCGGTGATAGGCTATGTCGGCGGCAAAGTAGGTGGGGTGCCCGTTCTGACGCACCAGAACCTCATCCTTTTCCGCACCCTTTTCGGTCGCCTTGTACCAGATTGCGCCGTCCTTTTCGTAGGTCATGCTGTTTTTGGTCAGGAGCTCGATGGTTTCGTCCACGGCGCCCGAGTTGTGCAGCGTGCTTTCCAGAAACCACTTGTCATATTCGATGCGGTATTTGCGAAGATCCTCCTTCATGCGCTCGAGGTTGCGCGGCATGGCAAAGTCCACAAGCACTGCCCGGCGCTGGTCGGAGGAGAGCGTCACAAGGTTGTTTCCGTTTTTATCGATGTATTTCTGCGCCAATTCGGTGATGTCTTCGCCCTGGTACCAGTCCTCCTGGAATTCGACCGCGTCCTCGCCGAGCAGGAGCTGTAAATAACGCCCCTCCAGCGAATAGCCGAACTTTTCGATCTGGTTGCCGGCATCATTGACATAAAACTCCCGCCACACGTCGAAGCCGGCGGCGTCCATCACGCCCGCCAGACAGTCGCCCAAAGCGCCCCCGCGCGCGTTGCCCAGATGCATCGGGCCGGTGGGGTTGGCGGAGACAAATTCGATCATGACCTTTTTCCCCTGTCCGTAGTCGGAGTGGCCATACTCCTCTCCGAGCGTGCGGACGTCCTTGAGCACCTCGACATAAAACTCATTGCTCAAAAAGAAATTGAGAAAACCCGGCCCGGCGATTTCCACCCGGTCAAACATCGTGCCGTTTAAGGAGATGTGCTCGACAATCAGCTCGGCGATCTTGCGCGGCGGCAGCCGCAGCGCCCGCGCCGACACCATGGCGGCGTTGGCGGCGAAGTCGCCGTGCTCCCGTTCGGCGGGAATTTCGATGACATAATCGGGCAGCGAGATTTCGGGGAAATGCCCCTCTGAAACGGCGTGTGCAAAGGCCGCGTCAATGGCGTCCCGGAGGCGCTCCACGGCGGCGGATACTATTCTTGACATGAATGGTCTGCCTCCTTCACGGTGATCTGTACCTCGTTGAGACTGGTGAGGCTGGAGTCAATGTCCAGGGTGTAATGAAAGCTCAGACGGCCGCCCTGGTCGGTCAGCTCGTTGTCGATGCGGTCAGCGAAAACGCCCAGCATGAGTGAGCCGAAGCCAATGTCATAAAAGCACTGGTGCCGCCGTCCCTTTTCCAGGATCAGACGGGAGCTGGTCTGGTTTCGGATCAGCGTCACCCGGTGCCCATCCTCCACCTTGAGGGTGGTTTTGACCGAGCGGGGCAGGTCGGGCTGGTATTCGTCATAGGAGATATACCGGTTGCCGTTTCGCTTGTGGTAGGTGCCGAGGGTGGTCAGCTCGGTGATTCCCTCTTCTCCGTCCAGGATCTGTTTGCCGCTGATCGAGATCAAATAATTCTTTTTCACGTGCAGCCTCCCTGCGTGATCGCTATCAGTATGACGCAATGTCTATTTTTTGTGTGTTGCCGCCCACGTCCATACGCAGATATAAGCTGGCGGCCTGTGAAAAGTTTTCCACATGATCGCTGACGTAGAAACGACACTGTCCCGTGCCGTCGGGGTTGAGAAGATCCTCCGCGCACAGCACCTCAAAGGTGTGACGGGCGGTTTCCCCGCCCGCGTCCACAAGCCGTACGCCCCCGCCCGACACCTTGGCGATCACGGGCGCAAGAAGGGGGTAGTGGGTACAGCCCAGGATGAGCGTATCCACGCCCGCCGCAAGCACCGGCGCGAGATAGCGCCGGGCGATTTCCACCGGAACCGGGTCGTCGGGAGAGATACTATTGTTCTCCACGAGCGGGACAAACAGCGGGCAGTCAGCCTGGTAAATCTCAAAGGAGGAATCCATCGCGTGCAGCGCCTCGCGGTAGGAGCCGCTGCGGATGGTGGCGGTGGTGCCCAGCACCCCGATGCGTCCGGTTTTGGTCACCTGCGCCGCACGCCGCGCGGCGTGCTGAACCACGCCGGTGTAGGGAATCTCAAGCATTTCGCCCAGACGGGGCACGACCGAGGAGACGGTCCCGCAGGCGGCAATGATCATTTTGACGTTTTGCGAAAGCAGAAACCGCACATCCTGTGCAGCGTATTTTTCAATAATGGGGCCGCTCTTGGTGCCGTAGGGCACCCGGCCGGTGTCCCCGAAATAGACGATGTTCTCGTTAGGCATCAGGTCAATCAGATGCTTGACGACGGTCAGCCCGCCCAGCCCTGAATCAAAGACCCCAATCGCTTTTTCTTTCCTGTTCCTCATGTCCTAGCTTTGACGCGCAAGCGCGCAGGTAATCAGCCGGTCCAGAATCTCCCCGTAGGAGAGCCCTTCCGCCATGAAGAGCTTGGGATACATGCTGATGTTTGTAAAACCGGGCAGGGTATTGATTTCGTTGAGGCAGTGCGTTCCGTCGGGCTTGACAAAAAAGTCGACACGGGCAAGCCCTTCACAGCCCAGCATACGGTATGCCCTGACCGCGCAGTCGCGCACGTTCCCAAGCACGTTTTCGGGCAGGCGAGCGGGAATAAAGAGCTGTGACACGCCGTTTTTGTACTTGTCGTCATAGCTGTAAAATTCGTCGCCCGGCGCAATCTCGCCCACGGTGGAGGCGACCGGCTCCTCGTTGCCCATGACGGCGACCTCGACCTCCGCACCGGTGATCGTCTCTTCGATCACGATTTTTTTGTCTTCCTTCGCGGCCAGCGCCACCGCGCGGTCAAGCGCATCGGCATCGCCCGCCTTGGATACGCCGACCGAAGAACCCGCGTTGGCGGGCTTGACAAAGACCGGCCAGTGAAGCTTCCGCTCGATGACGTTGAGGATCTCTTTGCGTTTTATTTCATAATCGCGCGCCCAGAACCACACAAAGGCGGCCTGTGGGATGCCCGCGTCTTCAAACAGTGTGTTTGCAATGCCTTTGTCCATGCACACGGCGGAGGAGAGGGTGTCACAGCCCACAAAGGGCAGCCCTGCAAGCTGGAAAAGTCCCTGCATAGTGCCGTCCTCGCCGTTTTTGCCGTGCAGGACGGGGAAAACCACGTCGGCCGGACGGCGTTCATACCGTTCCCCGTTAAGCACAAACAGGCCGGGAGCGGACCGGTCGGGGGAGAGGAAGGCGGACTTGTTATCCGGGTGCTCCGCCCATGTTCCGTTCGGGATGTCCTCGTCAGGACCGGCGTACAGAAGCCATTGTCCCGACCTTGTGATACCCACCCGGTCAATCGCGTAGCGCTCTTTGGACAGGTTTCCGATCACCGAGGCCGCTGAAAGGCAGGAAACCTCGTGCTCCGAGGAAACGCCGCCAAACAGAACGACGACACGCAGCGTATTGTTTTGCATACAATCACCCTCCAAATCACAATTCAATATATAATACCATAATTGCGTCGGGCGTGCAAATGTTTCCTGCGAATTTTGCTGAGAAGGAGATTTTTACGGCAAAGAGACACATTTTTTATGTTTTTTCCCAGTATCCTAGTGGGGGAGAGTTGTGGTATAATGAGTGGAAAGCAGATTATGTGAAGAAAGGAAACCGATATGTATACCGATAACAAAATCAAACTCAACACAAAGAAAATCCGCAGGCTGGTCGTGATTGCCGCAGTGGTTCTGGTGGCGCTTATTGTAGCGCTGTCCTCCTTTACGGTCATCCCGGCGGGGCACAGGGGCGTGCTGCTCACCATGGGCGCGGTCAGTGACCGGACGCTCAATGAGGGACTCAACTTCAAAATCCCATTTGTCCAGTCGGTGCGTACGATTGATGTGCGTATGCAAAAGGTCGAGTCGGCGCAGAACTCCTCCGCCTCCAAGGATCTCCAGTCAATCACGAGCACCATCGCGGTCAACTACCGTGTGGCCAGCGACAGCGTCGCCCCGCTCTACAAAAATATAGGCATCGGCTTTGAATCGACCATCATCAGCCCCGCCATCAGCGAGACCATTAAGGCGGTGACCTCCCGTTTCACGGCGGAGGAGCTGATCACCAAGCGCACCGACGTGTCGCTCGCCATGAAGGAGCTGCTCCAGCAGAAGCTGCAGGACAAATTCATCCAGGTGGACTCCTTCAACGTGATCAACTTTGAGTTCAGCGAGGCCTTCAACAAGGCGATCGAGGAGAAGCAGATCGCCGAGCAGAATGCCCTCAAGTCGAAGTATGACCTCGAGCGTGTCAAGACCGAGGCGCAGCAGGCGGTGGAAAAGGCACGCGGCGAGGCGGAGGCCATGAAGGCGAAAAACGTGGAGATCACCGACAAGATCATCGCCATTGAATTCATCAACAAATGGGACGGTAAAATGCCCACCTATTTCGGCGGCGACAACCTGATGTTCAGCATTCCCGGACTCGACACCGCGGTTAAGTCCACGACCCCGGTCAATTAATCTTGCGCAGCGGTTCAAAGTGGAAACACTTACATAAAAACTGAAAGGAAGGAAACAAAAACATGCGCTATAACATTCAGGGAACCCCTCTTCCCGTCGTCATCTGTGAGGTGGACGCGGGAGAATCACTGATCACCGAGCGCGGCTCCATGAGCTGGATGAGTCCCAATATGCAGATGCAGACCGCCGGCCACGGCGGCATCGGCAAAATGTTCGGACGGGCGTTTTCCGGCGAATCCATGTTCCAGAACATCTACACCGCGCAGGGCGGCCCCGGCCTGATTGCCTTTGCCTCCTCCTTCCCCGGCTCGATCCTCTCGCTTGAAATTGGCCCGGGACAGGAGTATGTCGTGCAGAAGAGCGGATTTCTGGCCTCCACCGCCGGTGTGGAACTGTCGGTGTTCTTCAGCAAGAAGTTCGGTTCGGGCCTGTTTGGCGGCGAAGGCTTCATCATGCAGAAGCTGAGCGGACAGGGCACCGCGTTTGTTGAAATCGACGGTTCGACTGTGGAGTACAACCTCCAGGCAGGACAGTCGATGATCGTGGACACCGGCTATACCGCCGTGATGAGCGCCACCTGCAGAATGGACGTTCAGACGGTCAAGGGGGTCAAAAACGTCCTGTTTGGCGGCGAAGGGCTGTTCAACACGGTCGTGACCGGACCCGGCCGCGTGATTCTCCAGACCATGCCGGTCAGCGCGGTTGCAAACGTCCTACGCCCCTACTTCCCGTCAGGCAATTCATAAAGATCATAGCAAAAGGCTTTCGTGTGCAGCCGCACACGAAAGCCTTCATTGTTATCCTTCAGCTGTGAGTTCTTCATCTTCTTTTTCGGCGCGTGGGACATACAGGGAACTCAGCCAGCCCCAGTATTTGACCCAGTCGCCCCGCACGCCCCGCAAACGCTTCTGAATGTGCATGGCCGCGATGTCGATGGTCATCGTGACCATCGTGCGGGTAACCGAAAAATTAAAGGGGGCACGGTATTCGCCGAGCAGCTTGCGCCCGGACAGGTACTGCCGGATCAGGGTGAGCGCCCTGACATTGTCGTCCAGCCGGCGGGTGTGTATCGTGTAGTACAGCGAGGTGCTGCGCTGACAGTAGTGGTAGAGGATGTCCTTGATAAAGACAATTTTTTTGGCCTGGTGGAACAGGATGTGTACGCTTGCGATGTCCTCAAAAATCATCGCGGGCAGCTCAAAGCCGGTCTCTTCAAACAGCGTCCGCCGGTAAAGCTTGTTCCACAAAAAGTGGTGCACCGACATGTCGCGGTAAAGACGGGAAAGGGCGCTCTTCGAGGTGGGCGTTTCATTGCGTCCGGGATGACGGAAAAGGACGCTTCCGCTGGGGCGCAGAATGTCGTACTGACACATGACGATGTCGGCGCGCTGTGCGGTCATCTCCCCATACAGACGGGCGAGAAAGTGGGGCTCAACATAGTCATCGCTGTCCATGAACGAGATGAACTCGCCCCGAGAAGCCGCGAGGGCGGCGTTACGGGCCGGCCCGTTACCGATGTTTTTCTCAAAACGGAGGGAGGAAAACTGGTCGTGAGCTTCCGTATATTCCCGGATGATCTCGGCTGAACCGTCGGAGGAGCCGTCGTCGACCACGATCACTTCAAAGTCGTCGAAGGTTTGTCCGAGCACCGAATCAAAACAGCGCCTCAGATAGGACGCCACATTATAAACCGGGATGATCACGCTGATTAAGGGCCGTTTTTCAGTCACGTGCAATCCGACACTTCCTTTCTGCGGGGATCGGGTGATCGATCAGGCCGCAATCGTAGGCTGATCGGCTCTCTTTTTTTTACCGGCGAGGGCAAAGGGAGCACCCGCCGCGATGGTCAGATAGTAGGTGAGGAAGCGCCAGATAAATACGGCCGGTGTGAGGGTGCCGGGCAGCAGGAAAAAGATGCCGAAGAAAATCAGGAAGCTGCCCTCTGCGGCGCCCGAACCGCCGGGCAGCGGAATAAAGGCCGTAATCATGTTGACGACCGAAATGGCGGTGAGCATTTCTACAATGGGATATCCGGGATACAAAAACGCCTTATAAACGCAGAAGGGCACAAGAAAAATGGCGGTCATCTGCAAGAACGTAAACAGCACCGACTGGAAAACCAGCTTGACATTGCGTTTGAGCTGGAGGTTGTTGTCGTGGAAAAGGTCAAGCTGCTCCTGGAGACTTGCAAGCCTTTCTTCCGGGTTTTTGATCAGGCGCAATTTGGCCAGGAAAGAGTAGATTCCGCGAAAGACCGTGCGCGTCAACCATCGGTTTCTGGAAAAAAGGGTCAGTACCAAAATGATGCCGAGGTTAATCAGGAAGGCGACGATCGCCATGTAGAGGTAAGCGGAGAGTTTTTCTTTAAAAAATCCCCAGCTGAGGACCATCAGCAACAGCGCATAACCGGTCATGGTCGCCTGAAAGACAATGAATTTTTGAATCAGGGCAGACAGGGACTTGGAGGTACTGACGCCCTGGCGGGACATGATATAGATCTGCATGGGCTGTCCGCCCGAGGCAAAGGGGGTGACCGCGCTGAAGAACTGTCCGGTCATGGCCGAGCGGAAGCAGTCCAGATAGCGGTACTCAGGATGCAGGTTCTTTGTGAAAATGTAGAGAATCTGACAGTCCAAAAACTTTTCAGTAATCACACAAAAAAGCGCCGCCAAAAGCCATAGGTAATTGATGCCCTTGACATTGTGCACAAGATCAAGAACCCCATTTTCTGTAAAGGCAAAATAACAGAGAATCCCAAGCGAAATTGCCAGGACGGAAAAATTAAAGATCCATTTGAACGAAATTTTCTTCATATACCCTCCGAAAAAAGAAAGAACAGCGCAACACAGAGCCATCTGTTCTATTTCACATAATACAGTTTTCTCTATCCATATTACTGTGCCGATCGGCGTCTGTCAAGCCAATCCGCAAAAAAACACAGAAATCCACATAAGCATTCTACATACTTTTTCATAGCTTGTGCGACGCCCGACACAAATATAATCCCAATAAACCATTCTCATCTTACCATTATTTCCCCAAAACTGCAATAGGCATGAAATCAACGTTTGTTTTTCCATTCTGATAAGGAACAGGCAACCCTTTCCAAAATAGACAAAAAAAGGTATACTGGATAAAAGAAACGGGAGGGACAGAGTATGAAAGCGTTATTTATCGGCGGAACCGGAACGATCAGCACCGACGTCACGCGTCTGTGCACGGAAAAGGGGTGGGAGGTGACGCTACTCAACCGCGGCACACGTAACCGTGAGATGCCGCCCGGGGTGATTTGCCTCAAGGCCGACGTGGAGGACCGGCAGGCGGTAGAGGAATGTCTGCGCGGCAAAAACTTTGACGTGGTGGTGAATTTTATCGCCTATACGCCGCCTCAGGTGATGCGCGACATTGAAGTCTTTGCGGGCAGAACCTCACAGTACATTTTTATCAGCTCCGCCTCCTGCTATGACGCGTCGGGTGAGCCGGTCATCACCGAAAGCCGGCGTCTCCATAACCCCCATTGGCAGTATTCCCGTGATAAGATCGCCTGTGAGGCGCTCCTGATCGACGCCTACCGGGAGAAGGATTTTCCCGTGACCATTGTCCGCCCCAGCCATACCTACAGCGATCGCAGCCTGCCGCTCATTCTGCACGGCGAACAGGGGCACTGGCAGACGCTCGACCGGATGCGCCGCGGCAAACCGGTTCTCCTGCCGGGGGACGGTACGTCGCTGTGGTGCGTGACCCACAGCGCGGACTTTGCCATCGCCTTTGAGGGACTGATGGGGCGCCCCGAGACGCTTGGAGAGGCCTATCATATCACATCGGACGAAAGCCTTTCGTGGAACCTGATCTATCAGGAGATTGCCGCCGCGCTGGGCGTCCCGGCGAAGCTTCTGCACATCAGCACCGACATGCTGACGAGGCACACGCCAAGCTGCGCGCCGGGGCTGTACGGGGACAAGATTCATTCGGTTCTTTTCGACAACACAAAAATAAAGCGTCTGGTGCCATGGTATCAGGCGAAAATTCCCTTCTCGCGCGGTGTGCGCGGCACGGTAGAGACCTTTTTGAGCGACCGGTCGCTCCAGACGCCCGATCAGGCGTTTGAAAGCTGGTGTGATGAGCTGGTGCAGAAAATTGAGCGATTCTGATGAGAAAAGCGAGGTGAGGGTGTGTACGGACAAAATCAACGGCTGGTTCGCGTGACCAATCAACTGCTTATTTTAGAGGAGCTGCGCCGGGGCGCCCAATCCCGCGTTGACCTGGCTCGAAAGCTGCGGCTGAGCAATCCCGGCGTTTCAAAAATCGTGGAGACGTTTATTCAGAAGGGATTAATTCTCGAGACCGGGGCACAGGCCACACGCGCCGGACGTCGTCCGGTGTTGCTGGAATTTAACGCCCGGTTCGGATGCGTGTGTGCCGTGGAGGTCGGGGCGCACTGCGCACGGGCAGCGCTCGGCGACCTGCGCGGGGAAATCCTGCGCACCGGGGAGCTGATGTCCTTTGAGACGTTTGATTCTCTGGCGCTCAGCCAGCTGTCCGAACGCATGACCGCGTGGGTGCGGGAAGCGGGGGAGGTGTGCGGTGTGCTGCTGGGCCTCACGCTCTCATACGAGCCCGGTGAGCGCGCGGAGACCCTGCAACGGCTGGAGGAGGGCGTGCGGCTCTTTTCGGATTCCTTTGACTGCCAGGTGCGGCTGAAAAACAGTGTGCAGCTGGCCGCTGCAGGCGCGAGCCTAAGGAGCGAGATGCCGGAGGAGGGGCTTTTGTATCTCCTCGTTGGGCAAGGCATTTCCTGCGGAGTGTTCTGTCCAAGCCGGGGCGAGCAGGGATTGGCGAAGGCACACGCGCTGTCGGGGGAGCTGAGCGAGAGCATCCCCGACGCATCGTCCGCCGTCGCAGAATGGCGCGGCGGGCGCATCTCCAAGCGCAATACGCTGGAGGAGCAGGCAACCCCGGACAGCGTGCTGCGCACTCTGCAGGAAAAATTTTCGGCAGGGGAGGGGTATCTGGGCGAGCATTCCTCACGGCCTGAGGACATCACGCTGGAGGACGTCAAAGCGGCGGCGGCCGCCGGGGACAGCGAATGCCTCTATGCAATCCAGAATGCGGCGGTGCGTCTGGCCGTGGCGGCCGCCAATCTCCTGCGCGTTATACCGTGCAGTACGGTGCTTGTGGACGGCACGGCGAAAGCGTTCGGCACGCTGTATATGGATTCCTTTGCACAGTTTCTCCGTGAGGCGATGACGGACAGCGCACCGGCTAAAATCGGCTGGGCGCAGGGCGCGGATCTGGCCCTGCTGGGCGGTGTGTCCGCCGCAGCGGACAGGGCGCTGCACACGCTTGCAGAAACCATGTAATATTAGACCTGCCCGCCCCGTCAGAACCTATCAATACATACAGTGCTTATGGAACCTGTCGTCACGAGCAGACGAAAAAATTCCCGCTTATCCATCCATGACTGGTAACCGGACAGTTCTATTCATTTTTGCTTGAAAATGAGGCAGGGAAGGGCACATGGCCCAGCCCTGCCTCATTTGCCACAGATTTACCCCATTTCCTTTACTGATTCTTCATATTAATTCGAAAAAAACGCCATATAATTAACTTATGATTATGACATCGAAAGCAAGAGAAACAGCAAAGGAGAACAGAACAATGAGTGATTTGAATTTTACCTATAATCCGCCTGTGCCGGAGGAACCGACCGCAGTGCCCGCACAGCCCGCAGAAACGCAGACGGCACAGAATGATTTCTATGCATCGTCCCCCGTTCAGCCGCCTCAGGTGATTCAGACCGCGCCCGCAGAGGAGACGGCGACGGTACAGGAAGAGGATCCGGTGAGCAGCCTGTCAGGGAGTACGGCATATCCCCCGGCCTACTCCTACAGCATTCCAACACCGCCTCAGGCCTCCGCCTATACGCAGTCAAGCTATACGCCGGTGCCGACAACGCCCGCCACCTTTGCAACGTCCGAAACGAGCGAAATGAAATCGGGTTCCTATTATGCTTCAGGCACGGCGTCGCCCTATCAGAGCTATCCCGGCTATCCCTATTCTTCCTATCCGGGCTATTCGTCCCAGTCGTCCGCTCCTAAAAAGGAAAGAAAGCCCAAAAAAGAAAAACATCGCTACAGCATCGGTCAGATGTTTGCAGTGTCCATATGCTCGGCCCTGATCTGCGGGATCATTTCCTCGGCGGTTGTCGCCACACAGCTGCCCGCAGTCAGCGGGAGCAGCGCGACGGGCGGCTCTACCGTCAAGACGGTCAACATCAGCGGGCAGGCGGATAATCTTGTCTCCGCCGTGGCGGAAAAAGCGGCGCCTTCGGTTGTCGGTGTCCGCATCACCACTCAGACCAGCAACCGTTTCTTCGGTTCATCGGATGCGGTGGGTGAAGGCTCGGGCGTGATCTACAGCGCCGACGGCTATATCATTACTAACTATCATGTGGTTTCTGCCGCCGTGGAGTATACAAGCGGCTTTGGCGGCGGTTCGAGCAATTCGGTCATCGAGGTGTATCTGCCCAGTGATCCTGAAACTGCCCAGCCGGCCACGCTGATCGGCTATGACGTCAGTGCGGATCTTGCCGTGCTGAAAATCGAGAAAACCGGTCTTATGCCGATCGAAATCGGCGACTCTGAGCAGCTCAAGGTGGGCGACACGGCGATTGCCATCGGCAATCCCGGCGGACTGGAATTCATGGGCTCGGTCAGCAGCGGAATCATCAGCGGGCTGAACCGCAAGCTGCAAACCGAGAGCGGAACCGAGATGAATCTGATTCAGACCGACGCCGCCATCAACCCCGGCAACAGCGGCGGGGCATTGGTGGATCAGCAGGGCCGACTGATCGGCATCAACAACTCCAAAATGGCCGGCAACGGCTTTGAGGGCATGGGCTTTGCCATCCCGGTCAATGAGGTGACGGAGATCACCAAACGCCTGATTAAGAACGAGAACCAGCCGCAGAGCTATCTGGGCGTCACCATTGACTCGAGCTATGACGCCGCGACGCTGAAGCAAATGGGATATCCCGCTGGCGCGCTGGTGTTCTCGGTCGCGCCCGGCTCTCCGGCGTCCCAGGCAGGCATCCAGAAGTATGACATTATCACCAAGATTAACGATGCTGACATCGTAAGCTATACTCAGCTCAACAGCGAGAAAAATAAGTATGCCCCGGGCGAAACCATTACGGTGACGGTATTCCGTGAGAACAAGAGCTATGATGTCCAGGTCACCCTGGCTGAAATGCAGTCCCAGATGCGGACGCAGTCTGAATAGCCCTTTCCCTTCGAGTACGCCTTTCTTTTCATATACTCCAATATCTCCTTCATTTCCAAAGCGAAAGCAATGGGTGGGTTGCCTCTTACTCCGGAGGCAACCCCTTGTTGCATGTTTGATGCGGAAAACACAGGTAAAAAACATGTTTCATTTTTTCTTGACAAATCGCCATAAGGTGGATATAATACTAGAGATGTTCAAATTTCCGGGTGTGGCGCAGTTGGTAGCGTGCTTGACTGGGGGTCAAGAGGCCGTGGGTTCAAGTCCCGCCACTCGGACCATCAAGAGAATACGAAAAAGATATTCTCACAAAAAACCTTGATTTTATCAGGGTTTTTTGCTGTCTAAGGGGCGGAAAATTAATGTTCCGATTTGTAGATGTAAAATCGCATTTTTCCCTTTGTGGAAGGATTTGAACTCTCGTACAACTGAATATTGCTAAACACGGCAGATAGATTTTTTATTTCTATCTGCCTTTTTTGTTGCCCGAATATGCCAGTCGTTTAAAAGCGGCTGGCTTTTTTATTACAAGAAAAAGGAGAAATCAAAAATGACATTTATGCAAACGCCCTATAGGAAATCCATTGAACGGATGATGACTGGCATCCCAAATTTTATGCCGAGAGGACACGGAATTATTATCATGAGCGAATTTGAATACACCGCAGAGATGTGCGACTGCCGCTTCTGCCCTCACTATAAGAAAAAGAAAGGCTGTACGGCCGGGCGTTGTCCCTGCATCATGGATCGCATTGCGGCCGGAGCTGCCACACTGCGAGAGATACTCACTGAAACCATGTCGGAGATAAACGACAGATCGTTTCATAAAAGATTAAATCAATACACCAAAGAAAGCGAGGGCTAGCGGTCTATTATGATACAACCACAGGCATGCTATTGGATCAAAGGTGACGTCTATACACATGACGAATAACCATAAGGTGCATAGGTCTTTGTGGCTATTCTTTTTTTGTTCGGATTGCTGTTTATACAGCAATCCGTTTTTCGTTTCTTCCAAAACAACTGAGATAACTGTCCTTCGAATCTCTAATCCATTATCGGCAGCACTACAAACCCAATCATTTTGCAGTAAATTTCAAGCCCCTGAACTGTTTCACCAAAAAGTTGCCATCTAGGATGAACAATGATTTTATCAATAGAATTCGTTCAAGAGGTCAGGCAATAATTCGGTGATGTACGTATACTTTCTGACAATACGCAAAAATCCGTCAGCGTTCATGTCATGAGCCTTTTTATCTGCAACACTTTCATTAAA
Source organism: Oscillospiraceae bacterium (assembly GCA_031551875.1). Lineage (GTDB taxonomy): Bacteria > Bacillota > Clostridia > Oscillospirales > Acutalibacteraceae > JAVBNA01. The sequence goes on along the minus strand of JAVBNA010000032.1, from coordinate 16,001 downwards.
AGGCGCGGCAATTTTTTTCTGACAAAATCTGTATTCATATCCCCGCCATTTCCCACCAATTATTCAAATAGGAAATAATGTGTTTTGTCACCAGCAGTGAATATAAATATTGACAAAAGACAATTGACAAAAGACATCGGAAAGATATATAATTGTGTTCATATCGACATGTTTTGTCTTGATATTTCTACATGATTTATTGTTTTATATGGCATATATAAGTTTTTCTATGTTTGAAATATATCTCCGGCGGTTGAAAAACAGGTCTAAAATCAGTAAGAAAAATTATTTTGAAAAAAGTGTAACGGTTTTGGGTTTTGCTCTATCTTATTTATGAAACAAGCGAAAGCCCTTACACTTGTAATTCGATAACGGGGTGTTACTGTATGGAGAAGGACAAGTTGAAAGGGCTCATAGAAAGCGCTGCGCAGGGAGACGAAGCGTCCTTCTGGCAGATATATGAGCTTAAATGGAAATCAGTGTTGTTTACGGCATATAAGGTGCTGGGAAACGAACACGACGCTGCTGATGCGGCCCAGGAAGCCTTTGTTTCGGCCTACCAAAACATCCGGGCGCTGCGCTCCCCCGATGCATTCAACGCTTGGATGTACAGAATCCTGATTAACAAATGCAATCTCATTTTAGGACAGAGAAATCGAAAGGTGTCCTATGAGGAAACATTCATGAATGAAATAGACGAACGACAAGCTTCTCCCGAAGACTTTGCCATTCAGGCGGAAACCAAAATGAGGATTCTTGAGCTGATTGACGCTCTTCCGCCCGACCAGCGCATGGTAACCATGCTTTACTATTACGAAGGTCTGTCCCGCGTCCAGATTGCTCGGGCAATGGGTATATCCGAGAGCCTTGTCGGCGTTCGGCTGTACCGGGCACGCAAGACCATGAAAAAAATGCTTGAAGAGCAGGGCGTCGCGATGCATTCGGTCGCGTTTTTACCCCTTTTGGGCGTAGTCTGCTCCGAGGAAGCCTCCCGGATGTTTGGCATTCAAACCGGTCAGGCGCTGGCCCACTCCATTCAGGCCTCTTTTGCCGCCCTCACCCCGGCCGCGGCCACTGCCGCGGCAACCACTTCCGGCATTTCTGTGGGAACCAAGCTAGTACTAGGCGGGCTTTCAGCTGCCATGGTGGCGGGAGGAGGATATGCGATTTCGCAAAATACAGCCCCTCCTGCGGAAACAAGTAGCGTCCCCGCAGAGACCGTTTCCCAGCCCTTTGACCTTCCCTCGTTTGTAAGCGGCGTTCATATTTTGTCAAGCAGCGAGGAGGTCATTTTATCCAGCCAGGAATTTTCCTCCGCGCCGAGTTCAACTGCCGTTACAACATCGGAACAACCTTACAGTTCCACCTCTCCCTCGAGCGCGGAGGGAAATCTTGATATATCTTCACAAATACCCATAAAAACCCTTGCCGATATGATCGGCGAACAGGACGCGGCCTTTGTGGAAGGCTATAACGACAGTACCGACAGCGAAAGGCGCGCTGCGCTTCTGGCCCTTTGCAAGCGCCACGGTTTGGAAAGCAAGCAGCTTTTTGTCAGCGCGCCGGAACTGTATGAACTGTACACGCTCGTCCGGCAAGACAGGCGATTGTTCCTGATCGAGTGGCGAGATAGCGACACGGGGCAATCCATGGTCACTTACGCCTTGACCGAAAAAGCCACAGCCATTCCCCAAAGCTATGAGATCCGGGACAATTTTGTCACCTGGTCCGGAAAGACCCCGCCCGGCGGGTCGGTGTCTTTCGAAAACTAGCCATACATCCAACGGCAGTTGGAATGGAAATAAAATTTTAAGGAGAGCAGAACAACATGTCAACACAAAGTACACGAACAAAAACCCCACCCAAACGACCCAACCAACGCGCAGTAAACTTTTTGGATTTCACCCGAAAACCCATCGCAATTGTCTTATCCATCCTGATGCTCCTGACATCTTTCGGGGGACTGGGCTGGACGGCGAGCCTGAAAGCCTCTGCGGCAACGGGCGATATTGCTCTGTCCTGGACCACCACTTCTGAAGCGGGACTTCCGGCCGACGAATGCCATTTTTCCGACGTCAAAACCGCGACGCTGAACGTCAACCTGACCGTGCCCAGCGCCGCGAATCAGACAGTCGAGGTGACCGTCGGGCAGTATCTGACCTTTGACGGCTTCTCCAAGGACTCGAACACCGATAACTTCTGTGACTCGGTGACGAAGGGCACCGGTGCCGATGCCAACAAGGTGACCCTCGCCCTCAAAAGCGGGATGACCGGCAGTTTCACCGTCGCGTTCACCGTGCATTTTAACGAGAAAACCTGTATAGACGAGGAAACAGCCGACATCACCGCTGTGGCCAAAAACAACGGCACGGCCGAAGATACTCAGACGCAGACCCTCAAGGAACACAATCCCTCCAAGCCTTTCTTTCGCGTGAACCCCAACCGCGCCCCGGTGCCCAACGGCTGGGTGCGGTATGACGTGTACCACTATAACCGCTATACAAAAAACGGCGTGACCAAAGATCAGGCCGCGGCGTCGCCGGGCATCGGTGGGGTTCACACCCTCATTTTTCCCGTCCCCGACGAGGTCGACCAAGTGGAAATCCTTCAGGCACACACCGGCACAACGGTGACCTATGACAGCGTGAACCGCAGCGTAAAAATTGTCACGTCTGACTTTGTAAACGAGCCGATTACCATGTTCCGTATGCACTTCAAATCGGCCTGCACGGTGGGCAACGCGGTGACCCGTGCCGACGGCGCGGTGGCCACCTATTCGGGCGACGTCGCCAACGGAAAACACGCACTGACCGCAAGCGACCTGGCGGAGCCCCTGCCCGACCTGACCGCCCGTACCGCCAACCTTGAAACGGCGCCCGCGGTTGAAATTAAACCTTTGAACATCCGAGGAAATAACACCTACAGCTATTTGATTGACCATGACGACGGCGACACCATGGGCGCCGGCAACGGCGGTCTCTACGCGATTTCCGCGACCAACAACACTCCGTTTGACCTGCTGAATCTTGAGCTGCAAAATACCGTGCCCGACGGGCTGTATGCCACCGGCTTTGTTGTCCCGCAAATGCAGGCGCTGAACACCTCCTGGACGGGCACCATGACCTTTAAATTCAACACCAACAAGCGCAGCGACGTGCTGTCGAACGCCTATACGGCTGCCGCCGGCAAACAGTTTGTAACCAAAGACATCCTCGGTCTCGCGAGCGACGAATACATCAAGGATTTCACCATCATTCTGAGCAACTTCCGCGCTGGCGACACGATTTACAATCATTCGCATTTCTACAATTTTGCCTCGATCGGCGTACTGGGTTATGTGGGCGACACATATCAGAACGGTACGGCCATTCAGGAAGGCGAAGTTGTTCCGGACAACGTGATCAAAGCGGTTCATAATGCCACGCAGGTGGGCACAAATACTATGGTTAAGCACAATTATACCCATAAAGAGCGCATCTCTCCCATGACCTATCTCCGATATGTCATGCCGGACAACCACAGTACGACGGTCACCAACAACGCTTTTTACCCCGGTCAGAACGGATGCCTGCGGCTGACAGTCCGGCAGTTTGAAGAGTATCACTTTTCCAATGTGCAGCGCCTGAAGGATCCCATCCTCTATCTGGTGCTGCCTGATACGATGAATTTGGATCTCGACAACATCACCTTTACCACCACGCCGGCGGGTATCACGGCCTCCATCGTCAGCGCGGTCAAAAAGCATAACACCAACATTCCGGCGGGCAATACGCTCTATGAAATCAAAACAGCGGTCACGCTGACGAGAAACGGCAGATCGCCTTCTAGCTCTCAAGACACGTTGGAGCTCTATGTTCCCTTTACGGTCAACCGCTACGCGGTGCCGGGCACCTACAGCGTACCGGGTACAAATCCCGGTGAGACGGAAAATTTCTTTGTGATGCCGTCGGCAGGACAGGCGGTTGTTGACGCCTATCAGCCGGTTCTTGCCGACGACAAATATGATTTTGACAACGACGGGGACACCACGAAAAAGCTGGTGCGGTGCGACAATTCCAAAAATTTAGCCCAGCTCAATTTCGCCGAATATTATGAAGTCATCCCCACCGGCTTCAACGTCGCCCACCAGATCAAATCGGACAACCAAAATGTCTGGAAGCCCTATTACACCCCCGGCGAGGACGCCACCATCGCCCACTTTGTGCCGGACGGCACGGGAAAATACCAGGTTGTGGTCACCAATGCCTCGGCCACCGATCTGGACAGCTATGTGCAGTACATCACCCTGCCGCAAAAGGCGGATAAATCGAAGCACCTAGGCCTTGCGAACGCGCTGACCACAATTCCCGCCGGCTTTAAGGTGGAATATACCACCGCCCCCACGCCCTCCCGCAACGAGCTGGTCGGTGGTTCGGGCACGGATACGCTCTATGCCACCACCGTCGCCAACTGGTCGGACGTTACCGGCCTGAAAATCACCGCCACGTCAAAGGTTCTCAAAGGCACGTCCCACACCTTCAACTTTGACCTCAAAGCCCCGGCGGGCACCGATTACGACATTCCCTACGTCGGTTCCTCCGAGCTGGCCGCCAAGCCGGAAGGCGGTGTGGCCGACAACTATACCCTCTCCGAGCTGGCCGCCGATCTGGTCAACGACAAGGCCAATATGTCCGGCATTGTGTATCTGGACGCGAACAAAAATCAGTCGATGGATGGGGCCGAAGCCGGTCTCAACAACGTCACGGTCGAGCTGTACAATAGCACAAATCAAAAAGTCGGCTCCGACATTACCAAAACCGTAGGCGGCGTCGCCGGTGTGTACAGCCTGCCCGATATTCCCGCTGGCAGCTATACCCTCAAGTTTATCGCCCCGGACACCTACACCAAAACCTCCGTGAACCTTCCCGGCGTCAACGCCGCGCTGACCCAGACGGCCGCCGGCGGTAACATTACCGTCTCCTCCGCCGCCTTTACGCTGACCGCCTATCAAAATGTCACCGGCGCCAACCTCGGTCTCAATGCCCAGTACGGCTACACGGTCGAGTACTACAAAAACAGCGCCACAGCCGGAAACATCATCGGTTCCCCTGTCAATGGCACGACTAAATTTGACCTCGGACACACCATGATCGCCTCGGAAGTCCAAGCCGACCTCGGCGCGGGCTGGCTGGACGCGAAAAAACCCGCCGGTTACAACGTGGGCGCGGCCACCTATCCGACCCTTTCCGCCACCGCAGCCAACAACGTGGTCAAGGTGGTCTACGCCGCCCAAAACTTTAACGTCAGCTATAACGCCAATCCCCCCACTGGCAAAACCACCACCGGCACGGTACCCGCCACCACCCAGCACGCGACAGACGCAAGCGTCACGGTTGCGGGCAACACCGGAACCCTCGCCATCCCCGGCTACACCTTCGGCGGCTGGGCCAAGGACAGCGCCACCTCCACCACGCCAGTGACCGCCTTTACCATGCCCGGCCAGAATGTCACCATGTACGCCATCTGGACAGCGCAGAGCTACAGCGTGACCTACCACGCCAATGCGCCCACGGGCAAAACAGCAACCGGCACCGTTCCGGCCACCGCTTCCTATGCGGTTGACACGAACGTTACGGTGGCCGGCAACACCGGCTCCCTCGCCATTACAGGCTACACCTTCGGGGGCTGGGCCAAGGACAGCGCCACCTCCAAGACCCCGTCCACTTCCTTTGCGATGCCGGCCGCAGCGGTCAATATGTATGCCATCTGGACGCCGGTTAAGCACAACGTGGTTTATCATGACAATGTTCCCGCAGGCGAAACCAAGACCGGATCGGTTCCTGCCACCGCGCAACACGACTACGAATCTACGGTCACGGTCGCCGCGAACACGGGAAACCAGACCCGTGCGGGCTATACCTTCTCGGGCTGGAACACCCAGGCCAACGGGCAGGGCACGTCCTATGCCGCGACCGGCGCGGCCACCTTCACCATGCCCAACGCCGCTGTGGATCTCTACGCCGTATGGACGCCCAATGACTATGAAGTTCGCTATGACGGCAACGGCAACACCGGCGGCACCGTCCCGGCCGCGCCCACTGATTACCCCTGTGGCTCTATGGTCACGGTGCGCGCGAACAGCGGCAGCTTTGTGAAGACCGGCGCGACCTTCGCGGGCTGGAACACCGCCGCCGACGGCAGCGGCACGGCCTATGCCGCCAACGGCACTGACACGTTCAAGATGCCCGCCCATGACGTCGTCCTCTATGCCATGTGGACCGACGGCACATTCCGCGTCACCTATAACGCCAACACCGGCACCGGCGTGGTTCCGGTTGACCTGACAGAATATCCCTATGATACTGAGGTGACCGTCCTGCCGCAGGGCGGGATTACCAAGGCCGGTCATAGCTTTGCCGGCTGGAACACCCAGGCCAACGGGCAAGGGACGGCCTATGCCGCGGGCGCCAAGTTCAACATGCCCGCTTCAAATGTTACCCTGTATGCTCAGTGGACGCCCGTGCCGGTCACGTTGACCTATCATGGCAACACAAACACCGGCGGAACCGCCCCGGCCAGCGTTACCCGCAATCAGGGTACGGTTGTCGCGGTTTCGACGGCAGGAACCCTCTTAAAAACTGGCTATACCTTCTCCGGCTGGAATACTAAAGCCGACGGAACAGGCACGGCCTATGCGGCGGGCGCGTCGCTGACCCTAAACGTCGACACCGATTTATACGCCCAGTGGACACTCACGCCGCCTCAAACGGTAGACATCACCTATAACGGCAACGGCAACACCGGCGGTACCGCCCCGGACAAGGAAACGGTCACAAAGGGAGACTCCGCCAAGGTCAAGGAGCCGGGCGACCTCGAAAGGGACGGCTATGTCTTTGACGGCTGGAACACCAAGCCTGACGGCACCGGCACCCATTATGATCCCGACGACACCATCACGCCCACAGACAACACAACGCTGTATGCCCAGTGGACGCCCATCGTCTACAAGGTCGTCTACGACAAAAACGGCGCGGACAGCGGAACGGTACCCGCGACCAAAAGCTACGCTTCCGGCGTCACGGTCACAGTGGAAGCCAACTCCGGCGGTCTCGGCAGGGTGGGCATGGCCTTTGACGGCTGGAACACCAAGGCCGACGGAACGGGCACGGCTTACCGTACCACGACAGCCGGCACAACCACCTTCACCATGCCCGCGCAGGATGTGACACTGTATGCCCAATGGAAAGAGGCGACCAAGGATCCCGACGCGCCCGAGTTTGTCAAGATTCCGGGGCAAAAGAGCATCAAAATCGGCGACACGGTGGATTACACCATCAAAAATTTCGGGAACATCTACGGCACAACCATCAAGAGCGTTGATGTAGTTGACAATCCGCCGGTCGGTCTGGATTTCGTATCCGGAAAGATGCCCGCGTTTAAAGGCGGTGCGGGGGTCACCTACGACATTCAGTACAAGACCAACAAAAACAATTTCCGCACGTTGAAATCGAGTGTGGACGCCAGCAAGACCTACAACTTCACGGCTCCAATCCTGGCGAGCGGCGAATACATTTCTGAGATTGTTGTGACATTTGAAAACGTTCCGGCTGATTTTGCTAAGGGCGATGAAATCATTTATACCTTCAAGGTCAACGGCAGCTCAAGCAGCAAAGAGCTCATCAACAAGGCTTGGGTGGGATATACGCTCAAGGAGGGCGACAACCCAAGCAAAAGCGACGCGCCCGACAAGCCTGTGGATGTGGACGACGGCAAGGGCAAAGGCAATACCGATGATGACGACGACACCGACATCCCGGTCACCGGAACCGACGTCGCCCAATATGGCTGTATTCTTCTTGCGCTGGGTTCGGGCGGTCTGCTTGCCCTAAGCATTGCCGGCAACCGCAAAAGAAAGAGATACGGGCGTCGTTCTCACTAAATAAAACCACCCCCGGGAAAGCAAACGGCCGACAGAATATTCTAAGGAAGAGTGTGTAATGAGTAAACGATATGAACTGACAACAAAACAATGGAATAAGGTCCGGCCGTTGCTTCCCCCGGAGGTCAGTGGCGGTCGGGGCCGCCCCCGCAAAGACAACCGTACGATGCTCAATGGCATTTTGTGGATTCTCTGCACCGGTTCACAGTGGCGCATGCTGCCGGAAAACTATGGGGCATGGCAGAGCGTCCACTCACGGTATTCCAAGTGGAAAAAGGAAGGGATTCTGAAGCCGGTGCTGCAGGTATTGGCGAATGAAGATATTTCGATTTGTCAGCTTGTTTCCATTAATTACCCGGAGTTGACCATAGAATCCGTTCGAGAACCATCTTTTACTCGCAAAGAAGCGTAGGGTTATATCATCATAAAAACAGAAAGCGACTGTGGTATATTCATTGCCACAGTCGCTTTCTGTTTTTATGATACCACAATAAAAAATTACCATAAACCCTTGTCAGATTCTTCTGTGTTTGTTAACCGACATTTTTCTCCAACGAGTTAGCCGAAACTTACCCAAGAAGTTCGAGGAGCACAGGAGCTGTTCAAGGAGCTGGACAGATCCGTACAGTCTAATATTTCCACTGTTTTTATTAATAATTAAAGCAAATAGAAGTAGTTTTATGTTGATTTCCGTTATGAATATTATTATAATAGAGTTATTAAACATTTGAGTAAAATTAATAAACAGACAATCTCGTTGTTTTATTTTCCATGGATATGTAAAATCGGGGATCAGAGCAAATGGGAGTAATTTCTGTCTGCATTTTCATTATAATATTTTTTTTAAAAAGCGTTATGTTTTCATTTTAGTTACGTCTATATAAGTAGAGAGGAAAGTTGCAGGGGAAGATTATGGGGACAAAAGAGAAGAATTTTATTAAATTGGTAAAACGGGCGTCCTCCGGAGATCAACTGGCCTTTCAGGAAATCTATAATCTGAAGTGGAAGGAAGTCCACTTTGTCGCTTGGGAGATGCTTTCCGATTTCAGCAGGGCACAGGACGTGGCACAGGACGTTTTCATGAAGGTATATTACAGCATCGGTCAATTAAAGACGCCCGAAACCTTCAATGCTTGGCTATACAAAATACTGCGCAATACGATCACCGACTTATATCGAAAAAAAAGTGAGAGCATGTATAACTCGATGGACGATATTGACGAGTATAGTCAGGAACTGGAGGAGGAATCAGAGGAGTTTTTGCCGCAGGACTTTCTTGAACGCAGCGAGAGCCGGAAAATTCTGTCCGATGTTGTGCAAAGCCTGAACGAGGACTACCGAATTGTGGTTTTGCTATACTATTACGAGCAAATGTCGCACAAAGAGATCGCCCAGGCCGTCGATTCCACGACTCCCGCCGTAGCCGTCAAGCTGATGCGCGCCAGGAAATTCATGAAAAGCAAAATTGAACAACTGATGCAGAAGGGAGTGGTTTTGTACTCCATGCCAGCAGTACCGATTATGACAATCGCATTCCGTAACATGGCAGATCAAGTGGTCGCCGAAACCGTAAAATTTGCGAGTTGGAATCATATTTCTGCCACGATTGCAGCCGGAACCAGCCCCTATGCCGCCGGCGCGGCAGTCGGTACCGCGGCGGCGGTCAAGATAACCGTGATACAAAAAGCGGCGCTGGCGATCCTTGCGACAGCAACCTGCACAGGCGCGGCGATTGTCGCCACCATTGGAAAGGATCCTCTGGGCGAGCCTGCGGGGAGCAGTTCCGTCATTGCCCGCCAGTTGGGCGTCGGCAATGCGGTCAGCGGGTTTCCTGACATTGGGCAGGCGGAATCGAATGACGATGGGACGCCAATCCCCGAAACTATGAGCACGGACAGTTTGGAGAGTATACCTTCACAGGATGAGGTTTCGTCAGATTTTTCCTTGGAATCTTCTTCCGAGCCTCCAATCACCACGTCTGCGCCCGCCGCGGCATCGTCGTCCCCTGCGTCTCAGTCGGCGTCGTCTCAGACCGTGACATCCGAAATGCAGTATCCCGATTATACGCTGGAGGGCATATTGGGCTATGACAACGCGCAGGATTTTCTGCGTTATCTGCAAAGCGCAACATATGAAACCCATGAGCTGTTTATCACGAAGACATCACAATATGGGTTGCCAAAGGGGAAAGCCTGGTTCGAGAATTTCTTTGATGAACGGCTGAAAAGGGATCACTATATGCTTTACAGCAAAGAAAAGGCGAATTATATCCTATATATCAGCGAGTATATTAAGGAATCCGATCAAACCTATGACATTCTCTACCGGATACAACCCCGGGGCGATTCGGCGCCTGACTGGGACGAATGGGCCTTTAAAAACCGGTAGTGTAAATTTTATCCGTCAAGGATATAAACATAGATAACGGGCATTACGAACTCAGCACAAAAACGGATGAGGATGATGATATTGAAAAATTATGACGGCAACACATATAAACATCCATTGTATTCAAATGGAAACAACGAGTTAAAAACTCAACATAAAGAAGGGATGGTACGCAATATGAACAACAAAATGATGATGTCCCGCAAGGGAATCGCAATGGTTCTTGCGTTATTAATCGTGTTGGGCATGACATTTTCGAGCGCATTTATTTCCGCCAGAGCGGAAAACAGCGGCAGATCAACAACCACAGTGAAAATCTTAAATAGTAGTGGGATAGAGCAGCCGGCCGGCACTGCGCTTCAGCCCGAGTGGAAGCTGCAGATTAACATGTCAATTTCCGACCCCGCAGTCGATGACGAATATAAGGTGGAGTTGCCCGCCGTATTTCTTGGTCTGAGTCAAACTGTTTTGGAAACCAATTTATATCAAAACGGACTGACTGAGGACGATGTCACGCTTGCGCTGAGCAACGTGAGCGGTGCGCAGACAGTGACCCTTACCTTCCTGAAAGACAAACTGGCCGCGAATTTTTCATTTCACGCTACGCTGGTCGCGACAATAACCGAGGAGGAAGAACACAAGATCATCACAAGTGATGGTGAATATTCCTTTACGGTGATTCCGAAACAGGCAGACACGAGAGGTGTGCCCAACGCTCAGAAAACCACCGTTTCGCCTTATTTTTATAAGGACAGCGATACACCGGCAATCAGTGAAGCGCAGTTTCATGTAACTAACGGGGACGGATTTAAATATATCTTTCGAATCAATCGGAATATTTTGAAGGATGTTAATTATATTGGCACAATTGCCGATACGCTCCCGGAAGGTCAGTTTGTTCAGTTTCCCACCTTTCAGCAAATTGCGGGCAGCTCTGTTGAACAGGCATATAATGAAGCGTACAAGTCAGTTTCATTAAATTTGTATGACACCTGTGTTGTCAAAGATGAAAATGATGGATCGCTCACGTTTGATTTAACTAAGGTTAGCTACACATCCCACGCGCTCAACACGCTGCTAAACTTTATCAAACGCGATTTTCCCAGCATTACTTCTAGCGATGTTGACTGGACGGCGGTTCAGTTGCCCCAACAACTGGGGGAGTCGACCTTTGCCTCCAATTGGCTGAATGCAGACGGAACAGTTATCAGCTTCAGCGAAATCGCGCTGGGATATCAGGTGTATCAGGACAATAACAATCATGATCGTGTAAGGCTGAGCGGTATTTTCGGTGATATACCTTATACCGACTGGACGCCGCTTAGGGACAACGGAGGCAGCGTTACGTATACGGTACCGTACTCTTCCATATCTGTCCAATCAATCAATACGGTTAGTACTGCAAGTGGATGGACCCGTACGCAGGTTCCAAGTCCGACGCAGTATCCGCTTCCGGGAGGATCCTCTGCGACGCCCACCGCCGGCCAGCTTCTTTACCAGTGGGATTACTATTATACCGGCATTACCGGACCGGTCTACTCCACCTATGTCTTGCACGATGCAACCAACCCGGATGCAGCACGGGATACAGTTTATATCAAGATTCATCAGACCGACGGGACGCCCATTCAGAATAAAGCCTTCAGAGCGGCGGTCAGCGTTAAATTTGATACGGAAAGTTATTCGATCCCTTCAGACGGAAAGCTTACATTTACAAACACCGCACAATATGATAAGTTAGAAAGCGAAAAGAAGAACACATATACGTATAACCTTGGCAACGCGGGCGCGATGATCGACGCGACCGGCAAAACCGTGGACGGTCAGTCGCTCACTTATATTGATCCGCAGTCTGAGACAATCGCACCCCTCCAGTATGCCATTCAGTTTATAAAACAGGGCGCGTCGAACATCGCACAGGGGACGCTTACCGCTTATGACATTTTAGACAGTCACCTGACATTTAAGCCGGGAACGCTTGCCGTTCAGATCCCGGACGGAGCCGGCGGCTGGACGACCATTTCGCAGGCAGTTGACGCCAATACAGTAAGCACCACCGGCACAGACGGCGTGAATCTGACCGCAGCATACAGCAACGGAAGGATTACGATTTCCAATCCGGATGCCGACATCAGCTATAACGATACAATCCAGGTCATCTTTCAGGCGACCGTCAAAGCAGAAACCCCGTACGGAACCGAGATTGGCAACTATTTTTACGGCAAAGAGGTCAAGACCTATATTGACAATGCTTTGGAGATAGTAAAGCGGGATACCTCCGGGAACGCGATCACGACCGGCTCCGCCGAGTTTAAGGTGTCCTATGCGACCACGTATAATAACGGAGAGGCGGCTACCGCTCCGCTTAAAGATGCGGCCGGCGCGAACGTTCCCAACTTGATTACCTCCACATCAAGCGGTGCGGCATCCGCGTTTTACCGTTTAAATGCTTCTGTTTTCTACCTGAAGGTGGAAGAGGTTTCCGCTCCGAACGAGTATATCAAAATTGATGCGCCCATTTGGATTAAAGCCGAGCGGGACAGCATTACAAAGACAATCAATTATACCTTACTCACTCAAATTGAAGGCGTGTCAATGAGCGTGGATACAAACGGCAAGCTGATTATTGCGGTCGAAAACCCCTCTGACACCCCCGCAACCGCGTCCATCACGCTCACCGGACAAAAAACCACCAACAAAAACGGCTCGTTCAGCTTCAGCGTAATGGAGGGCGAAGATGAAGTCGCCACCGGAGCCGCGACAAGCACCGGCGCGATCACGTTTACAGAAATCGATTATACCGCTGATGATATTGGCACACACACCTACATCATTACCGAAAACGCGCTTGGCGGCGGCTGGACACAGTCGAACCCTGTCACCATTGAAGTGACAGTATCGACCGATACGCAGAACGGAGGCATAAAGGCCGAAATTACCAGCACGACCAAAACCGCTGACTTTACCAATACCTATGCCGCGGCAGGAAGCCTCACACTGACCGGCAAAAAGGATATCAGTGGTACGGGCGCGACGTTGACTGCCAGCCAGTTTGATTTTGCCGTGTACGAGGGTGCAACCAGGGTCGCCACAGGCACGAACGACGCGCTGGGCAACATCACCTTCACGGCCATCCCCTATACGGCGGCGGGCTCCCATACCTACACGGTGAAGGAAACCTCTGTCAGCGGCGGCGGCTGGACAGTGGACACCACCGAATACACCGTGGAGGTCACTGTGACAGACAACGGAAACGGAACACTGTCGACGGATAAAACCATTACGAAAGGTACCGACACGGTTACCCAGATTTCCTTTACCAATACCTATACCCAGCCCACAACACAGGTCATCCTCACGGCATCCAAAGAAGGCGTTAACAAAAATCCGGCAAACGGCCAGTTTGGCTTTGCCGTGATTGAAAACAGCAAGGTGGTCGCAGTTGCGGCCAACGCGGGCAACGGCGTGGTGACCTTCCCAGCCATCACCTATAATGCGGCAGGCACTCACATCTACACCATTGTGGAGACCGGCTTCGCCTCCGACGGGCTGTGGACAGTGGGCCAGGACGCGGGCACGGCTCCGGTCAATAAAGACAACTGGCGATTCGATACCGCGCCGAAAACCGTGACCGTAAGCGTGACCAGAAACTTCGACAATTCACTGACGGCGAACCCGACCTATCCGATCGGCGGCACAGTGTTCACAAACACCTTTACCGTCACACCGGGTTCACTGGTAATTTCGGCGACAAAAAATACTACGGGCAGATCCCTGACGGCCGGTGTGTTTGGATTCGCGCTGGTTGAAAACAACAAAGTCGTGGCGACCGCCGTCAACAACGCCGACGGCAGCGTGACCTTTGACGCCATCTCCTATACGTCGAAGGGGACGCACACATATACCATTATGGAAAGCGGCCTGTACGCCGACGGGCTGTGGATCGTCGGGCAGGCGCCCGGCACAACGCCGAACACCCGGGAAAACGGATGGAGCTTTGACACGGCAATCAAGACCGTGACGGTAGTGGTTGAAGAAGACAACGCCGGCCTGCTTACCGCGACCCCGGCCTACACCGGCGGCAGCGCGACGTTCACAAACGCCTACACCGCGGATGCGACCAGCATTGCCCTGACCGCGACCAAGGCGCTGACCGGGCGTACGCTGAAAGCGGATGAATTCAGCTTCCAGGTCAAAGAAAACGGCACGGTTGTAGCAACCGGCAAGAATGACGCAACCGGAAAGATTACCTTCAGCTCCATTCCGTACACGTCGGCAGGGAACCACACCTATGAGATCACCGAAGTTTCCGGCAGCCTGGCCGGCGTGACCTATGATACCGGGAAGAAAATTACGGTAACCGTAGCGGTCACCGACGACGGAGCCGGGAAACTGGTGGCAACGCCCACCTATCCTTCTGACGTGATTTTCCGAAACAGCTACGGAGCCAGCAAGGCGTCCATCGTCCTGCAAGCAACGAAAAAGGTTGACGGAAACGGCACCCTGATCGGCGGCCAGTTTAACTTCGCTGTCATGGAGGGGACGTCGGTAGTCGCGACCGGAACCAACTCGTCGAAGGGAGATATCGTATTCAGCGCGATCGAATACCCATCGGCCGGAACGCATACCTACACCGTGGTGGAAACCACAATTGGCACGACTATGTGGGCAACCGACGACACAGAACACACGGTAACGGTAACGGTTGCTGACAACGGAGACGGAACGCTCAAAGCGACGGCGGTCTACCCGAATGGCGGCATTACTTTTACAAACAAGTATACGCCGCCCACGAATTCGGGGGATGGACGGTTTACCATGCGGCTGAGCAAAAAGCTGATCGGTACCGATGGTTTGCCCGCCGGCAATGGAAAGAAGTTTGCTGTCAGGCTGTATGATTCCGATAAAAACCTGATTCAGCGCATCATCCTGACCGCCAATGGGGATGAGGTAGTCATCACGGACCTCAACAGCGGAACGGACTATTATCTGGCTGAGGAGCTTGGCGACGGCTTTGAAATTGACGGGTATGAAGTGGATGGTTACGGCCTGCTTAAAGCCAAGGCGGTGGGTTTCCGTGTGCCAAAGGTCAGCTCAGGAACCATTGAGGTCAAGGCTGTGGTTCGAAATCTGGTTGTCGATCTTGACGAAATCCCAAGTGATATACCGCCTAACAAGTCACAGGATCCGCCCGATGATGATACCGAAATCATTGATGTTCCCAAGAAAAACAACTCTTCCAATCAATCGACATCGACAATTTCCAATAGTTCGACCGGTAAAGGAACGGGGAACGATGATGATGCGGATATCCCGATAACCGGAGGGAAGATGATGATGCTTGCGACCATGACGATCCTCTTGGCTGGGCTCGTTGGCTGTGCAATTTTCATTCTCCCGCGCAGAAGATACAGAAGAAGGTAGAGAAACCGCTGTTAGGGGAACCGGCTCTGAGTCAAAAAAATCATAATTATAAGGTTAAAACCTGCGATGTACTTGTACTGTACATCGCAGGTTTTTATTTTTATACGATTCATTTTTTGAGAGTGTTTACTTAGAGCCTGCTCCACAACCCGTTACCCTGCATAACTCCTGACAAAAAGCTGGATATATGGTAAAATAAGTGCAAGGGAAAACAGCGAAAAGCAGAAAAAAGCTTGCACTTGTGAGGTCGATGAGGATGTACAAAATAGAT
>JAVBNA010000036.1:0-3038 GCA_031551875.1 Oscillospiraceae bacterium | reverse complement strand
ATTCGTTGTTTAATTTTCAAGGTGCCGTGCTGCCCTCAATTTGGCCGGTTTTTCCTCTGCCTTTTCGGTGGCGCTTAGATATCATATCAAATACACAAGCGCTTGTCAATCCTTTTTTTCCGCTTTTTCTGTGAGTTTTTTAAAGTTGTGACTCGCAGGACAAGCTCCCGCTACATCTTGTGCTTTTGGTCAGGAGATTCCACCCCGATACCGTGCGACACCTGATTGATCCAGAGCGTTGAGCGCCTCCCGGAAAGAATTTCCAAACAAAACCCCGTCCGGATAGAGGTCTAGAAGCGGCACGAGCACAAATGCCCGCCCGAGCATTCTTGGATGCGGAAGCGTAAGCTCACTGTCATTTGATCCCTCATTTTCCACCGCCAGCAGATCAATGTCAATCACGCGCGCCGCGCGAAAACCGGTTCTCTCTCGGCCGAGCGCCGCTTCAATGCCCAGACACGCGCCCAGCAGCGCACGCGCAGACAGCTCGGTCATAAGCGCCGCACAGCAATTTAGGTACATCGGCTGTTCTCCGTCCACACCGAAGGGTTCGGTCTCATAACACGCGGAAACCCCAACAAGCTGTGTGTGGGGCAGGGCTTCAATCGCATGCAGGGCGCTTTTCAGATTTTCCTCGCGCTCGCCCAGATTGGCGCCCAGCGAAAGGACGGCCTCACGCCTCATGGCAAAACCTCCCCGCGCGTGCGGCTGATCTCCACGCCCACAAAGTCAAAGTCCGCGGCGATGGGCGCACGCGGCTTTTGCAGGCATACGTCTGCTTTTATAATAGTAGGAAATTCCTCAAGAAGCGTCCGCGCCACCTGCTCGGCTGCCCGCTCGAGCAGATCGTAGCTTTCCGCGAGCATGGCTCTCTTGATCGCCTTCACCGCATGGGCATAGTTGACCGTGTCGGTCAGGTTGTCCGTCCGCCCCGGCGTCGATAAGGGGAGAAAAAGGGCGACATCCAGCACAAAGGGCTGACCCTTTTCCTTCTCCTCTGAATTGACGCCGTGAAAAGCGAATATGCGCAGCCCTTTGATTACAATTTTATCCATATATATGGTTTACCCCCTTCCTGCGATGGCGTCGGCCACCAGCACGGCCTGCTTGGCCTCTGCCACGTCATGCACCCGGACGATATCCGCACCGTTAAAAATGGCAATGGAATGGGCGGCGATCGTGCCGTACAGCCGTTTCTCCACGGGCGGATCGCCGCAGGACAGCGCGATCACCCGCTTACGCGACGCCCCCACTAAAAGGGCGCATCCCATAATCTGCACCTCTTTCAAATCACGGATCAATTCGAGGTTTTCCTCATGCGTTTTGCCGAAGCCAATGCCGGGATCGATGCAGATCCGTCCGCGATCCACGCCCGCTTCCAGCGCACGCAGCACCCGTCCGGCGAGAAAGCGGCGCACCCCTTCGGCCACCCCGAACGGGTAGCCGTCCGACTGCGAGTGCATGACCACATAGCCACAGCCACTCCCGCGCAGCACGGTAAGCATGTCGGGATTCTCCATCCCGTCCACGTCGTTGATGATTTCGGCGCCGGCATACAGTGCCCGGCGGGCCACTTCGGGATAAAAGGTATCCACTGAAATGGGAATGCGCAGCCTGCTCCGCAGGCGCTCAAGCACCGGTGCAAGCCGCGCCCATTCCTCCTCGGCGGACACGGGCGTAAAGCCGGGGCGCGTGGACTGCGCGCCGATGTCCAGAATGTCGGCGCCCTCGCGCTCCATTTCGAGCGCACGCTCGGCCGCGCGTCCGGGATCGTCATAGCGTCCGCCGTCCGAAAAGGAGTCGGGCGTCACGTTGAGGATGCCCATGATATAGGTTCTCTCCCCCAGCGGGAAACTATGCCGCCCCGCATGAAAGCACAGCATCAGCCCCGTCCTCCTGTCAGAAGCGCCATGACCTCGGCGCGGCTCTTGGCCTCGGTGCGCATAATGCCGCGCAGGGCGGACGTCTGGGTCTTGGAGCCGGCCGCCCGTGCACCGCGCATGGTCATGCACAAATGCTCGGCTTCAATGACCACCGCCACGCCGTATGCGCCCAGCTGCTCAAATAAAAAATCGGCGATCTGTCCGGTCAGGCGCTCCTGCACCTGCGGGCGGCGGGCAAAGGCGTCCACGATGCGCGCCAGCTTGGAAAGGCCGATGATCCGCCCGCTTTTGGGGATGTAGGCAATGTGGGCGGTTCCCACAAAAGGCAGCAGATGATGCTCGCACATCGAATACAGGGGAATGTCGCGCACGATGACCAGCTCATTGTGATTTTCCGCCTCATGAAAAATCTTGACATACTGCACAGGGTCGTCGGCCAGGCCGGAAAAAACCTCCGCGTACATGTTGGCCACACGCCGGGGCGTTTCCCGGAGCCCTTCGCGCTCCACATCCTCGCCCACAGCGAGGAGCAGCTCGCGCACCGCCGCCTCCACTCTTTTCATATCCATACCGGTACCTCCCATACAAGAACCGCTCCCCGCCGGTTCGGCGGGGAGCGGTGTATTCAACGCTTATTTTATTGTACTGTGCCTTTTGGTTTTCGTCAATCGGAATTTTTGCTTTTACGCTTCTTAGTAGGCAAGGTACAGGGTGATGATGCCCATGTTCGAGTCGGTGGAGTAGGAGAACCTGGAGAAGGATTTGCCGGTGGCTTTCTGCGCGGCGCTCTTGATGGCGCTCAGGCTGTTGGAGTTGCCGGAATCGAGCAGGGTGTTCAGCGCGGTTTTCATGCTGCCGCCGACGCGGATCTGAACCACTGTGTTTTTGCTGTTCATCGCACGGAGCACTTCGTTGTACAGCTTGTTGGCAGCGTCAGCGTTGTAGGAACCGAAGGCCAGGCCGCGGGCCGCGAAGAAGTTCTGGTTGGTGGCGGTTGCGGAGGGGTAGTCAAACTTGTTCTCGATCGTGCGGGACATTTTAATCTCAGAAGCGGTGAGGTTGAGATAGTTTCTCAGAACCGCATTCGCATTGCCGTTGTTGGGGTCATCGTAAGTGACGTCTACATGGTACCAGCTGCCTTCGATGTTCGCCATG
>JAVBNA010000035.1:0-46814 GCA_031551875.1 Oscillospiraceae bacterium | reverse complement strand
AGGTTCTCAGCCTCAAATCGCCGATGTCCTTGACAAACGGCAAAATTCGGACTAAAATAAGACTACAAGAGAACCCTCGGGCGAGTGTTCTTCTTCCATTGCTCCTGTGACCGTTGGCGCGGTTGCAGGAGCATCGCTTTTCATGGAACGGATACGCGAAACCTCCTTTACGTTTTATCTGTCCATATACTAACATATTTAGCGTGTGCTAAACAGTTTCATATCGGACAGTTTGTCCCATATGACACCAAATTCAGAAAAAAACTTTTCGACAAAAAAACAGCGCCTCCGCATTTACGGTGGCGCTGTTTATAATCATCGGTTACATGAGGTCTCTGATCCGATCCATGTCGAGGATGGTGATGGAATACTTGTCATACAGAATTATGCCCTCATCCGCGAGCGCACCCAGTTCTCTTGACAGAGAAGAGCGGGGGATCGACATCATGTCGGCCAGCTCGTCTCGGGTGCATTCGAGTACAATTCTATGCTGTTCCAAGTCTCCGCTGCTGTAGAAAAGGTAGTTTGTCACTTTTTCTCTTACAGAATGACCGTTGTAGATAAAGCGTGAATTGATCAGACGGTCTGCATAAACTCTTTTAGTTCCGGCCCGAAGGTCATCCGTGTCAAATTGGTGCAGTGACTGAAGGCGTGTTGAAGCACATATTCCACTGCCATAAAACGCACTTCCGTAATTGAAACGCATATCGGAAATGTAAAGCCGACTCCCTTTTATGCCGTTTTCGCAAGCCTCTGCCAACCATAACGCCGGCAGGAATCCGGCCTTCCAAGTGGGGTATCCATAATATTTTTTGTATATAAACACGCTCAAAGAATCCTTGTGTCAGTCATAAAAAGTCGTTTTTCTGCAAAAATCGCAAAAGAGAGCCTTAACCATTGCGCGCGGAGGTAACCAAACGATAGGTAGAAAATATGATATAGTACGGAATCTAAGTACATCCAAGACGTCTGCGCGTTAATTCCAAAAATGTTTCCGTCAAGACCCATACACAAAATATGTCAAAAAATATTAGGAGGTACACCCATGGGAATGCCCGTTATCACGCCAAGTACAACCACAAAGTGCCAGGCCATTACAGATATAATTGAATCTGTTGCCTTAGAGCAAGCTGCGTTATCTCATATTTTGAACGCAGAGGGCGAGAAAATCCAGAAGACTGTCGCAGCAGCGACTTCCAGCGATCAAATGCTTGCGGTGAATAAATCAGTGCTGGCGATGGTCAGCGCAATTACAAGACTGGAAATGGTGCTTCAGGCGAAGCTGGAGCTGTTTCAGGACAGCTTGACAGAGGATTGTCCCGAATAATAAAAATTTAATCATATAAGTCTTTAGCGGCTCATATGTCCACCATAAATTTCGAAAGGTGATGATTCTATGCCTACTGTTACCGGCAGAGTTTTCTATGACCAAGCAAGACGGCGTACAGGCTACACCGGAATTGAAAACGTGCCTGTATGCCTATATGATACGACAAATGCTATCGGCATAGTCGCGATAACAAATTCTTCCGGCCAATTTGTCTTTAATAATGTTCCGGACGGAAACTATAGTTTGATTGAATGCTACGGGACAGCCGGTGCACCCAGTCCTGTGAGTTTTTCCACTGCGGCTCCGATGCTGTCGCCAAAACCGGCAGACCCGCCGATCAGCTTTGTTTCCCCGCCGATTGCCGGTGCGAACAAGCTTGATTCCCTTACTCCCAACACAATGTTTATAACCGTGGCGGGCGGGAATATTGTGAATAAAAATTTCTATGACGGTCCCATTGAGTACCGGCCTTTAGCCGTATTCGCCGGGACTCCGATCGGACCCAATCTGATTACGAACGCGAACAACGGAAACTGGGGCGACCTGCCGGACGGAACGCCTATAAACAGTGTCGCCCCAACTAATGAATATCCGGGAATGCTGTCCGGCCTGAATTACGGTCCCACTTTCCCCCCTTATGCCGGTAATGTCTGTTATGATAACATCCCCGACGGATACCCGGGATGCTGGTATGTCGCCGATCATACAACCGGGATGGAAACCGGCAGGATGATCGTCGTGGACGGCGCGAATACAGGGGCGGTGTTTTTTGAGGAAACAGTGACACTAAAGGCGAACAGCCATTACGCGCTCACAATGTGGATCGTGAACATGAACAATCCCACTGCTGCGCCTCTTCTGACTCCGCCGCGTATAGGAATTACAGTGGTTGATGCAGACGGGACGGTTTTATACCGGGAAATTTTGCAAGAGCTTCCCCAAGCGAACCCGCCTCAATGGACACAAATCGGAGGACTATTTTACAACACACTCGATACGAGCGCTACCATCTCTATTTCTACAGAGAGCACAGACCCTTCTGGAAATGACTTTTCGATAGACGATATAGTTTTTACAGAAGTGGATATTTCTGACGCTTTGACCGTGGAAAAATCCGCTTCCCAGTGTCCGGCCACCATCGGCGAAACGGTCACATATACTGTTACAGTAACAAATACCATCGATACTGCCGCAAACAGCGTTCAATTTCAAGACGTGCTCGCCGCCAATGTGACCTTTGTGACCGGCAGCGTGACAGTAGACAACACTCCGTATGACGACTATGACCCAGCGACAGGCTTTTTGGTGGGAGATATGCCGCCCGACAGCTCGCATTTAATCGCCTATCAGGTTACTGTAAATGACGACAGCGTGAACCCGATCCCGAATACAGCCGAAGCTTCTTATGAGGTTTTGGTGAGCCAGAGCGGCGACGTTTTCAGTCATACGGTATACAGCGACACGGTTCTGACCTTCGTCACCAAGTGCAACCTGCGTCAGCCGGGGGTCGATCTTTTGGAATCAATCGCACTGGTACAGACAGCCTTGTCTCACATTATAAACGCTGAGGGCGAGAAGCTTCAAAAAGCAGTAGAGCTTGATGTAAGCGCGGAGGATATGATTAAGATCAACGATTCGGTCGCCAATATGACGCAGTCCGTTCTCGTGCTTGAAGGCCTCCTGCTCTCAAAAGCCGAGCTGATTAAGCCGCAAATAAGCTGCGGATGAGAGCTTTAGTAAAGGAGAGATGATCTTATGGGAATGCCAATAATTGAAGCAGGCACCGCGACCCGCTGCGAAGCGATAGGCGATTTAGTTCTATCCATCTCGATGGAAGAAACAGCGCTTTCCCATATCCTGAATGCCGAAGGTGAAAAGCTACAGGCTTTGATCGCGAGCGCAGCTACGGCAGAGGATTTGCTGACCGTTAACAAGTCCGTTAACAATATGGTAAAAGCCATATCAACACTGGAGATGGTATTGGCCAAAAAGCTAGGTAATTTTCTGCAGGAACAAGTTGGCTGATACCCCAAGCAGAACCGTCTTATGCAAATAGCCAGATACAACTCCTGTCCGTTTTCTCCGGCCCCCTCTTATATCTGTGAGGCAGGCAGACAGGGGCCGGTCCCTTTGTCTCGCTCAAAAGAAGAGAGAAATCACGCTGAATAATGGAGTATACCATGAATCAATTAGAAACGTATTCGTGCAAACCGGTCATCGCCGGATGCAACGATCATATAAACCATTTAACATTTGACGGGTGCGCATATTTTTGCACGATCGAATGCGAATGTGAAATCATAAAACTGAAGAAGTGCCTTGAGCTTGAAGAAAAATACTGCACCTGCAAAATATACGACTGTATCTGTTACGATTGGCGTGAGCATTGCTTTTGGGCGTCCTCCAAAACATGTTTTGATACAGTCTTTAAACTCGATTGTAACATGAACGAGATAGACTGCATTCACATCCGGGAAGTACAAGCAGAAAGCGTGATCACAGGCATTTCATATAACTGCTGTAATGATACACTGATGGTTTCTTTCACAGACACCATTATTCAAGTCGACAAGCAATGTGAAACATGCGAAACTATATTTTCAATTGAAAACGGTTGGATCACAGCCGTTCTCAACCTGAGCCCCGAGATCATCATAACTGTAACAAGAGATCAAAAACAATATATTGAAATACACAGCCACTGTGGTGAGAAAACGGCTTGCTTCTGCTTGGACGACAAATTTACCGTAAAAAACTTGATATTTAATCCTTGCCAACCCCACTGCATGTGCCCGCAAATCGAAGCGTTTATACTAAAAAACTATTGTTATCCCTTTTTATGCGAGTTGCAAATTCCGTTTGAAGCTTTGGGCTTCATACCCGATCGGTGCAATTTTGAAATATGCGGTGAATGCTGCTGTGAACAGCCCTGTAAAAAAGATGATCTCTGCACAGACATCATGGAATCAATTGCCCACATTGAAGCAGCTATTTCTCATATTCTAAATGCCGAAGGTGAAAAACTGCAAAAGATCATTGCGGAAACCGATGATATTGAGACAATTCTTCGCGTTAATCGCGAGGTCAATAAGACCATCATTGACGCGACCCATCTGGAGCATGTGCTCTACGCGAAATTGGCGGCATTGTCGGACATTGACCTTTGTGAGAATTCATGCGACCTCTACCTAAAAAAATTATAATTCTGCCGGGTCCGGCAGCCGCACACAGCCGGACCCTTTTGATTTGAAAAGGAGGCCATTATGGCTTTTACGATAGATTTCAGTCTTCAGGTTGAAGACCCGACAGGATCAAACAACTGGATTCATTACCCTGACGGCATTGACCGCATGACGGGAGAATCCGCGAATTATCGTATTTACTACAGTTTCAGCGCAACCGAGGGCGGTACTTTTGACGATATGTCGTTTGAAGTTACGTTCCCGGATGAATATTATAATCTGCTTACCGTGAGCGGCGTCGGCCTGCCGGCCGGCGCATCGTATACAATGGAGCGAAGTTTGGCGGAGCTGCGGTTGAAAATTCTCTTTGCCTCTTCGCTTCCTCCGGGACAGTCCGGATTCATGGAGTTTTTTGTGAATTCCGCCGCCCCACAAGGCCCGGACGGGTATTTAATTCCCTCGTCAATTGACCTAACTGGCCAGTTCCGCAGCAGCGGCGGGACCGTAACTCCCATAGTCGAAACTGCACCGGGGCCGACATGGACCGTAAACTGCGCGTTGTATGACGTTCTGACAAAACGCGTAATCAATAACGGAACCGTCTATGTCGAGGATTCCGAGGCCTATATCGTGGATTACCAGGTTGAGCGGAGGCTGAATCCCCCGGTTCCGGGCACCTACAACGGTGTCTGGACAGTCGAAAGCTGCTCACTGACCGAGTATTTGCCCACAATCCCCGGCGTGACGCCCGAAATTGTGTGGTCTGACAGACCGTATACCGCCTCGGGGAACACAGTGGTTTGGAACTTCTCTCCTGCGCAGACGCCCTCAAACGGCGTTCTGATCAATTTTCGCATCCGCTATCCTAAGACTCAAGTCGATCAACAGGGAGGCCCCGGCGCCATCGGCAGTATCCTTGATAACGTTACCGCCAATTATATGCTGCTGGGCGATGTTCCCACCAGTCTTTCCGCTTCGGTCACACACCCTCTTTTGCCTGTTCCCACGCCTGTCCCTGGCACGGAATGGATTTTGAAATGGAGTGATCCGACCTCAATCTCTGGCACTGTGCTCGGGACGCAAAATATAAGCTGTTTGTTTGTGCTCAGAGCTTCCGCGCAAAACGGAAATGTGATACCGCGCACCGTGGAAATGACTGACCTGCGGCTGACGGTTGAGCTCAATGACGGCACCATCTATGTACCGGAGCCCGATGAAATTGAATGGAACACTATCCAAATCAACCATGCCAATGTTCACTTTGAGTACCAGACAGCGCTCAGTGGAGGAGTCTGGACGCCTGACCCGTCAATCGTCGGTAATGCTCAATGTCCGTTTCCGACGGTCGCCGCGGGCGACTATATAACTTCGTTCCGCTTTCGGAGCAGCGACTTTATACACCCGAGCGATAGAATGTCTGCCTATGTCTCCCTGACAGTCAAGCGGCGGGATCCTGCATTGGAACACTATAAGGACATCACCAATGAGATGGAGGCCAGTATTACGATGTCAGATGGAACGGTTCTTACTGGTATGGCCCAAGCTGTTGTGCCGGTGAACTATTCACAGGTCATTGTGACCGAAATCGTCGCTACAGCAGTCGACGACCTGACCATCAATCCGGGCGGAACCGCCAACGTAAGAACCACGCTAAGAATTGCGTCGGGCACCACGATAATGGTAAATGGCACTGATTTGTTCGTTGTCATCCCACCTGGGTTTGATCTGGCTGCTGTCCGCGATAACGGCACGCCGCTCGCCCCGTCGGAATATACAGTCACGGAAAACTGGCAGGTGATGGGGCAGTCGCTTCTTCATGTTCCGATCAACTATGACGGGATAAGCAGGGCCGGCGATCCCTTCTACTATTCACTTGAATGCGACGTCGATCCGTTTATTGTTCCTGACGCTTATAACTTTGATTTCTGGTATGTTATAAACTCCGAGCAGGCAAACGACACCGAGATTGAACATTCCGCTATTGGCACTACCGCGCCAGATATCTATGATTTTGATCAGGACGGAGACGAAGAAGAACTGGTTGCCATGCAGAAGCTGCCAGTTACCGTTACTTCAGCCCACGTGGTCAACGTGCTCAAGCTCAGCAAAGGCCCGCGCGATGCCGATTTTGATCCGGACAACGACACCCGCATCACGGCCGGCGAGATGTTCCAGTATAGGCACTCTGTCCGAAACGACAGCGCCGACCCTATGACCGAGCTCGTGATGATTGATATCTTCCCATATTTGGGAGACATTTATGGTTCACAATGGCGGCCCATTCTAAATGCACCGATCATTCCTCCGGCAGGAGCCGATGTAAAGTATTCTTTGTCTGAAGATCCCATCATGGCACCCATTGGACCGGGAGGGATCGGAGCATGGCTTGACACTCCGCCTGCGGACATCTCCACTGTGCGCTCAATTCGAATTGACTTCGGAAGCCGCATTTTTCTTCCGGGTGAATCCGCCACCTTAATTACTGATATGGTCGGTCCTATAGGCACGCCCGTTGATACAACCTGTTTCAACAGTGTCAAATATGTTGCCAACGCAATCATCGGCGGCAGCCATGTGCCGTATTTGCCGGCATATTCGCCTCCGGCTTATGCAAGGGTTACAATGACGCAAGGCAGTAATACCATCGGAGACTACGTCTGGTCTGACCTTAACGGCAACGGAATTCAGGATCCCGGCGAACCAGGGCTCAACGGCATAACAGTTGAGCTGTATGATGACGAGGGCATCCTGCTGCAAACAACGCTCAGCGCCACCCATCCGATTGACGGCACACACGGATATTATATGTTCAGAGGTATCATGGACGGCACCTACTGTGTGAAGTTTGACCCTGCGCCGCCAACCGGCAATACGCTGACGATCCAGCACGCAGGCAGCGACCCCGAGCTTGACAGCGACCCTGATTCAACCACAGGTTATACTGATTTTATCACAGTCGCCGGAGGTGACAACCGCACCGACATCGACGCGGGTTACCTTCGCACTTGCCATGACGGGCTCTGTCAGGCCATCACCGATCTCATCGAATCGGTTGCGCTTGAACAGGCGGCGCTCTCGCACATCCTCAACGCCGAGGGTGAAAAGCTTCAGGCCTACTTCGCGCTTCCCGACCAACCGCCCGAATCATTGCTCAAGATCAACAATTCTGTGAAGAAAATGGTCGACTCTGTAGTACTGTTTGAAATGGTGCTGCAATCCAAAATCAGGCTCACGAAACAGTGCCGGCCTTCATAATAATTAACTAAATAGCACTCACTGACTTGACAATCACAAACTGCGGCCTTATCGAGTGCCGGAATGAAAGACCATATGAATAAAACATCTGTCGCGGATAACCATTGCGGGGGGAGGGGGCGTTATAAAACGTCCCCTCCCCCTTTAGAAAAATCCAAATTCTTTTAACTCATAACCGGATTTATGTTTTCATAGAATTGAATAACAGCTATTTTATTTTTCGGAGGAAAATGCAGTGATTGAGACAGACACCAAAAGTCAAATACTATCGGCCGCTTTAGATCTTTTTGCTCGACATGGATACGAAAAAACGACGATGAGGTCAATCGCTAAAAAAGTGGGTATCAAATCTGCCAGTATTTATTATTTTTACGATTCAAAAGAAGCCCTGTTAAAAACATTGTTTTCAGAATTTGAATCGAATTTCGCTAAGTATAGAAATTCACCCGAAGATATTTTTAGAGCAGCGCAGGAAAAACCGCTTCCAGAAATATTGAGTATGATATTCTATACGTTTGGGAGTACAGACGAGTGTGCCAGAATGATGACGATATCCCGTGTTATCCTGTCTCTTCAATACCAAAATACCGATGCGCAGGAGTTGTTTGAGAAGATCATGGTGCGGGATGCAATCGAATACGGGATTGTTGTTCTACAAGGTTTGAATTCTTTGGGCATTATCAGAGAAATCGATTATAAATGGACTTCTTATTTTTTTCACTCATTTGCATTTGCCGTATTTAAGGAAAACCTGAAACGTCTAAATCCTTATACAGACAGTAACAAAGAATACAAAGAAGGGGTTCAGTTTCTTTGTGAGAGTTTTGCCGTACTAATAAAACGATAAAAAGCATGTAGAGTATAGTCGAACCACAAATAGAAACCGTGCTATGATCGCTCATGCGTGATCATAGCACGGTTTCTATTTACTATCAACGACCGGCCGATTTGATCGCCATACCCAGAAGCGCGGCCGAGGACATAAAGGCCATGACGTTGGTCACCGGGTACATCCAGCCAAAGTTCTTATCCTGTGCATACACATAGGTAAGGACAACGCCGACGATGTACAGG
The DNA here is from genome assembly GCA_031551875.1 of Oscillospiraceae bacterium. Lineage (GTDB taxonomy): Bacteria > Bacillota > Clostridia > Oscillospirales > Acutalibacteraceae > JAVBNA01. The sequence continues at coordinate 37,973 of JAVBNA010000035.1, read as the reverse complement.
ATATTTACCGTAAACATACACCAGGCGATCGGAACCGAGAACTTTCGTTTCAGCTTACCAAAAAAGCAGAGCATCAGTAGCACGTTCAAAACCACATACAGTACGTCTAAAATGAGATAAACCAGCAGCGAAAAGGCTCCGTCCAGTGTCAGAAGCCCGATGTCAAGGCCATTCACCAGATCGTATGAGACGCCCCAGACTGAAGAAAGCGCCCCAAACCCGCAGCCAAGCGCCAAAAGCCTAAAGGAAGGCTCTCTTTTATGCGCGGCCAGCACGCCAAACGCGACCAGGAAGCCTGCGATGGTCACGCAGAGAATATTGAGGCTGTACAGGATCTGCAGGGTGCTCTTATCACGCCAAAACGAAACGACATACTCGCCCAGCAACACAGCGCTTGCCAGCGCCGCAATCAGAAGCAGTGCGGAAAAAATCTTCCCGAATACGTTTGTTCCACCAGCGGTTTGTGTCATACTGTCATCATTCCTTTTTAGAGCATTCTGTTTATATCTTTTTATTATATGTGGAGGCAAAACGCTTGTCAATGCAGCGCCTTGCTTGACAAACTCTTTTTTCTTACATTTTTTGACTGAGATGATCGGACACGGCCAGCAGGAATCCACTATTTGTCATTTTTTCATTTTGAGGGAAGGAAAAAAGCGACTGGTATGTGGCGGTGTTTTTTTCCTGGGCGAGCGCAATTGCTTTGCGTATGTTCTTTTCAACCGAGGAATCACTCAGACTATATTTTTCGGCAATTTGGGGATAAATCACTTTAGTGAGGATGCGGTTGCTGTCCGGGTTATGCAGATAGAATACAACCGCCTCTACAACACATCGGGTCGAAATGCTGTGCGGTTGAAGTTCCAACAACCTCATAAAATCCTTCACACACTCCACATCTTCCCATTCCGCCGATTGTGGAATTACGCCGTCCGATCTGTGGTTGTGTGAAAAGATGATCGATTTCAGGTTTTGAATCAAAGTCTCCAGTTTGATCGGCTTTAGGCTGTAATAATCGATGTCCATGTTGTTTAACATGTTGATCACGGTGTCTGTCCCGATCCCGGAAACAATATAGATGACCGGGTTATAACCGGGCATATTTTTCCGGATCTGCTGAAGCACCTGCACCCCGTCGCACTCCGGAATAATAATGTCGAGGATAATGGCATCCGGCCTTTTGTTATCAATGATCTCCAGAGCTCTTTTCCCGTCATGCGCCATGGCTGCCACTTCAAATTCAGGTTCACTGTTAATCCGCTGGCGCAAAGCGCTGCACCAGTTTGTGTTGTCGTCGCATATAAATATAGAATACATGGGCTTCTGTCCCCTCCCCGTTAACTCATGAAATTATGCATTAGTCAAGCGGACAAACCAAAAGTCGAAAAGTTCTAATATTTTCCGAAAAACGCGGATAAGTTTACGTTGCTTTTATATGAAAATTTATTTACTATTAAATAAAAAGAAACAATGAAAGGGTAAGAAAAATGAACAAAAAATTGATTACCCAATCGTACGCTTGTACAGAAAAGGACACCTATGAATTGCTTTATTATCTTTTCAGCAAAAAAAACGTCTCCAGCGGTAAAACCGTTTACGGCCTGTCGATTGCGCAGATTCACGGCGATTTATTGACCTCGGAGTCTGCGTTTATCTCGGAGGACCGGCAAACGGTTGTCTCCCTCATTCACACGTACGCGAAGTCGTTTGTCTTTCCCTCCACCCTGCCTGAACTGGTGGCGGATCGAAACTTTCTCCTTGGGCTGGAGCTCGAATGTATGTAACGCATGTTCCGAGTCCCGCATCATATTTCGCATCGTTTAACGTATCAAAAAATAAGAATTGTCATTTTATGCTAATTATAGCAAATTATAAAAATAATTGCAAACTACATTTGTAATTATTTTTATATCGAATCAAATACAGTTTTCGTCGAGCCCGCTCTCGGCCATAGACCGTAATAAAAACCTGCGAAGGTGAATGCCTTTGCGGGTTTTTCCCTTCTCTACGCCTGTTTGGGCTTGATCGCAATATATGCGGTAACGCTGTGACTAAAGGCTTTGAGCTGAAAGGTGCAGTTCCCGTATTGGCTCAGTATTCCCCTTATCTGCGTGAGTCCTTTCGCTCCGCCATGCCTCTTTTTCTGTGTATTACTGATCAACTTGTTTGTGTTAATCTCTTTCAGGGTGCTGTTCTTGATCACGATCAATTTGCTGTGGTCGGGCATTTGCTCAATTAACAGCATAACCGTCCTCAGTTTGGACTGAGCCGCAGCCTCAATCGCGTTGTTCAGCAGAATGTCAACGGCACGGCAAATGTCCATGCTGTCAATATACATACCTAAGTCGCAGGAGATGTCCAGAATCATCGTGACGAAACATTCCTCCGCGTAATCCAGCTTCTCATTGATGACCGAAACCAGCGGTGAATTTTCTTCCTTTCTTTCAGCCAAATCGACCCGTGGGTTCGCCTGGCGCGTCTTTTGCATCACCGATTGGTGATAGTTCTTTAGGCCATCCATGTCTCCCAGTGAAATATACCCCTCATAGGTCTGCAACACATTGTGGATATCATATTTGACGCTGTAAAAGTTTTCAATCATTTCAACCAGGCTGTGGATATAGGCTTCCTTGTTGCACATTTCCACCCTGGCTGCCTTTCTGGCGTCCATCAGAATCCCGATCACCAAGCCATAGATGAGGACAATGATAATGACCAGATGTATCTTTGTGTCGGGTATCAGTATCGTGCATACAACCACAAATGTATAAGCCACACAGGTCTTTAAAAAACAGCGCACAATTTCCCGCGGCAGGGAAGGGATAAACACCTGCTCGGCCGGGCGGATCAGAAAGGAATTTCGCTCAAGCAGCACAAGGACAACAATATATATGACCACATTGATCACCAGGCCGCAGAACAGGGAAAGGACATCCAGCATAAAATTTTGCCGAGGCGTGGTCTGGGTAAAAAAATTAAAGACAATAAACCGGTATAAAACCCTGGTGGCCATGAAATAGATATACACGCGATTAATGACGCGAACCGAATGGTAGGGAGACAGGCGCAGGAGTTTGATGCCGCAGTAATAAATTATGAGCGCAAATAACGGGTTTGGCGTCGTAACCAATATATAGACAGCGGGGGGAAGGGTGATCACCCCGCCAATATAATAGACAGCGTAGGTCCAAAAGGTGTCCAGCAACAGACCCATGATCAAAGCAAAGGCAAGCTTTCTCTTGACCGACACCGACTCTCCGTATATCTTTAAAATAAGATTGGTCATCAGGTAGCAAAAAAGCAAGGTGGTTGCGCAGGTGACAAGAAATAGAATCACCTGCATTTGCCGCGAAATGAAAAAATCAATTGTTGTGATGTTTGACCATTCCATAAATCCACCCTCAAACACTTTTGTTTTATTATAATAAATTTTTTCAAAAAAATCAATGGATTTAGTGATTTTTTTCCGCTTAACCATGCATAACGATTCCCAAAAAAGTACAAAACGCCCTGTGGATGACACAGGGCGTACCGCGAAAGCTCTGCTTTGCAGGGAGGCTTCCGCGTTTAGGCTTTATGGTTGGGCAGCGTCCGGCTTCAGGTATTGTTTCAGCATCTGAATGACATCCTCCAGCACGACAGGCTTGCCCAAATGGTCGTTCATGCCCGCGTCCAGGCATTTTTCTATGTCCTCTTTAAATACATTCGCCGTCATGGCAATGATCGGGATTGCGGCGGCTTCCGGCGTGTCAAGCGCCCGGATCATCCTGGTTGCCTGCAGTCCGTCCACCTCCGGCATTTGCACATCCATGAGGATCAGCTCATACCGGCCGGGGTGCTCGGTCAGCGCGTCGACCGCCTCCTTCCCGTCCTTCGCCGTATCAATGGTGATATGGGTGGGTTCAAGAAGCGCCATCAGAATCTCCAAATTGATCTCAATGTCGTCCGCAAGCAAAATGACGTGCCCGGTAAAATCGCTGTCCGAGCTGACTCCCGCCGCTCCAAGTTCGTCGCCCTGCACGGTGGCCGACGTTTTGGAGGCTTTGGGGAGTTTGAGAGAGACCGTAAAGGAAAAGCGTGAGCCCTTACCCGGCTCCGACTCGACCCAAATTTCGCCGCCCATCAACTCCAGTATACGCTTGGAGATGGCCAGCCCCAAGCCGCTTCCGCCGTACTTGCGCGCTGTGCCCGCCTCGGCCTGCTGGAAAATGTTAAACAGCTTGCCCTGCTCCTGCTCGGACATCCCGATCCCGGTGTCCTGAACATACATCTCAATAACGCAGGTCTTTTCCTGTATGCGTTTGAGTCCGGCATAGAATGTGATGCTGCCGTTCTCGGGCGTAAATTTGGCCGCGTTGGAAAGAATGTTGGTGATCACCTGCGCCAGACGCTGGTCGTCCCCATACAGAGGCCGGGGGATCTCCGGATCGACCTGTACAGAAAAGTGCTGCCGCTTTTCCCGCATTTTGAGTGTAATCACGCTCATCACCCGGTCGAGCATTTGCCTGAAATCAAAACAAATATATGACAGCTCCATCTTGCCCGACTCAATTTTGGAGATATCCAGAATGTCGTTGATGACGCCCAGCAGATGCGTAGACGCGTTTTCAATCTTCTCGAAGGCGTAATCCTTGCGCTCTACGTCCTTAGTCTTCTTACCTATGGCCGTCATGCCGATGATGGCGTTCATGGGCGTTCGGATCTCGTGGCTCATGTTGGACAGAAAATCACTTTTGGCTTTGCTGGCCGCGAGCGCTTCCTCCCTCGACCGCTTCAGGTCGGTGACGTCGTGGAACATCAGCATGACCCCGTTGCTCTGATGCTCCTGATCCTTCATGGGAACCAGCAGCCCGGCAAAGTCCTCTTGTTTGCCGTTCCTGTCAAAGTAAAAAGACACGTCAAACGCATACGGCTCATTCGTCTCGACCACGCTGCCGCTTTTCTCGAGCAGCCTCTCGTGCGCCTCGTCGTCAAGAAATTTTGACAGCACCTCGGTCAGCGTGTGCCCCAGCACCTCCGCCGCATTGGCAAAGCCCGCCTTGGCTATAAAATAATCTGTGCAGAACTCCACCCGGCCGGAATGGTTTAAAAACAGAATAATGCTGGGCGAATTGGCGAGCAGCAGAGCCAGATAGCGCTCCCGCTCGCGCTGGATGAACGTACTGGCCTTTTGCTGGTTCAGGATCGTGGTGGAGGCCAGCTTTTCCTGCACGATAGCGTTTTTCAAATGGACAATCTCACGGCGCAGCTTGCGGTTCTCACGTTCCAGCTGTTTCAGTTCTTCCTGCATATTGTTTTGATCAGTTGTTTCTATGATTTCCCCGTCTCTCAAGCTGTCACCTCCTCATTCACAATGGATACTTTTTACAGAACGCACGCGCAGAATGTATAGTTGTGGAAACGGTTGTGAAGCTTTCCGTCCGGCCCGGGCATCGGACAGATCTCACCGCCCGAATAGCCCATCATGAAGGGGCTTCCCGTCCCGGTAAGCTTCTCCCCAATCAGCCGGAGCTCACTCTCCTGATTGGGCGAAAGCATGATATAGCGTGTCACACACGGTAGCAGCAGTGTCGCGCTCCGTTCTTTCAGCCCGAGGATCTGCCTGAGCCCCGCCTCGGCCGATTCAAAGATGCCCTGTGCGTCAATGCTACCCACCGCGAAGGAGGTACCTTCGGGCATCTCTCCCCCGGTCAGCACCGAGCCGTCCTCAAACAGCGTGTAAAAGCCCAGCGCCACAGGCTTCTCCGACCGGTCGTAATAGACCATCAGGGGCGTTGTTGTAATGTTCTCTTTGGTAATAATAAGGCCCACATTCGACAGGTATTCCAGTATAGGCAAATCGTTGACTCCGCGCAAGACGGCTCCTTCGCTCTTTGTGATGATCGCGCGGTTGTTCGCGATGTTGCGCTCGGGCAGGGAGGAGACGATAAACTTGGGCTCGACCGGCCCGTTCAGGAACATCATGGCCAACCCCCCGCGCAGCGCCTTGCCGTTGCAGATCGTATACACTGTCTCATAGTTAAAATCGATGTTGTTCGTGATGGAGCCCCACATCGGGATGCCGTGACAGGACTTGTCCATGGCCGCGACGACCTCATAACCCGCCACATCGGGGATGTAGGGCATAAACGTGAAAATCAAGGCCGGGTCACTGTCCACGCCGTCGCGGATCTGACGATAGGTACGATCAATTTCGCGGACATAGTTGCCGTTGTCAATGTTGCCGGTCATGCCCACCTCAAAGCTGACCTCGTCACTGGTCAGCACCGTAAGTGTCAGTTCGAACAGACTGTAGCCATGTTCGTCCGCGCTTGCCATCGACGTCATTCCGATTACGTTGAAGGGCAGCGCTTCGCACAGCGCCGCCACCACGCCGCTGTCCACAAAATCCAGATGGCAGAAGATGATTCCCCCTGAATTCTTTTTGAGGGCGGAGAGGTCAATCTGGCTTTGGATGTCTCTGACCGCCTCTTCGATCTCGTCAATCTCCGCAGTGCGGGCCGTGTACATGGTAATCATATCTGCATCCTGTCCTTTCCTGTCCGTTTCGAGGTTGGCATATTTCAAATAATATTATACCACTTTTTTTCGGCAGGCTCAACCTCTTAATTACTGAGCGTAAAAATCAGCGACATGAACTGAGCGGGACGAGCGAAATCAAATTTACACTGCGTGTAAATTTGTAAAAGTGCAAGGATTTCACTCATTTTTTCGAGAAACTCTTGCATCCAAAAAGAGGTAATAACTGCGGATCGGGGCGTGTTTTTTTTATTTTTCGTAAAACTCCTGACTTTTTACGCCATAAATTCCAATTTTCATTGAAACTTTTTATTATATCTGGTATGATAAAAATACTAAGAAAATACATTCTTTAAATAAAGAAAAGGGTGAAACGCATGTCCAAAAAACTTTTAATGTTGCTGCTCATCGTGCTCGCCGCCGCGCAACTGCTTTCAATTACCGCTTCCGCAATTGGCCCGCCCCCGTCTGCCCCTGCGGGTGTGCTGGCGCTCGAATATGAGCTGACCGCCTCGGCAGGCGCGAACGGCTCCATAAGCCCGTCCGGCACGATGAGGGTGGACAGCGGCTCCAGCCATACCTTCACCTTCACGCCCAACAGCGGCTATGTGGTTGACACCGTGACGGTGGACGGCCGCGTTCACTGTGATGACCGCCCCTACCTTGCCTCCCTTACGTTCAGCAGCATCAGTGCGGATCATACGGTTGAGGTCACCTTCAAGTCTGCCGGCCCGCATACCATCACCGCTTCGGCAGGTGCGGGCGGTTCCATTTCGCCGGCGGGAAATGTCCCGGTCAGCCACAACGGCAGCCAGACGTTCACCTTTACATGTAACTCCGGCTACGTCATCGACCAAGTCAAGGTGGACAACGACGTCCAGCCGGATTCCAATATTTCAGCGCTGACCCTCAGCAATGTGATTGCAGACCGCACCATCGAGGTTACCTTCAAAACCGCCACCCACACTGTCACCGCGACGGCGGGCGCGGGCGGCACCGTAACTCCGTCGGGCGTAACAACCGTCAACCGCAACGCAAACCTGGAAATTGAGATTTCACCGAATACCGGCTATGTGGTCGACACGGTAACCGTAGACGACGTACCTCTTGTGAACTCCAACATTTCCGCGTACAGCTTTATTAACATTGTGCGCGACCGTACGATTCACGTTACTTTCAAGGCCGCGCCCAAACATACCATTACCGCGACGGCGGGTGCCGGCGGCACAATTACTCCGCTGGGCAACACCGAGGTCACCCAGGGCGCAAGTCAGACGTTTACGATCACCCCTGGCAGCGGTTATGTCATTGATTCTGTCACCGTGGATACCGTTCCGCTTGCAGACCCGGATATTTCCACCTATACCTTTAACAATGTGGCCAGCAACCATACGATTCACGTCACCTTCAAGACGGCCTCGCACACCATCACCTCCTCGGTCGGCGCGGGCGGCACGATCACTCCGCTGGGTGCCAAAACTGTCACCCGCAATGCCGATGAGACGTTTACCATCACGCCAAATAGCGGCTATGTGATTGAAACGATCACGGTGGACGGCACTGACCTCGACACAACCAATGTGGCGGCCTACAAATTCAAAAATGTCATCCGTGATCATACGATCCATGTCACCTTTATGCCGGAAGGCAGCGTCACCACCCATAAGATCACCGCGTCGGCGGGCACGGGCGGCACCATCTCCCCGGCTGGCGTTACAACCGTCGCCGTCGGCGGCAGTCAGGACTACACCTTCACGCCGAACACCGGCTTTGAAATTGACACGGTCACCGTGGACGGCATCGACCTCTCCCCCACACCGACCGCCTATTCCTTCACGAATGTCACCGCCAACCGCAGCATCAGCGTCACTTTTAAATCCCTCACTTACACGATCACCGCGACGGCGGGCGCGGGCGGTTCCATCTCCCCGGCCGACGTCACAACGCTCACCTACGGCGGCAGACAGAACTATACCTTCACGCCGGATACCGGCTTTGATATTGACACGGTCACCGTGGACGGCACCGCGCTTACCCCCACGCCGTGGAGCTATACCTTCACGAACGTCACTGCCAACCACAGCATCAGCGTCACCTTTAAAGCCATCACGCCCAGGATCACCGCGACGGCGGGCCCCGGCGGCTCCATCTCCCCGGCAGGCGTCACTACGCTTGCCTACGGCGGCAGTCAGGACTTTACCTTCACGCCGGATACCGGCTATTCGATTGACAAAGTCACTATAAACGGTCTCGTTCTCTCCCCCACGCCGACGAGCCATACCTTCACGAATGTCACCAGTGACCTCAGCATCAGCGTGACGTTTAAAGCCGGATCGCCCCAGATCACCGCGACAGCGGGCCCCGGCGGAAGCATTTCCCCGGCGGGCGTCACCTCAGTGGTCCACGGCGCCAGCCAGAGCTACACGATCACACCAAACAGCGGCTATGTGATCGACATACTTACCGTAGACGACCTCAATTATAATAATCCCAATTTTTCAACCTATACCTTTAGCAATGTTACCGCCGACCACACCATCCAGGTCACCTTTAGGGCGGTAAGCTATACCATCACCGCGACAGCGGGCTCCGGCGGCTCCATTTCCCCTGCGGGCCCGGTCTCCGTAAACCGCAACGCCGATCAGGCGTTCACCATCACGCCGAACACCGGCTATGTGATCGAAAAAATTCTGGTGGACAGCGTTGAGCAGTCCAATACCGACGTGTCAACCTTTACCTTCCAAAACGTCATAGCCAACCATACCATTCATATTGTCTTTAAGGCTGCAGGCAGCGCCGCCTCCTATAAGATCACCGCGACGGCGGGCACCGGCGGCTCCATCTCCCCGGCGGGCATCACAACGGTCGCCGAGGGCGGAAGCCAGAAATACACCATCACGCCCGACAGCGGATATGTGATCAAGGAGCTTCTGGTTGACGGCCAAAAAGTCACCAGCCCCGGCACATCTTATACCTTCTCGGACGTCAAGGCCGATCACACCATCCACGTCACGTTTGAAACCGATTCCTCCGGCAAAAAAGTCACCCTCAAGCTGGATAAAAAGCTCTATCATGAGGACGACACCAAGTTTGACACCGGCGCGAAATTTTACGTAAGGGTGTATGACCTCAACATGAATCTGGTCAAGCGGGTCGAGCTTGTCGCCAACGGTGCTTCGGTCAGCGTAGATCTCCAGCCGGGCAGCCGCTACATGCTGGTGGAAGAATTCTTTGATCACTACGGCTTTTCCGCTTTCGACATCGACGGCATCGGCAAAAAGCAGAGCGATACCGGCGCAATCGCCTTCACCCCCACACTGGCTTCGGGCGCAACCTCCGGAACCATCAAGATTTCGGTCATTAACAAACAGAAAACTGAAGTCACAGACGATCCCGGAGAAACGTTTGCGCCTCCTGAATTCCCGGACACGGTTGTCACAATCCCCGCAAACCTGGGGAGCAGCAACGCGTCCGGACAGGATCTCTCGTCCACTTCCTCCACTTCGTCGGGCAGCGACATTGCCAATATCCCTGATACGGGACGACTGGCGTTCGGCACAATGGCGATGCTGCTGTCGATTGGCCTGGCCGCCTTCTCCGCCATTGTCCTCGTAAAAAGACGGCGCGCAAGGATATAACAGAAATTCCTGACGCAAGACGTAAAAAAAAGACTATTCATCCCCCCTTGGGGAGGTGAATAGTCTTTTTCGCTGTTTATGACCCGGCCGCTTCCTTACAGAAAAACGCCATACTGCACGCCTCACAGCTGGGCTTGCGGGCGTCGCACACCGCGCGTCCGTGCAGCACCACACGGTGACACCAGTCGTTGGATTCCTCGGGCGGCAGCAGGGCTTTCAGCGCCAGCTCCACCTTGTAGGGCTCCTTGGTGGCACACAGTCCCAGCCGGTTGGAGATGCGAATACAATGAGTGTCCGCCACGACCGCCGGTTTATGATACACGTCCCCCAGGATCAGGTTGGCGGTTTTCCGCCCCACGCCGGGCAGACGCAGCAGCTCCTCCATGGTGTCGGGCACAACGCCGCCATACTCATCCCGGATCATGCGCGACATGCCTACAATGTCCCTGGCCTTGGTGTGGAAAAATCCGCAGGAGCGTATGTAATCCTCGACGTCCTCTACCTTTGCCTCACACAGCGCGTCCAGATCGGGATAGCGGGCAAACAGCGCCGGCGTCACAAGATTGACGCGGGCGTCGGTGCACTGCGCCGAGAGGCGGGTGGCAATCAGGAGCTGGAGCGGGTTGCCGCTGTTCAGTGAACATAGCGCGTCAGGGTAGTCCTTTTTGAGGCACTGCACTGATTGAAGTGCGCGTTCTTTTTTTGTCATGGGGTTTCCTCCGGAACGGCTAAATTGTGGAACGCCTCCAAAAACCGGCGTTCAACCTGTGAAAATTCCTCCCTGTCATGGCAGGGCCTGCTGTGTGTCTCGGGCGGGGTCTCAAAGGGCAGCTCCCCCATCAGCTCGCGAAATTCGGCGTAGAGCATCGCGTCGTCCACACTGTCGATCTGTCGGCGCTCCTCTTCGCTTGGCGGCGCGCCCAGAAACCGGGTGTCGATGACCGCCTGCAACCGCGCCTCCATCTCCCGGTAGGCGGGGAGTCCCGCCTTGACCGGACGCGTGACGTCTGAGATATAGGCCTCGCTTGCGTCGTGCAGCAGGCAAAAGAGCTGCACCCGCCGGGAATACCCCCGCGCGTGCGCCTCCTCGGCGCAGTTCAGGCAATGCTGCGCCACCGAGAAGAAGTGTCTGATGTGACCGTTGGCGCGGCACAGCAGGGACAGCGCATGGGCAATGTCCGCGATTTCGATGTGTCTAGCCTCCGCCTGCACCGGAGAAAAATGGATTTTTGTGTATGTGGTGATGCGGTACATGACTGCGCCTCCCTCTCAGAATGATAAAAAGTATAAAAAGGCGGACTCTCCGTCCGCCCTGGGCTACTTTTTCTCCAGAAACACAGTGGCCTCCATGTCGGCCGTGCTCAGCGCGAAGGCCAGCGGGAACATCTCGAAGGCACTGCTGACATTGCGGATGTCGTCGGTACCCGAAAAACCCATGTGATAGCGGATCGCGAATGCCTCCTCGCGGGTTGTTTTCATAAATCCGGTCAGTATGTACACCGATTTTTCGCCGTGACCGTAGGGCAACTTGTCATCAAATTCAAAGGTGGGCACCTTCTGCCACTGGCCGTTGTCGTCCTTGACATTGCGGAAGCCCGGTTTATAGCAGTTGATTTTACACAGGTCGTGCAGTAGCGCCACAATCGCGACCGTTTCCTCTCCGGGCGTCAGGCCGTAGGCCTCCTGCACCCGTGGGCGCGCCAGATAATCCCTGAGGCAGTGGTATACATTCAGGCTGTGCTCCACAAGCCCGCCCTCATACGCGCCGTGGAAGCGGGTGCTGGCGGGCGCGGTGAAGAAATCGCTTGTGCGGGAGCATAAGTACTCCAGCAGGGCGTCGGCGCCCTCCCGCTGTATGTGTTCTTTATAGAGGGAGATAAACTCTTCCTTCTTTGTCATCGTATTCTCCTTATTTCCTCCGGATAAAATTGCGCACCAGCCAGTGGTAAGAATAAACCGAAATGCACGACAGACACTTCCAGAAGCTCATTTTTTCCAGCCGTCGGTTAACCCCCCACGTCCGTCGAAATGCCCTGATTTTGTTTGAGGACAGGGACGCGCCGTCCCGCCGGTAGCGCGCGAGAATCTCCCCGACGTTGTAGGCGGTGATCCCCCGCGTGCGCATGAGCATGGTCCAGGTGGCATAATCCTGCCCCGAGCGGATGTTGGGCATGGTAAATTCGCCCACCTTCTCCCGGTCGAGCATGACCGAAGAGCACATGATGATGCTGCCGCGGATTAGGCGGTCGTAATCGACAAAGTCGTCGCAGGCGATGCGCTCGCGTGTGACCTCGTCAGCGTTGTTGATGAACGCGTAGTCGGTGTAGGTAAACGCCGCGTCGCGCTCCCGCATGAAGGTGACCTGCTTCAAAAGCTTGTCGGGCACCCACAAATCGTCGCTGTCCAGAAAGGCGATATAGCGCCCCCGGGCTTTGCCGATCGCAGTATTGCGCGCCACCGCCGCCCCGGAATTGACGCTGAGCTTCTCATAGCATATACGGGAATCCTTCTCTGCATACGCTCGCACAATGGCGGCCGAGCCGTCGGTCGAACAATCATCTATGAGAAGCATTTCCCAGTCCTCATAGGTCTGCGCAAGCACGCTTTCAATGGTGCGCGCCACCAAGTCTTCGCACTGATATACAGGCGTCACAATCGAAACCAGGCTGTTCTCCACGGTTTGCACCTCGTTCTTACAATCAATCTATCGAAGCGACTTCGACAGGAGCAGTTTCATGCATTGCCAAATGAAAAGCGCGCGCAGCCACTTGGGGCGCAGGACAAAAAGGCGGCGCTTGAGCGCCGTTTTTTTGTCGGGTGCTTTGCCCCTCAGTCCGGCAATGTGGGCGCCGAGCACGGGTGACGCGTCCAGTTCATTCAGACAGGCGCGAATGCCCGAAAGCCCGCCCCGGCTCACCATATTGAGCAAGTCATACGCTTTTTGCAGCCACACCCCATCGGCGTAAAGCCCCACGTCGGCCCGCTTGCCCCGCTCGGTCAGAAAGGCGTCATAGCCCTCCGCCGCCTCAAGCATTCTCGGCACGATGTCGGCCGGCACGTCCGCCATGATCGACCCCGGCGTGATGTAATAGTTGTACAGGGCGTCAGAAATGGTCACGACCTTGTCGGCATAGCAGTAAACAAAGAGGTTAAAAACAAGATCCTCCGCATAGCGGGTGTTCATAAATGTCAGATGGTTGTCCCGGATCAGATCGGCCCGGTAGAGACGTCCCCAAATGGTATGCCCAAGTTTTGTCAGTTTAGCAAAATGAAAGGCCTCCCGGCCCATGAGGGCAATGGAAAAAGCCTCCTCAGTCATGGAATAAATCACCGATTCGCCGCCCTTAATGCGCGTGTGGGCACACACCGCCAGATCGGCGTTTTCACGCGCTGCCGCGGCATAGAGCTTTTCCAAGAAGCAGGTCTCCACCGCGTCGTCGGCGTCAACAAACGCGATGTATGCGCCGCGCACCTCCGGAAGGGCTGCCGCGCGCGCGGCAGCGGGGCCGCTGTTCTTCTGGGTGATCGCCCTAACGCGGTCATCCCTTGCGCCGTACGCGCGGAGAAGCGCCGGGGTATTGTCGGCGGAACCGTCGTCCACCACAATAATTTCAAAGGAAGTGTGCGTCTGCTTGAGGATGGAATCCAGACACCGTTCAATGGTTCGCTCGGCATTATAAGCGGCGACAATGATGCTGACATCCACCGCGCGCACCCCACTTCCCGTTTCTTTTATTCATACGATCATACCACATTTTACGACCCGAAACAAGCATTCCGGGCAATTTTTATGGGGCAGCCTCTTTCTTTGATGCTGCCCCAATCCTAATTACATCTGTCCAGTGACCGCCCGGCCGATTGATTCGTAGATAAAGCCCTTGCCTCGGACGTCCTTCAGGTCATAACAGTTGCGTCCGTCCAGCACAAGAGGCCGTTTCATGAGGCGCGCAAACCCGCTCAGGTCAAACGCCTTGACCTGCGGCCATTCGGTAAAAATAAAGCACATATCGGCGCCGCGCAGGGCATCCTCAATCGTTTCCTTGTAATCCACCGCGGGATAATGCCGCTTGAAGGCCTCCGCGCCCACCGGATCCCACGCCTGTACGTGTGCGCCGTCCTCTAAAAAGATCGGGATATTTTCGAGGGAGGGCGCCTCCCGCAGATCGTCGGTGCCCGGCTTAAAGGTCAGCCCCAGCACCGCGATGGTCAGCCCCTCAAAGCTCTCGGTATATTTCCTCGCCTTTTTGATCAGGCGCAGCTTTTGCGCTTCGTTGACCTCAATGGTCGCCTTGATGGTTTTGGGCTCCACGTCATAGGCGTTGCCCAGCCAGTGCAGCGCTTTGGTGTCTTTGGGAAAACAGCTCCCGCCGTAGCCGATCCCGGCCTGGAGAAACTGCCCGCCGATACGCGGGTCGTAGCCCATGCCCCGGGTAACGTCGCCAATGTCCGCGTCCACCATCTCACAGAGGTTGGCAATCTCGTTGATGTAGGACAGCTTGAGCGCCAGAAAGTCGTTGCTCGCGTATTTGATCATCTCGGCGCTGCGCCGGTTGCAGAACACAAAGGGCTGACGAAAGCCGCTGAACACCGCCTCCATCACGGCGCGGGTGCGCTCGTTCTCCGTCCCGATGACAATGCGCGCACCGCTGAGGGTGTCGCGCACCGCTGTGCCCTGCGCGAGGAACTCGGGGTTCGACGCCACGTCCACCCGCACGTCACAGGTCAGGTTTTTCCGGATGAGTTCCTCCACCTTTTCGTTGGTGCCGATGGGCACGGTGGATTTGACCACCACCACACAGTCGCGCCTGATCGTGCGGGCGATCTGCTTTGACACCTCGAACACGTAGCTCAGATTGGCCGAACCGTCCATCTTTTCGGGCGTGCCTACGCCGATAAAAATCACCTCGGCGTCCGCGTAGGCGCGTTCATAGTCGGTGGTGTAATCAAGACGGCCGGCGTGCTCTTTCATCAGATCTTCCAGTCCGGCCTCATAAATCGGAGACTGTCCCCGGCGCATCATATCCACTTTTTTATCGTCAATGTCCACACAGGTCACATGATGCCCGACGCTGGCCAATACCACGCCGGTCACGAGCCCCACATACCCTGTGCCCGCCACTGCAATTTTCATGTTACTTCCTCCCAGATCAAACTTCCCCGCCAAACCTGTGCGAACCTTCCGGCATGTCGGGCGTGCTATTCTTGTGAAAGAAAATGTTCAGCAGCCCCTTGATCTCGCTGCGCATCAGGAAGGCCACAACCGAAAGCAGCACCACAAGCAGCAAGTACCGCCAAATGGGCAGGTCGTACAGCAGCGTCATGACCGCCGAAACCGACATCAGCGCGCCCAAGCCCATGAACATAAGCTTTTCGTCGTACATGCGCGCCTTTTCAATCCTGTGCGAAAAGACAAAATGCAGCAGCATAAAGGCGATATAGCCGAAGAGCATGGTGACCGCGGCGGTGAGGCTGGTGAATTGACCCAGTTGCTGCAAAAGCAGGTTGAGGGCAATGTTGATGCCCGCCGCGACAATGGTCACAATGGACGCAAACAGCGTCTTTTTTTTGTAAATTTCAATGTTGATATAAAAGTTGGCCACGAACTGCATCGCAGGTCCAAGCAGGATAAAGGGCATCAGATATTTCGCGCCCTGATAGTCTTTTGTCCCCATCAAATCGAGCACCTCAGGACCAATGGCGATCAGCCCGCCCACCAGCACGAAAAACAGCGCCATATACGACCGGCTGGCACTGCGCAGCTGCCCGTACTCCTTTGTATGCATCCGCTCCATCGACCACGGCTGCCAGGCGTTATTGAGTGAGTTCCACAGCATGATCAGAATCAGAGAGATGTTGCACACCAGCCCAAATTCCGCTGCCACCTCCGCGCCCTGCACATTGAACACCATGATGCGCGAAAATTGTGCAAGCAGCGTGGCCGAAACCAGGTGGGGCACAAGCGGCAGAGAAATTTTCAGCGAATACTTCCAGTATTCCTTTTTGTAGAGCGTTTTGCCCTTCATGACAATCAGCGCATATATGATCACGCCGACGATGATCGTGGGCAGGGCGCTGCCCACCAGGCGTCCCAGATAGCGGTCGTGCATGACCATGATCAGCCCGACCGACAGCAGTGCGTTGCCCAGCACGGTCAGCACCGAAATGAAAATGAAGGCAACATATTTCATCTGGATGCGGTGCTTGGCCTGAAGAATATTGATCGCAGGGGCGGTCAGCATGTAGAGAAACATGATGTGGAGGGTGGTCATGTCCAGGGAGAAGAGCTCCTGCGCCTGTGCGCTGAAAACCATGCACAAAAGATAGAAAAAGGCGGTGACCAGCGTGGTCAGCACCGTGATGGAGGACAGGTACTCGTCCAGATTTTCTTTATAATCAAACCGTGCGCGGTTTACGCTTGTATACAGGTCAAAGGTCGTGACAACGGTCAGCACGGTCATGATCGCCACATAGTTATTGAAATTTCCGAACTCGGTTTTCGTCAGCATACGGGAAAAAATCGGCGTCGTAAACACGTTGACGCCGCGGATCAACAGGTTGCTGACCGTATACCAGAGGCCTGCGGAAAGCGCTTTTCGATTGTTATCCTGTAAGGTGGTTGGTTTACCCATTGCGATGCCCTTTCTGCTTACCCGTTATAGATTTCTTATTAGTATAGCACACTTTTCCCTTTCAATCAATTTTTTCTTTAAACAGCACCCCATTTCATGGTTATCGTCGAAACAATCGGCAATTATTCTGTTCCGGCACAGTCTTTGCTTGTTTTCTGTGTCAATTGTGCCCGATTGCTCATAAGATGGGTTGAGCATGAAGGCGCCCGGGGACAGGCGCTTTGTCGAAAGGGCTGTCCCTACAGCAAAAGCGTGCTCATAAGTTCCGGCTGTGAATAAGCCCTTCGGCCGCCGCATGTCCCGAATTGACCGGCGTCCGGGCGACTGCTTCACGCGAAGAGGAAGGATGACGTACGTATGAGAAAAAAATCCGGATTCCGCAAACTGTCCGTGCCGGAGGATGACTTTTTGGGTGTGATTGGCACCGATTCGCCCCGTTGTGAGCAATTGGTGCCTGAGGAACATAATACACCCACCATCTCCCTGACCGTCAGCGCGCCCCCGGCCGGAGGTGCCGATCACGGCGTCTGGCGCCTCTACCGGCTGCGCGGCGGAATGAATCGGGACCTGCTCGCCGAATTCGACCTGTCCCGGGGCACAAGGTCCTCAAAACTCGTCTTGCGCGAGGGGCAGTATCTGCTCCAATCGGCCGAAGATGAGGAAGAGGAGACATCTGTCAGGTTCCAGGTTTTTGGAGAGGGCGCACGCAGGATCACCCTGTCCGGGGGAACCCAGGGCCGTGCTTCCCTGAGGCGCGTAGGCAGGGTTCATGACTATGTCCTTACCCTCCACTGCCCGCCGTCCTACGCCGTGCTCCTCGTCCGCGTAACCGATTCAAACCGGCGGGCGCTCGCAGGCGCGTCATTTGAGCTGGAAAGTGACGACGGGCGTATACAGCGGATTTTGACATCCTCGGACGTGTTTTCGGGGCGCGTCCATCTTGTGGAGGGGCAATACACTTTGACAAGCGAGGTCTGCGCCGCGGGCTACTCGGAGCAGGAGCCGGTCACACTGGAAGCCGTCCAGAACGGCGACCGGGTACAGCTTCGACTGCTCGGCGGCACGCGTCCGGGCAGCGTCACCCTCGCTCCGCTGCCTGAGATGGAAAACGTATTCCTGCTCACACTTGCAGACCGCGCAGTGCGCGACAAAGAGATCGGCGGGACGCAGGCTCAGGCGCTGCCCGTGAGCACGGGCGCCGAAGTCCGGCGGCTGCAAAGCGGGCGTGCACCAGAAAACAGTGTTCGGCAACCGGTGCGCAGCACACTCTCCTCCCCGGTCAGCGCCGTCACCCGAACCGACGCCGACCGAACCGTGCTTGCGGTGCAGGCACAGGAGGGTGAATCCTGCCGCGGGCAGACCGTTCTCGCTGTGCAGACGCAGGAGGATAACACCTGCCGCCGGCAGACCGTACTCGGTGTGCAGGAGGCCGACGACGCCGATGGTCCGATCAAATGCCTGCGCATCCGGTATGAGGACTTTTTTGGGGCGCCGCTGAGCGATGCGCTGTTCAACCTGAGCGACGACCGGAGCGGCTGTCAGCTGATTGAGTGCGATCGAAACGGCATTTCCCCCCTGATCTGCCTGCCTCTGGGCTGTTATACCCTGACACAGGTGCAAACCCCCTGTGGGTTTATCCCCATTCAAATCCGATTCTGTGTGGTGCGCTGTGCCGGACAGAGGGAAAATGCCCGCATTGTCCTGGAGGACGACTACTCCTTCGCCAGGGTTACACACAACCGCTGTGACCGGGCGGAAAACGCAAGCTTAATTCTGAATGCCCGCAGCTTTGACTGCGGATGTGGAGGTATGTAAAACATGAATATGAACGTAATCAACGGAAGAAACACCGGATGCTGCGGCAACGGCGGCATAAACGACTGCGGACGCCGCGGCTGCTGCGGTGACAGAGACTTTGATCGGCGTGGCTGCGGCTGCGGCTGCGGCAATGTCATGGGCATCAACGACGGCGGCTGCGGATGTGGCCGTCGGAATGGCTGCGGACGCCGGAACGGCTGCGGCTGCCGCAACGCAGCTGTCGCCTCTTGCAAGCTGATCTGCACCGACCGCGACGGCAACGGCATTTGCAACTGTGTATTCTCGGTTCGTTCGGAAAACGGAAACTGCCGCACCATCGACCTGAGAAACTGTGACAATTCCTGCGAATTCCCGCTGTGCGAGGGCTGCAACGTCATTGAAAACATTGCCACCCCGCCCGGCATCGAGCCGCTGTGCGGCCGGATCTTCTGTGACGTGAACTCCGACTGCTGCGGACGTCCCACAGTCACTGTTTCCAGCGACGCAAACATCGACGACCAAGTGTGTGTGCGCCGTGAGTGCGGCACCACCATCATCATCTGCAAGTTTGACCGCGTACCCGGCTCAGGCTGTGACAACGGCTGCGCCTGCAGCCGCATGTAATCTCCCGGTCTCCCCGGCATAAACAGAGCGCCCCGCCGCGGATTTTGCTGCGGCGGGGCGCTCTGTATTTATTCGTTTGCCAAAAGGGGAAGCCTGAAAATCAGCACATTGTCTAAGGTCTCCGAACGCGTGTAATAGACCTCGTTTTCGGAGAGCACCTTGTGTCCGAGTGTGCTGTTGGCGTCGCGCGCGCTGCGGAAAAACGCATACTGCGTCAGCCACTTCTGCAGCGTGTCTTTGTCCTCCCCGTCGGAGAGGCGCACCGAAATGCTCCCCGCGCCGTTTCGAATCGCCTCCACAAGCGCCGACGCAATCCTGTCCATGCTTTGCTGCGTTTTGTTTTCGACCGCCGCCGCCTTTTTGACATAATAATTGGCCGCCTTCGCCGCGCACGCGGGATAGGGGCGGTTGGAGCGCTGGTAATACTCGTCCGAGGAGGAGGACTCCTGTCCGGCCTCCAGCGAAAAAAGCGGATCAAAGGCATGATCCTTACTGATCTGATCGGTGGTCAGATTTAGATAATCGCGGGAGTTTTCCTCATCAAAGGAATCGTCCCAGGTCACGTCGGCCATGTACCACGCGCCGTCAATTTCGACCGTGTTCCAGATGTGAGCCCGTCCGGAGGAGTTCAGGGGTGAGGTCGACGTGCCGGTGACCAGACCCGACTCGATGCCCACCATCCGGAGAAGCAGCTGAAAGCCGCGCGCATAGCCCTCGCACACGGTTTCACCTCCCACAAACGCGCCGTAGGCCGAGCCGGTGTGGATGTCGTTTTTATCCGCATCGTAGCCCTTCGCGTCATACCGGCAGTGCTCCACCAGCCAGTCGTGTAAATAGAGCTCCCGTTCAAACTCATCCAGCCCCGGCGGGACCGAGGCCAGTGCCTCCGACACGCTTTTATGAAAGCCGGCAATGGCGCTGTCCAACTCCCCGTCGGAAAGATAGGAGATGGGCTGGATAAAATATTGCCCGTTTTCGTTGGTGCCGTGACGGCAGTTGCCGGTCAGCCAGAAGGCTTCGGGGTGATCCTCCCGAACGCAGTCGATCACCATCGCCAGCTCCTGCGCGCCCAGGCGCGGCGTGTACAGCCGCTGCATGAAATAGCCCGAGCTGTTGGTATACTTATCCCCCGTCGGCTCATCGGTCACGCTGGCGATGCGGCGTACGATGGCCTCATACACCGCGCGCTGATCGTCGGTGGTCAGCGACGCAAAGCCCGATTCGGTGTTCACGGGCGTGTAATGCGGCGAGGGTGTGATGGCGACAATCAGGTCGGGCGGAGCGGTGTCCGCCGTCTCGGTCCGCGAACCGCCGAATAAATACCACCGGTATCCCACGGCCAGCACCACACAGATGCAAGCGCAAAGCAGCACGGTGGAAAAAATGGCAAACTGTTTTTTCATGGTTCCAGAACTCCCAGATTTATATAAAAAGAATCATAATATCTATCTCTCATGATCAACTATAAAATATCATAGCACGTTTTAAGGAACAGATGTGAATTTTCCGAAAATTTCCGCTTGTTTCGTGAGGTCTTGTAAAAAAAGGCCGTACGCATTGCGTGCCGTATAACAAAATGCCCGCACATAAGCATGCGCGGGCGGTGCTTCTTTTATTTCCTCACAAATCTATCAATGACCGGTTGGAGCTGTCCCGAAAGGATCGTGTTCCGTCCCACAATCAGGATCCCCATCTCCTGCGCCCGCGCAGACAGCGGGCTGTTCGGCTTCTCTTCGGCCATCATCACCAGCGCACATTTGGAGGTAACGCCGCCGAAATAGCGGGCGTACATGCTCAGCTCGTAGAGCGCCTCCACCGGCGGCTCGGACAGCTTGCAGGAGAGGAACACCGGCTTTTCTCCGCACATGAACGTGACGTCAATTTCATTGACCACGGGCGGCGTTTTCCGCTCAGCCTGCCAGTCCACCCGCAGGCTCATGTGCTTGTCAAAGTAGTTTGGCTCTTTCGCAATGGCCTGATAGCAGAAGAATTCCAGCCACACGCCAAAATCGGTCAGGTACTTCTTCGCCGTCGCGTCGGCAAAGGCAAAGGAAATGTTTTCATACTTGTCGCGCAGGTGCTCGATCAGCCCAAAGCGCTCCGCCGACTGCAGAAGCGGCAGGCTGACCTGCGTGCGTCTTCCGTCGGCGGCGGTGATTTCGCACGGCGCCGAAAAATGGAGCGGCTCGCCCTCTTTTTTTAACTGTGTGGCGCCCGCCTGCAAATAGCGGCACAGGCTTTTCCATTCGTCGAGGTCGTCAAACAGCGCACAGCAGAAGGACAGGTATTCCCCGAAGCACTCAGCCGATGGCAGGGTGTGGGCGTGCCCCCCGCAGGCCGCGCCCCGCGCCGCAAGCAGCATCTCGAGCGAAAGCCCCAGCGGCCGCGTACGGTCGATCACCGGCGCGGGCGGCAGGATTTCAATGACCCGGCACGTGCGCACTTCCACCTGCAAAAGCGGAAGTCCGCGCGCCGCGCACACCTGATAGGCAGCGATGGCGGGAAGCTCTCCCCCGCCGGTGAGATCCACGATACAGCATGGATGCTCTTTGGCCGCCGCAGCGCATTCCCGCTCCAGCGCGGACAGGCTCTCAAAGCTGACGGGCCGCCGTTCCATCGCAAAAGAGGGAATGGCAGCCCGGCAGGCAGTTTCAAGATGGTCAAGCGCCTGCGCCGTCACCCGCTGCGGGTCATAGAGGAATACCGCCCGGGAGGGGCGCAGGAGCAAAATCTCAATTAAATTGTGAATGGGATCGGGATCAAAAAATTCGATCAGCGTTTGGTTCATCGGCGTGCTTTCCTATCGATGATAATGTAGCTGCGGATTGATGATGTATCCGCGGCGCAGAAGCTCGTTGATGTACTTGCGTTTTTTGCGCTTGCTCAGCGGCAGCGCCACCACCAACAGCACCAGCAGAACAAACAGGCCCAGCAGGATCATCAGCGGGACATTGGTCACAAGGGTTTTTCCCTGATGCAGCATCGTGCCTAAGAATGTTCTTGAAACCTCCTCCGAGGAGGAAGCTTCCGAGGAGGAGGGCGTGCTGTCCACGATCACGGGGGCGGCCGCGGAAGGCACGATGTTCAGAGCGGACGACGCCTCAGACGAGGAGGATTCTCCCGACGAGGAGGCCTCGCTGCTGACCGAAGAGGTGCTTGAGGAATCGTCAGAAGATGTATTTGACGATGTATCAGAGGACGTGTTTGAAGCGGGCGGATCACTGCGCACCACGTTCATGGTGTAGACCTCTTTGGTCTCTCCGTCCGCTGCCGTCACCGTCACGGTAATCTTTTTGAGGACACCGCCTGAAGAAATGCCCGCGATTTTAACTGTCGCATTGGCATTCTCGGTTTTGGCGTTGGTTTTGATGGTTTTCACCGACGGCGGCGCATAGAGCGTATAGGTGGTCTTGCTCGAGGAAAACGCCGGTGAAAGAGTGCAGCCTTGGGCCGCAAGCGATTTAAGCTTTGTGTTGGATTTCACGTTCTGCGTCGAGGACACCGTCACCCGAACCGGATTGTAGGTCACCGAGCAGGAGGTTCCGCTCTTGTTGAGCACCGCACCGTTAACCTTCTTGCGGATGTCCTCTGCGTTGGACAGGTTTTCAGAGGCGTTGTAGGCGCTGGACGCGGAAAAGGAGGTGTCGCCGCCTGTCGCGCCCGTCTTTACCTTGAATTTCAGGGTGACCGCCTTGGCGTCGCCCGACATAATTGTGCCCGTGCCCTTATACAGGTAGACGACCCGCACACGCGGGGTGTCGTCACCGGTGTGGTCATACATCATAAAGTCACCGTTGACCCCTGAGATCCGCGACGTGCCGCCGCTCACCCACTCAAATACGTTTTTGTCAAAATTCACAAACAGATTATAGCCCTTGATATCGGCGCCGCACTTGAGGTTGACGCTGACCGCCACCTCACTGCCAATCTGCAGGCTGGTACTGTCCGCCTTAAGCGTTACCTCCGCCTCGTTGGTTGCAATTGCGGAGGCGGGAAGCGCGCCGAAGGCCAAAACGCAGAGCAACAGTGAAATCCACATGCACGCAACTTTTTTCATTCTGTTCAGTCCTTATCCTCAAAAATTCCTAACTTTCTACCCGCTAGGGACAGGTTCTCTGTATAAATGATACCTTGTAACGAGAAGGATGTCAAGTGAGGAAATTCTCAAATCGTGATTTGTATCAGCCGCCAAAAGGAAGGGTCCCTGTAGGAGCATTTCCTTAATGACGTGACGGCGCATGGCCAGTGCGTCGCGCGTGTTTACACTGCCTTCCCCGGTGACGTCCCCGAAGAGGATTATGGTCAATATTTCCACGATTTTCCCCTCCCGGGACAGCTCGACCATACACCCGGTTCCCACCGTTCCGGTCACGGGGTTTCCGCCCGGCTTACGGATCGCCAGATCGCCGGTAAACCTCAGGTTTCCGCGCAGACGGGCGGCTGTTTCGGCGGGCGGCGTGAGATAGAGATAGCCCTGGGCGTGGTCAATCGTGTACACGTCGCTCTCAATCGCGGCGACGGTCGGGTTTGGGTTTGGCTGCTTCTCCTCGGTCACGGTGACCGGCACATTCTGTACAAGCCCGCCCGCCGCGGTCACCGTGAGAAGCGCCTCCCCCGCCGCGCACGCGGTCATCTCACCGGTTGTCGTCACGCGGACGATGTCCGGATGGTTTGACGTGTAGGAAATACTGGTTTCGGTCGTGTTTTTTGGCAGCAGGTAGCACACCATCTGGAAACGCTCGCCCACCTTCATGGTGAGGTCGGTGGTCAGCGGGGTCAGAACGGGGCCCTCCCCGGTGGTTTCCTTTTTATACAGCGTCATGCTGTCCGGAAAGATTTCGATCAGCTTAAAAAAGCGGTAGTTGAGGGTGAGCGTAACCGGACGTCCGCTCGGACGTTCAAGCCCCTCAATATATATTACGTATTCGTCGCCCTGCGCCACCGCTTCGGGCGGCGTCATACACAGCACGTTGTCCTCCACTGTCGCGCCCGCCGTCCAGGTACCCTTCGCCCCTGTGACGGTCACGGAGACCTCATCAGGACGCGCGCGCAGTGCATCGGGATCCAGCCGCACAATCCATCGGCTGAGCCCCGACGCAAACTCCACGGGGAAGTCGCCCGCCGAGGGCCATGTGTAAAACTGCCGCTCAAACGCCGCCTCCCCTTGTCCGGCGAAGGACAGAAGGGCATACAGCTCGCCCTCCCCCGGCGCAAGCCCCAGTCCGAAGGCGCGGGTGTCCGGGGCAAACAGCGTGAGCAGCGTGTCCTCTGAGGCACTGGAAAACAGCGTGCTTACCAGGGCGTCAAGCGGCTGGCTCTCGGGCAGGAACAGCGCGGCCGATGTGTACAGCGTCTGCATCCCGTTGTCAAAGAAGGCGTCGCCCATACCGGCCGGCTTGCGCCCGTTGTAAAGCACGGACGGGTTTGATGCCAGCAGCACCGCGCCATATTGCAGCGCCGCAGAAGCGTTTGCGTCAGCGGTCAGCGGGGTCAGCCCCGCCATTGAGCGGCAGAAGCTCAGCTGCCCCGCCGCCTGACCGAGCGCCGCCGAATCGATTCGTCCGGTGGTGAAGGGGGACTGTATGGACGGGCGGTCGGAAAAGAGCGTCTCCTCATGTTCGGGCAGAGCTTTGGTCAGCGACGAGTAGACGCTTTTCTGCTCTGCCTTTGTGGGCGAGATGTACATCTCACCGGTCAGCGCTTCAGGCTCGGACGCCCCCGCATCCTCATCCGCCAGAAAGTCCAGAATCCGGCTCCCGCCCTCTTCTCGCAGCACATAGATGCCGCTCCTGGTTCCGCACAACGCGAGCACCGTTCCCTCGGACACCTCTGTCCTCACCAGGCGCAGCGTGTCCCGCTCAAAGGTGTGCAGACCGTCGGCCGACAGCAGGTGCAGACAGGCGTCCGACTGGGCCGCTTTGCGCGCGGACAGGTCAAGCTGCTTGACCGCGCTGCCCTCAGCGGGGTGGAGTGCATACACGCCGTTTGCGGCGGCGAGCAGACTGCCGAACGCACCCGCAACTGGGCTTTGCGGCCCCTCAATGAGCGCGGGCGGGGCCTCGGGCAGCCCGTCGGGCCCCGGCGTCAGGGCGAGGTGAAGCAGATGGGGGGCTTCAGGTGTGCTTAGATAGAGGTTATCCCCTGAGACACTCTCCATTTTGAGGTTTTCGTAGGCGGTCTGAAGCTTGCCCTGAAACACGCCCGCAGGGTCATAAAAGTTCAGCGTCCCCGAAGCGTGGTTGTCGATGAGCACGATGCCGTGGGCGGTAAAGGCCACACGCTCCCCGCCGGTGTTCACATTGGGCAGGCTGAAGGCGGTGCCGAGCGCGAAGTCTTTCATTGCCACCGGCTGTACGGTCAGCGCTGACACAAACGTGTTGCTGCCCTCGTCAAACGCCATTTCATGCCTGGTGACAAAAAGCGTTCCGTCCTGTGCGTAGCTCCCGTCACAGGCCCAGGCCAGATTCAGCTCCTGCACGGGCTCTCCCGAGCCCGGCTTCAGCTTGTAAATTCTGGTGTTCTCCCCGCTGATTGTCACGGCGCACAAGTCATCCGAGCCGGGCACCGCAAACAGCCTTTCAGCCGTGCGGACAACATCCTCCTCCGGCGCGGCCAGGGCGGAAAAGGACAGCGTGACGACGAGCAAAATAAACAGCACGGCGGCCATCAAAACCGACACCAGCCTGCTTGACTGCTTCATGAAAAAGCCCCTCCTGTTTTTCCAAGTAGAGTTCTGGCTTAATCATAAAATTTCCCACCCAAAAATACAAAACTTTGTAGAAAAATGTCACTAAACGAGATTACGCTAACTCGAAAAGCCATACCGCGCCGCCGGGCCCAGCTCCTCCTCAATGCGCAGCAGGCGGTTGTACTTGGCCACCCGTTCGGAGCGCGAGGGCGCACCGGTTTTAATCTGCCCCGCGCCCAGCGCCACCGCAAGGTCGGCGATTGTAGTGTCCTCGGTCTCGCCCGAGCGGTGGGAAATGACGGCGTTCATGCCCGCCGCACGCGCCATGCGCACCGCCTCCATGGTTTCCGAGAGGGTGCCGATCTGGTTGATTTTGACGAGAATCGCATTGCCCGCCTGCTCCTCAATGCCGCGGATCAGACGGTTCGGGTTGGTAACAAACAGGTCGTCGCCCACCAGCTGTACTTTCTGTCCAAGGCGGCGGGTCAGCTCGCGCCAGTTGTCCCAATCCTCCTCTCCGAGCGCGTCTTCCACCGAATAGACGGGGTACTTTTCGGTCAGCATGGCAATATATTCGATCATTTCTTCCGGCGTTTTAACCTCGCCCGACTTCCAGAAACAGTAGTCGCCCTCCCGGCCCAGCTTGGCCGCTTCGTCATACAGCTCGGTCGCGGCGCAGTCCATGGACAGCAAAAACTGCTTGCCCAGCGTGTAGCCCGCCCCCTCCACCGCCTCACAGATGATGGACAACGCCTGCTCATCACTCTCCAGGTTGGGCGCGAAGCCCCCCTCATCGCCCACCGCCGTGCTCAGCCCTTTGCCCCCCAGCTGCTTTTTGAGGGTGTGGAACACCTCCGCACACCAGCGCAGCGCCTCCTGAAAGTTGGGCGCGCCCACCGGTGCGATCATGAATTCCTGAAATGTGATGCTGTTGTCGGCGTGCTTGCCGCCGTTGATGATGTTCATCATGGGCACCGGCAGGGTCACGCCGTACACGCCGCCCAGATAGCGGTAGAGACTCTGCCCGGTGCACTGCGCCGCCGCGTGGGCGCAGGCGAGGGACACGCCCAGAATCGCGTTGGCGCCCAGCTCTTTTTTTTCAGGTGTGCCGTCCAGTGCATTCATGCGGCGGTCAAGCTCCTCCTGGTCAAACACGTTTCGGTCGCGCAGTTCGGGCGCGATCACATCTATGACGTTGGACACCGCCTTCTGAACCCCTTGACCGCCGTACCGTTCGGCCTCCCCGTCACGCAGCTCGTGCGCCTCAAAGGCGCCCGTGGACGCACCCGACGGAACCGCCGCCCGGCCCACGCCGCCGCACTCTGTGGATACCTCCACCTCGATTGTGGGATTGCCTCGCGAATCGAGAATCTCCCGCGCGTGGATGTTACGAATCAGTCCTGCTCGTTTCATGTGCGTACGCTCCTTTCTTATTTACTTTTCAGTATGGGCTTTTTCCTGAAAATTATTTCCTGGATCGACTATAAATTTGTTTTCCTCCCGTCCCACTTTGTGATATAATGAAAAAGAGTTTGCCAAGGGAGGGATTTTTATGAACGAGAATATGCTGTTTCATCTGGGGCTGACCCGCGGGCAGGGGGCGCGCTACGCCCTGATGCCGGGGGATCCCGGACGGGTGGAATCCATGGCCCGGATGCTGGACAGCCCCGCCCCTGTGGCGTCCCACCGGGAATTCTGCACATGGTCGGGCACGCTTCATGGAGAGCGCGTGCTCGTGACCTCCACCGGCATAGGCGGCCCGTCGGCGGCCATCGCACTGGAGGAGCTTCACCGGATCGGCGTGGACACGGTCATCCGTGTGGGCACCTGCGGCGGGATGCAGACCGACGTCCTGTCGGGCGATTTGGTCATCGCGAGCGCCGCCGTACGGATGGACGGCGCCTCGGCGCAGTACGCCCCCATGAGCTTTCCCGCCGTCGCCGACTTTTCGGTACTCTCCGCCCTGCACCGTGCCGCACAGAAGCTGGACGCACGGGCGCATGTGGGCGTCGTACAGGCCAAGGACTCCTTTTACGGCCAGCACGCGCCCGAAACCATGCCGGTGGGACAGGCGCTCATGGCTGACTGGGATGCGTTTTTAAAGCTGGGGGTGCTCGCCTCGGAGATGGAGTGCGCGACCCTTTATACGGTTGCCGCTGCGCGGCGCATCCGGGCGGGGGGCGTCCTGCTGTCGGTCTGGAACCAGGAGCGCGCTAAAGCAGGGCTTCCCAATCCGACAGTGCTTGACACCAAGCGCGCCTCGGCGGCGGCCGTGGAAGCGCTGCGCATTCTGATCCGCGAGGAATAACACAGCGGACAGTTGTATTTTCATTCCCAGTTTGGTATACTATTTTTAATGAAAATGCGGGAGGAACACGATGGAAAGCTTTGGAAGTTTAAAAAACAATGCGTTCGGCGATTTTAATAAAGAAGACGTGTTGGGCTTCATCGACGAGATGACCAACAAAACAAAAAAGGCCGAGCTGGTGCTCAAGGATCGTGTGGGTTCGCTGTCCCGGGATCGCGCCCATCTTGCGGCCAAGATTTCCTCCTTTGAAGCCATGATTACTGGGCTGGAAAAGCACCTTGAGGAGGAACGGGAAAACGTACAGTGCGCGCTTGCGGAACGCGACGAGCTCCAAAAGAAAATTCAGGTGGAGCGTGACAGCTTTGACTCCCTGCTCGCCAAAAGGCAGCGCGAGCTGGCCGAGAGCGAGCGGGAAATCCTAGAATTCGCCGAGCAGAAGAAAAAAATGGATCAGCGCATGAGCGAGCTGGAAACCAAAAGCCGCCGCTATGACGACATCAAGGCGAACATCGGCGCCATCCGTCTGGACGCCGAGATGGAAGCGATTAAAACCACCGAGGACGCGCAGGAAAAGGCCATGGACGCGGTTTCGGTGATCGAGGACGTGTCGGCGGAGCTTGAAAACATGCGCCGGCAGATGAACGCAGTGAAGGACGAGTTTCACGCCATGGACGCGCCCCTCACCAGTGAGGAGCCTGTCCCCCCTGCCCCTGAAAAGACGGAGGCCGCCGAATCAGATGAGCCTGAGAAAGCCGCGTCCGCACAGCCTGGCAGCGATTCGCTGGAGCGTCTGGATGCGCTGTACCGCGCGCTCGACCAGTCGATGGAAAAGCTTCAGGACATCAAAACGCACTTTATCGCCAAAAATCAAGCGCCCAGCGAATAGGAGTGGATGGATACGGACCGGAGAGCTCTCACGGCGGACAGTCTGGCTGAAGCCGCCCCCACCCTGCATGCGGGAGACCTGGTAACCCTGTCGGGCGTGATCTATACCGCACGTGACGCCGCACACAAGCGCATCCGTGCGCTGATTTTGCAGGACGCACCGCTGCCCTTTCCCCTGCAAGGCAACGTCATCTATTACGCCGGGCCGACCCCCACACCCGACCATCTGCCCATCGGCGCCTGCGGCCCCACAACCTCGGGGCGCATGGATCCCTATGCCCCGCAGCTGCTCGATCTGGGGCTTGCGGGCATGATCGGCAAGGGAGAGCGCTCTGAGGAGGTGTGCCGGGCAATCAAACGAAATCGCGCGGTGTACCTGTGCGCGGTCGGCGGCGCGGGTGCGCTGGCTGCAAGGTGTGTCCGAGCGTGTGATGTAATCGCCTTTGAGGATCTGGGCTGTGAGTCGGTCAAGCGGCTTGTGGTCGAGGATTTTCCCCTGGTCGTGGGGATCGACTGTCACGGCGGCAACCTGTTTGAACGATCAAATTGTTAAAAAAGGGCACGGAGCAAACGCTCCGCGCCCTTTTCGTTTAAGCTTCCCCGCCGAAAAAACGCACAATCTCCTTCAACATATCCTCCGCGTACTGCCGTCCGCCCGACACAATTTTATCCACCTGGATGTGGCGGATAACGTCCACGGCGCAGGTTTGCAGTGTATCCCGAATGAACGCGCCGTCCACCGGGTTGCGGTAGTGCGACTCAAACACGTCCACCGGCGTTTCCATTGTGGAGATCACGATCGCTTTCTTCTGGGTGAGCAGCCCGATCATTTCTCCCTGCTCGCCGTACCGGTATGCCCAGCCGGGCAGCAGCACCTTGTCGCAAAAGCCCTTGAGCACCGCCGGCATCATGCCCCACCAGACCGGGAAAACGAACACGAGGATCTCCGCGTGCCCGATCGCCGCCTGATAGCGCTCAACCTGCGGGTCGTTTGACTTCCCCTCACCCCACAGCCGCAAGTCCTCCGCGCCCATCACCGGGTTAAAACCATCGGCCACCAGATCAATATGGGCAACCTCGTGCCCCTGTGCCGTCAGCGTTTCGGAAATCGCGTGCAGCACCCCGGTATTGAAGCTCCCTTCGTAGGGGTGGCTGCCAATGAGTAAATATTTCATACAATCACTCCTTTGGAAAATAGTCTCCCCTCTCTCCCCATTTTAATCCTGCCATACATATTTTTAATTCTGATTTTGGCGAATATTGTGATTTTTGGGCACATTTTCGCATAAGTTCATTTACACCGCAGAGAAAAAAGGATATAATGGGAATATCCGGGCGGGTCGCTGACCTCCATGACACGCAAGGGATAACAATCGTAAGGGAGTGCAGCCAATGACAAAAATACTGCCCCGCATTACGAAAATCACCCTCAGTCGGGCTCAGATCCTCTTCTGGCTCATCCTGCTGTTTGGAATCGTGCTGCGCGTATGGCTGCTCGGTGCTGTTCCAAGCGGTCTCAATCAGGACGAGGCGTCCATGGGCTATGACGCGTGGGCCATTCTTCATTACGGTATCGACCGCAACGGCACTGCGCTGCCTCTTCACATGATCTCCTGGGGCAGCGGCCAAAATGCATTGTACGCCTATCTGAGCATGCCCTTTATTGCTCTATTTGGCCTCAATGAAATGTCTATCCGCATGGTAAGCGCCCTGCTGAACTGTCTGACCCTGCCGGTCTGTTACCTGATCCTCAAGCGCTTTTCCTCCACACGCACCGCGCTTATCGGTATGGCGCTTCTATGCATTGCGCCGGGGCATATTATTCTCAGCCGGTGGGGTCTGGAGAGCAACATTCTACCGGCGGTTTTTACCTTTGCTGTCTATTTCCTTACAAAAGCGCTTGACAAGCCCTGGTATTTTGTCCCCTCCTCTTTGTTGTTTGCGCTGTCACTGTACGCCTATGGCACAGCTTACTGCGTCGTGCCGATTTTCTTCTTCGGCGTGCTGATTGCGTTTGCCTGGAAGGTTAAGCCGGGAAAATGGCCGCTGATCGCGGGAACCGCATGTTTTGTGCTGGTCGCCGTCCCCATCGGGCTGTTTGTGCTCACGAATATGTTTAAGTGGGGCGATATCCAAATCGGCCCCTTCACCGTGCCGCAGACCACCTCCGAGGACGTGCGCTTTTCCTCCGTAATGTCAGGCGGCAATATCGATGAACAGCTGAAAAACTTTTTTGAAAACGTGATTTTGCAAAGCGACGGAACCGGACGGAATATACTCCAGCCCTATGGTATCTACTATCTCATATCTTTTCCCTTTACCCTTCTTGGCCTCGGTAAAATATGGGGCAGGCGCTCTCCGCTTACCTATATTCTGAGCGGCTGGATCGGGGTAAGCCTTCTGCTGTTCATATTGATCAGCGGCACGAACATCAACCGTGTCAACATTATTTACATACCGCTCATCCTGCTGACCGCGTTTGGCCTGGAGGATGTTATGCGCAGGAACTGGCGGCGAACCTTCGCTATGGCGGCGGCCTATTACCTGTTGTTTACCGGCTTTGCCGTCGAATATGTCAACCGATATGCGGTAGAGGAGTCCGTACATGGTTTTTACGCCGGATTTGGCGACGCCATCCGCAAGGCAGACGAAGCGGCGGGTGAACAGAAGAATATTTATGTGACGACCACTGTCAACATGCCCTATATATTTGTGTTGTTCTATACCCAGACGCCCCCACAGGAATTTCTTGAGACCCGCGAAATAAAGGATATGAACGATGAGTTTCAGTGGGTCAACTCCTTCGGACGGTTTGTGTTTGACACCGGCGGACTTGAAACGGCTGAGCCCGGCGTGTATATCATCCCTTCTTACCATGAGGAGCAGTATTCGGACCGCTCTTCTGAAGTATATTCCCTGGACAAGTACAGCGTCCTTGTTGTAAGCGAAGAGAACTCTTCTGAAAAGGAAGGGATCACCATAAACGAAAGTGAGGGAAACCCATGATCTGTAACTCCTGTCAGCATCCCATCGACGAGCGTTTCTCCTTTTGCACGTTTTGCGGAGAACCGGTAACTCCAGTGCCGAACACCACCGCGCCGGCGCCGAGTATCCCCCTCCCTGTGCAGCCCGCCGCACCGATAACACAACCGACCGATCCTGTGCCGGCGCCGCCGGTCGCGCCCCCGCCTCCCATGATGGGTACGGTCTATCCGCCTCCTGTCCAATACCTCCCCTGTCAGCCCGCCCCGATGTATAGCCCTGACTTTGTCAGCCAGACCCTGCGCCGCTTGGGAAAAAGCGGGATCTTTAAGGCCGCGTTTATTCTGCTCTGTTTGCACTTTTTGTGCTGTTTGTGCAATTCCGTTTTACCCTTTTTGACCGGCTTTGATTTTGCGCAAATCCTGCCAGGCATGTACTCGAACGACCCGATGTTCTCCTCTATGTTTCATTCCCCTGAATTTTCATTACTAATGCATATTGTCAGCGGCCTTTCACTGGTGGCCCCATTTCTACTCATGGTTTCTTTCCTTAAACTTAGCTCGGCCGCGCGTGATCCCGGAGGCAGCTTTGCCGGCGGAACATCCATGCTTCACATTTCCTCTATCGTCTCCTGTATTGTCACAATTGTCTCCGTGACAATTTCCATGGTTGGTTCCTTTTATATCGTTGAACGCCTTTTCTCAGACTACACCGGATACGGCTATGGCGCGGAGCCGCTTGCCCTGCTCAGCGCCTCAGACATGGATTCGGTGATGACCACTGCCTATATCATCGTTGGAATTATCATGTTCTTTTTCCTTCTCATCTATGTTTTGATCAACGCATTCGGCATCGCGGGACTGAGAAATATCAAGCGTTCGGCGCGCACCGGGATTCCCAACGCCCGGTACTGTACATATCTGGCGGTCGTACTGTTCATCTCTGCCGGTTTTATCGCTCTTTCCCTCCTTTCCTCACTCTCTACAGGCTTGGGGAACGGATTTACGCCATACACGCTGCTTGGGAACATCTCCAGCCTGATCTCCGGCGTTTTGAACCTGCTGTTCGGCATCCTGCTTTGTAAGTATAGCAGCACCGTGCGCACGGGCATTCTGCCCTATCCCGAAATGGTCATGTAAGCGGTCGACTATACTGTATAAAACAGAGCATCAACCCGTCGGGTTGATGCTCTGTTTCTTCTTATTATCCCACCCGGGAAAAGACCTTTTTAGGCTGCTTGCACAGCGGACAGACATAGTCGTTGGACAGCTGTTCAAAGGGGATCTCCCCGTCGTACTCATAGCCGCACACGCCGCACCGCCAGACTGCCTTTTTTTGAGAGGCGGGCGCCGTTACCGGCATCGCCGCAGAAGAGGCAGGACGGCTCCCGTTTTCCTGATAGGCTTTAAAGGCGCTGATAACCTGTGTTTTCAAATCGCTGAAATACGAGGCGTAGAGAAGCGGTTCGCCCGCCTGTCCCAGCCAGGCGTCCTGTGCCTCTGCGAGGAACAGGGTGTGCGAAGGATACTCAACCGTCTGTGTGACGCGGCAGCGCATGTAGGAAAGGCAGCCCGAAAGAACCGGCAGCCCGTCGCGCAGCTCAAAGGGGACGTTCCCCCATTTATCGACATTCCGGCTGGACTGGAAGCCGAAATTGGCGATGACAAACGGATCCACGGTCGTGGGGAGCACCGACAGGGTAAACTCGCCCGTCTCGTGAACGGCCTCGTTCGAAAAGTTTTGCTTCATGCTGGACAGGGCAATGACCGGCGGGGTCATCGCGGCCTGCATGACCGCGTCCACGACGCTGCCCGCCAGCCGGTCTCCATGCCGCGCGCCGGCGATATACAGCCCGTAGCTCAGCTTGTGTAAAGCGCTGTTATCCATCCCCGTGCATCCTTTCTGCGTGTTTTTTCAGGACAACTCGGCCTTCCAGAGGCCGTGCAGGTTACAGTAGGCATACACGGCGACCGGCTTGTCTCCCGACAGCGAAAACGTTGCGGCCGGTTCTCCGTCCACCGCCAGATCCTTGCGCTGTCCGCCGTGCTCGGTCTCCAGATAGACCCATGAAATGTGATGCTCTTCGCTCATGGGATGGGGGACGCTGCCCACCTGAACCAGCACCCGGTTTTCACCGACCGTGACCGACGGCACATGCTTTTCCGCCGACGCGTCCACGGTATTGGGGGCGAGCCGCTCCATCTTCTCGCCGCAGCAGACCATCGGAACCCCGGAATTTAAAATCATACCGATCAGGTTCCCGCAATGCTTACAGAGATAGAATTGTCCATGACCTGTCATTTTGATTCCTTCTTTCTTATCGTATCACGCGTTTGTTCTTGCGCTTTCAGTATACCACCCTTTTTTCCATTTGCCAAGGGAATGGCGTTGACCGGAATAAAAAAACCGCCGCCCGGGCAGGGCGGCGGTAAAAAGCCTGGGAGAGCTATTTGAGCATAATGATGCTGGAATAAAGCTTTTTAAATGCTGATTCGAAACCGTCATCTTCGTACACGGCCATCACATCCAGGCCGGCTTTCGGTGAGGCAATGATCAGGTTCTGGAAGGAAGTTATAACTTTCGGATCGTCAGGGTCGGTTATGGAAAAGGTGACGAGCACAGCGGGATTGCCGTTAATGGTCAGTTTTGTGAGGCTTGTTATCTTTTCGTCATGCTCATACTCCCAGTCCGCCTTGGTATAGCCGAGATATTCCTTGGCCTCCGCCGCGCTGATCACGTCGGTTATTGCGAAGCTGCTGGGATACAGGCTGTTTTCAAAATAGACGCCTGCGAAGCCCGTGGGTTCGGCAACCCAGTTACTGCTCAGGGAGACTTTAAAGGTCTTTGTGCTGTCGGTGAAGGTCTTGGTGGAGGGTTGAGCGGTGAAAAGATCAACCTGTTTCAGAAAGATGTCCCGTGTGATCTTCTGGTTGCTGACCACGACGTACTCTTTCTGGTTAAGCTTTTCATAATACACCTGGCTGCCCAGCCCCTGGGAGATGGCGCGGGTGGGAACCAGCACACGGCCGCTGCGCTTGACCGGGGCGACATCGAGTGTATCCCTCCGGAGCACCTTTCCGGCGGAATCGGTAACCGTCATGGCCTTGGAGCCGATTTTCACCATGGCAACCCGCCCGTTCACCCGGATGGTGATGTAATCCTTATCAGAAATATATGTGCATGTCCCGCCCATGGAGGTCGCACAGAAACGCAGGGGGATCATGGTTTTTCCACTGATCTTGATGGGGGTCACCTTTTTATTTGACGTGTCAATGTAGGTTTTTTTGTTGTTGACAAAGGCGTCGGGGATACCGATCTGGATGGAGGCAATCCTGCTGGTCACTGCGGCGCTTTTCGCTTCACCGGGCGCATCGAGCGCCGAAGCGCGCGCGGCCGGGGCGAGCATCGCCGAAGCACCCAGGGTAAGGGTCAGAACCAGTGCGAGAATTTTCTTTTTCATAAGTAGTCTCCTTTTCCTCTACGTGCCGGTTTGTGTTTGTCTGAGTATAGCATGTTTTTGCAAAAAAAGCCATCATCTTGCCTTTACAAAACAATGACAAATTGATTTCAAAAGAGCAACAAAACCGCCGCCCGCGTTCGGGCGGCGGTTAAAAATGTAAAGATTGTGTGATTATTTGAGCAGCTTGGCGCCCTGGCAGAAGGTTTTGAAGTTGGAGAATTTCATGCTGGCGGAAGGAGCATAGATGCATATCGCGGCTTTTGAAGAAACAATATAGCACCAATGAGAGTCGTCATAAGTAAAGAAAACCGCTTTTTTGTTATTAATGGTTGTTTTGGAAAAGTTGGAAATTGAGTCTCCCAGAACATCTTCCCACTCTTCTTTTGTTGCCTTCACATTATATTGGTATTCGGATGCAGGCGTCAAATTCTGAGCAAGCAAAACAGTCTTGTAGAAAACACTTTCAAAGATCATTATGCCGCCGTCTTCCATGTGTTTTTCCCAGCTGCCCGGAAGGGTGATTGTACACGTCTTTTGCTTATTTGTGTAGCTGACCTTCTTGAGATTCCTCAGCTGCATCATCTGAAAATGATACTCATCCTCGGTCAGGCGGATGTCACTGACCACGACAAATTCGTCGCTGCCGATTTTTTTGTAGAACACCTGACTGCCCAGTCCCTGAGAGATCGCGCGGGTGGGCACCAGCACGCGGCCGCTCACCTTGGTTGCGGCGACATCCATCGTAATCTTGTTAAGAAGCTTGCCGGTTTTATCCAAAATCTGGAGCTCCTTGGATTTGATTTTAAACTTGGCAACCTTGTCGCCGACCTTGACCGTAATGAAGTCCTTGTCGGAGATGTAGGTGCAGGTGCCGCCCATGGCGGTGGCGCAGAAGCGCAGGGGAACCATGGTTTTGCTGCTCATAATGATGGGGGTGACCTTTTTGTTGTTCGGGTCAATGAGCGTACGCTTGTTGTTGAGATACGCGTCGGGGACACCGATCTGGATGGTCGCCACTTTGCTCGCTTCCTCTGACTGAAGCTTTGCAGTGGACTGATAGGAAGAAAGTGCTGAATGTTCGGGTGCTGTAAGTATGGACTCTTCTGCCGAGGCGCCCAGCGCCGGAACCATCAGGGCTGTCATGCCCAGCGCCGCCGCCAGAAACATGGATAACAGTTTCTTTTTCATTTCATAACTCCTTTTATTGTGATTTGGTTTGTTCTATATAATTATAGCATAAAAACCGTTTTTTTGCTATAGATTTTTGTGAATTAAAAAAGAAAGTAAAAAAATATATGGCAACAAAAAACCTTTTTTGTGATAAACGGTCACAGTTGTACTAAATCTTTGAACGGACACAGGAAGTCTTGTCATTTGCTGGTCAAACGTGATATACTAAGCGGAGAAAATACTGGGAGATGATTTTTGTGAATGCAAAAACAGAATTGCTGACATTGCGGATTCCCTCCGATGTCAAAGCGCTTCTGGAGCAAAAGGCGCGCCTCCAGGACATCAGCGTCAACGATTACGTCAAGGCGCTCATTGTGGAGGATGCCAAAAAGACTCTTCGTGAGGAATATATGGATCAAGAGCACAGAAATGCGCCCTGACCGGGCGGCAAATCCTGGGACAGGAGGTTTGATGCATGGAGTATGATGCGTTTTCCGGAGGGGTTGCCCCGGGCGGCCTCAGGAGCAAGGATGAGATCAAAATTCTGGTGTGTTACCTGCTCCTGCAGGTGGGGACGCCGCTGCGCAAGGACACGGTGTTTGAGGCAATTCTCTATGACGGCCTGGCCAATTACTTTGAGATCGGCGAGGCGGTTCACGACCTCGTGCGGCGGGGCAATGTTGTCTGTGAGCTAGTGGGTGATGAGGAGCTGCTTTCGCTGACCCAGAACGGACGCGACATCGCCCACCGTCTGCGCCGCGACCTGCCCCGAACGGTGCGTGAGCGGGCGGTCAAGGCTGCGCTGCGCATGCTGGCGCGCGAGCGCAATGAGCGCGAAAACCGCGTGGAAATTCTCACGCGGGAGGACGGCGTGCATGTCCGGTGCACGGTGCTGGACGGCGGGCTCGAGATGATGCAGCTGACGCTGTTTGTGGGCGATGATTTGCAGGCGCAGCAGGTTCGGGAGGCCTTTTATGACCAGCCGGGACTCGTGTATGCGGCGTCGGTCGCCGCGCTGACCGACGACCATAAAATGCTGCGCGACATTCTCAATGATAAAGTAGATCCTTCCTTCAAGGAGATTCTGGAAAGCTGATAAAAAGGGAGTGTCAACCCGTGGGTTGACACTCCCTTCAGCCTGTCAAAGAAAGGGTATTTTCACGAAGCGCAAGCACGTGAAAATACCCTTTTGTCGTAAGTCAGTTCAAAAAGGAGCGAATATAGGGAAGAAAAGCGATCCCTCCAACGCCATACCGCCAGCTTTTTGAGATTC
>JAVBNA010000017.1:0-30108 GCA_031551875.1 Oscillospiraceae bacterium | reverse complement strand
AAGGCAAATTAAATCTTGGACGCTGCAACGCAATATTAATTGCTCAAAAGTAAATTGGCAGTTTACAACCACCGATGCAAGAATTAAGCTGAAACATCTGTATCCAATTGCACTTTAATTATTTGACGGATGGTACAGTAGTTGGATTGTGAAATGTTTTAATTGAGGGTTAGTATTAATGGCAAAACCACCTATTATAACTGTAAAAACATTATTTGCCGTCCGCCTTCAATTTTTCTTGAATTTGATCCCAATTAAAGATATAAGGAGAGTCATCCTTTGACAGGCACAATGCAATGGAGGCAATATAGTTGAATCTCTTTTTTGCTGGGTATGAATAGTCAAACCACGTGAAAAGGAAGTTGCCTTTTGGGTCTATTTTCCGCACTGCGTTGTTGTCCTCCTTGGCAGGCGTCAGCCTGGGGTTTTCACAAAGTGAGAATGCGGCCATTGGCCACAACCGGCTAAGCTGCGCGCCCCGGCGTCGTCCGTCTCGCAAGACAAAAAACACCTTCAAAAATCCTATAAAAACAAAATCCGCCCAGGAATAATCCAAGGGCGGATTTTGTTTCATTTTTTTATGATGGGGGCGTCAGTGTGCTGTACTCTTTCCTCAGATAAAGACGACAGGAGCAGAAAGTGTTACCTTCCTGAAACGCCTTTTCTTCTGCGGCTGAGCACCAGAACCATGCCGGTCGCGCCGGCCACACACAGCAGTCCCAACAGGTTGAAGAACAGTGCCTGTCCTGTCAGCGGAATTTCGCTGTCATCATCATTGGTCTTTCCTTTGCTTCCACCGGAAGTCGTTTCGTCGGTTGACGAATCGGAGCTTTCTCCAATGCCCTGATCCGACGCACCGGAGGAACCCTGGTTTTTATCGCCGCTTGAGACTTCGTTGCTATTGATTTCATCGGGATTGAGCGTATTGGTGATGGTATAGCCGTTCACGGTCTTAATATAGTACTTCACGGGAACTTCATCCACCGTGTAGACATAGGCCGCGCCATTGCTCTGGTTGTATTTGAGTAGGCTCTTAAAGCTGAATTTCCAGCTGTCGGTAGCCTTTACGACCACGCTGTCCACCTTGACGCCGTCTCTGTACAGATTGACCGTGATGCTGTCCGGGCGGATATCATACTTATCGTTTTGATCTGACCAAACCTTTTGGCCGGACACCTCGGTGGTCTCGGAGCTGGGCTGATAGGTATTGGTGACATCCATTCCGTTGTAAGACTGTGAATAGCTGGGGGGAACAACCGTCTCTCTGACCACATAGACAATCAAATTTTGGTCATCGTCGTATTTGGGCAGGTTGAGGAAGGTGTAGTCCACGGTCGGATAGGTCAGTGTGACCTCCTTGTCGGGAACCGCTTCGTCCCCTGCGCTGTAAGAACCGTTGCCGTCCTTGTCGATATAAAGCGCAACCGTCACAGTCGGTTTCGCCGCGGGACCATGAACCCAAATCTTCTTGCCCGACGCCTGGGTCTTTTCGGTGTCCTCTTCCTGTGCCTTCTGGGTATTGACACCGGACACATTGATCACACCGCTCGCGCCCGCTGTAAACTCCAGATAAGCGTTTCTCACGGTGAAGTTCGAATTCGCGAGGGTGACAGCATCCCATGCAAAGGTATAGTCGGCGTTCTCCGGAATGGACTCGCCTACGCGGTATTTTACGCCATTCTCCAGGTTGTTCAGGGTGGTTTCGCCGAAGTATCGGCTGTTCACCGCGTCCCAGCTGACCTGAACCGCGACCATCGAATCCGCGTCCACGCCCTCGGCCGTCGTGAGATTGACCCATGAGCCGCTGACCTCTTTCTGAATGCGGAACTTAAAGCTGTAATTGAGGGCGGACGGGTTTTGGGGTGTGGTCTCCGGGACATAGGTCTTGCGGATCAGGAGAGACTGCGTCTCGGTTTCCTTCTGGGTATTGACACCGGACACATTGATCACACCGCTCGCGCCCGCTGTAAACTCCAGATAAGCGTTTCTCACGGTGAAGTTCGAATTTGCGAGGGTGACAGCATCCCATGCAAAGGTATAGTCGGCATTCTCCGGAATGGCCTCGCCTACACGATATTTCACGCCATTTTCCAGGTTGTTCAGGGCGGTTTCGCCGAAGTAGCGGCTGTTCACCGCGTCCCAGCTGACCTGAACCGCGACCATCGAATCCGCGTCCACGCCCTCAGCCGTCGTGAGATTGACCCAAGAGCCGCTGACCTCTTTCTGAATGCGGAACTTGAAGCTGTAATTGAGGGCGGACGGGTTTTGGGGTGTGATCTCCGGGACATAGGTCTTGCGGATCAGGAGAGACTGTCTCTGCGGATTGTCCGTGTAGTTTTTCATGGTCAGACACACCGACATCGGATCGGCGGAATTTGTAACCGCTGACAGATCGGTGCCGTTCACATCGGCAATGCTGAGCGAACCGTCGGCCAGCTTGGTCACCGTAACCGGATATTCCTTGTTCAGTTCGGCCCCATATCCGGTTGGCGTCTTCGTCTCGACAAAGACCAGCGTCCAGGTCGCGCCGGTTTCCGCCGTGTCATAATCTGTGGGCCTGAAATCAAAGGAGGTGACCGGAGTTTCACCGTTGATGCCGCTGTCCTTGAGGACTGCGTTTTTATAGTGGATGTCGAAAACCGGCTTTGTTTTGTCAGCTTTG
The DNA here is from genome assembly GCA_031551875.1 of Oscillospiraceae bacterium. Taxonomy (GTDB): domain Bacteria; phylum Bacillota; class Clostridia; order Oscillospirales; family Acutalibacteraceae; genus JAVBNA01. The sequence goes on along the minus strand of JAVBNA010000017.1, from coordinate 27,446 downwards.
CCGTCGATGCCGGCGTAATAGACGTTAAATTGGTAGCCCTTCAGTGGTGTGCTGGTGGTACCGTCCACCTTACAAACGCCAATGGTCAGCGGGACATAGGTTACGACCTCTGAGCCGAGCACGGCGTTTTTAATGGCCATGCCGGGCACCAGATCTTTATATGTCACCTTAAAGGTAATATTATACAGCTGCTTCGCGGGAATCGCCTTGTCTGGATTGGAGATCGTAATGGTATTGCCGCTCTGCACAGCCTGAATCGCATATTCGCTTTCCTCAAGCGCGGCCGGGTTTACCAGTTCGCCGTCTGATTGATAGTCGGAACCGGAATAGCCTTCCACCTTCAGGCCGGTAATGCTTTCAATGTTGGCCTCCGGTAAAATATTGTCCAGGATGCTAATTTCATTTTGCTTAAAACCGCCGGCGCTGCGGAAACGGATCTTGTATTCCACTGTTTTGTCGCCTGCTTTAAGCAGGTTTGCGCTGCTGCCGGAAATCCAATTCCCTGTGGCCGAATTTTTGACATACTTCTTGCAGTAAGCCGTAGCGGAATTCAGGCCCCAAAACTCTTCAGTCTCCTCGGAAGAGGAAAGTTTTTCTTTGTGATACTCATATGTGGCGGTATTTTTGAAGATGGTATCATAGTTGATGTTCTCCGGATCAATCGTGACAATCAAACGAAGACGGAATGCGGACCGGAAAAAGTCTGTGTTCTGGAGATTGGCCGCAATACCTTCGCCGTTGCCGAAAACAAGTTCGAGTTTGCGTCCGTTCTCAGAAACATTGATCTCCATACCATATCTACTGATCTTTTTATCCATGTAGAGCGCCGGGATGCCCGCCGCATTTTTATCGATACTGAGAGTTTCGCTGCCATACATGCCGGTTGTGTAAGAAATATAGTCCTGATTGGTTTCACTGTCATGCAGCCAGGGAACCCCGTAATATCTTGTTAATTGCATCCCGTAGAAGAGGGGCAGACCGGTCGTCGAATCGGTCGCAAGCTTGAGGCCGGGCGGAAGCTCATCAACAAGCCTGGAGCCTAAAGCGCTTTCGCCGCCTTCATTATGAATATAGGTGGTTTCGCTTCCGTTGCGGTTGATCCAAATGTCATACAGCAGATATTTGTCAGTGGACATGATCTTACCATCTGCGGGAACGGGTGTCAGGTTTTTAAAATAACCGTCGGATGCAGAGGTTCCGCGGATCTGATTGAAGGAACCTTCGATATCGGTGGTGATACGCTTTTTGTCCAGCATGACATCATCGGTAACGATCTCCGGTTTGAGCAGCTTGACGAAGGCAAAGTCAAAATCATCCTCGTCCTGCAATTTATCCGTCACCGTTTTCGCGTGCTGCTGTATCTGTTTTTGAATCTCTTTCGTGCCGCTGTTGATGGGATATATCATGGCTCCGTCAACATTGCTGATCAAGTCATTGCAGGGATTGCCGTCAGGCGTGGAGTCCCAATCCTCAATGCCGTCCGCATCATCGGTCGACTTACCGTCCACGTTTTGAAAACTGACAATTTCAGCCGCCACATAGTAGTCAATCGGTTGTTTGCCGTCGAGTACCTTGAGCGCCACGGTCAGATCGTTCAGGTAGTTCACATCCCCGGGATATCGTAACATTTCCGAGTTTTTTTCATAAACGGTATACGTCGTGCCCCAGAAATCTGCGGGTGCCGTAAGGCCTGTCACCTTTTTCCAGCCGCTGTTATAGTCGCGGAACTCTTGTGCGCCATTGTAATAGCTGTCTGAATCCAGTTCCAAACCGGCGGGCAGATAGAGGTAGACTTTGTTGTTTTTTGTGATCTCGGTTCCCTGGTTATAAAGCGCAAGGCTAACCAGTATCGTGGAGCCAGCGGTCAACTGCGGCGAATTTTTATCAAAAGAAAAGCTATTATGATCCGAGTTAAAGACGTCCGAAATGCCACAGCTCAGGGACATATCATACTTGATTTTTGACGGATCCGTTTCAGGCGTGAATGTGCCCTGCCCTCCCAGACCATCCGGATTGTGCGCGTACGCCGTGTTTTTGACGTCATTTTCTGTCCAGCTCGAACCGGCTTCCGGCGCGTGGTATACGGCAAACAGCGGCACACGCAGTGAGGATCCGTAGGTGGCGGGGCTGGGCGGCATCACATAATCCGGTTGTATGTCCATGATACACCGGGTTGAGCCTTGAGGAACGCCGGTTTGAGAGGGGTCGACCACCCATGTGCCAAATGAGTCCGCAAAACCACTTGCACTGAACGTCATTGGACCGTTGGTCAAGGTCACCGTTTGATTGCCTCTATTGACGGCGGTCGTCGTAACGCTCATCAGTGTATACGCTCTTGGCAGGATATCATAGAGTTTGTCGAGGATAACATTTTTCTTGACGGCAGTGCTTGCGCTGTACGGGCTGCTGGCAACCACCTCAAAGTACACGATGTCGCCGTCCTGCAAAATCGCCTGGTTGCTCATCTCCACATAAGTGTCGTTCACTTTCCGGTAGACGTTTCGCATGTTTTTTGTGACCGAGGGAATTCCGTCGTCCCCGCACTCCGGAATCTCAATATCAATATTCCCCTTGTACAATTCAAAGTTGTTTTCGTCTTTGATCATAATGGGAACATAGGACTTTGTCTGCTTTAAGGTCGCATCAATACGCGCGAACATAGTAAATTTTATGTTGGTAATATTTTCCACTAAAAGATAATCTTTGGTTGCCTGGCTGAACGCCAGCGTGTACTTGCGGAAACTTTGACCGTCAATCGTCTCCTGCACATAGCTTGTAAAGGAGGTGTCGCTGAAGATCTTATCTGTTCCGCCCGTCTGCAACGTAGGGTTTTGAAAGGCCAAGTCGGAGGACAAGTCAAACAAATCCTGGTTTACGTAATAGGTAAAGGTTTCATTCCCGGTAATCGTTGACGTGGTCCACAGATTAAACTGGAACGTCAGCATATCGCCTACATTATAATCCGAGTTTTTTATATTTCCCTGGTTGTCCCGGATTTCTACAGTCACGTCCCAGTTGGTGGCCGCCGCCGCATTAAATGCAAAGGAAAAAAGCCCTATGATCATAGCGACCGCCATAATCATAGCAACACATTTGCGAGGAGAATTTAAAATTTGGTTTTTTTTCGGTTTCATTCGTGTTTCATTCCTTTCATTGTTGTAAAATAATAGCATCTGATTTGGAAAAATTTGACTGTCCTGGTAACATCCGTATTACAGTCATCCACAATCAAATAATATACTAAATTCAAAAAAAAGCTGTTGCGGTTGCAACCGCGCATTGTTTAAATTTGTAGTAAAGTAATAATGCCTTTTTTGGACAGAACTAATGCAATATCTAGCCTCTGTTTCTACAACAAACTTATTAATTTATATGAAAATGGTGATTATATGTTAAGACCCACGTCATTGAACCAGAAGGATTCGGGATTATCGCGCATCCTTCCCATCATAAAAAAATCGCGCTTATTTTACAACATAGATGAAAATCTGGAAGCCATCCTTTCTTCCTGTCTGAGCGCCAACGTTAAAACCTACGGCGCAGACCAATACATCATTCGGCAAGGCGACCCCAATGCGGACATCTGCATCGTTTTAAGCGGATCTGTACAGCTTATCAAGGAAACAGACGATGGGAGCCGTTACATTCTGTCTGAGTTTCATGTGGGGGATCTATTTGGTGAAGTGGTCTCTTACGGCGGTTTTTCAGCCAGCACATCCGCTTTTTTTACGACGACCGGTTGCGATATCCTGCATTTTGACGCGGCTCTCATCGCGAAGCCCTGTGATTTAAACTGCACGTTTCACAGTCAGATGATGAAAAACATGCTCAACATTCTCGCGCAAAAAGTGGATTCACTCGAGAAGCGCTTTGACATATTTACACAAAAATCCATCAAACAAAAACTCATTGCGTTTTTGCGCACTGAGATGCAGGCTGCCGGCAAAAAAAGCTTTCGGCTTAAATTTACCCGAGAAGAAATGGCCGAGTATCTGTTTGTCAACCGCTCCGCGCTTTCACGCACGTTGTGCGAAATGCGCGATGAGGGAATGATTGAATTTAAAGGCAATCATTTTACAATTCACTTCGAGTAATCAGTTTAAAACAGTCTGAAAAAACTTAAAAATGTGCAGACGCTCTTTACATTGAGCGTCTGCACATTTTTATATGGTTTCCGGTGTAACGGCGTCCATACATTATTGACAACAAAAGAAAAATAGAAAGGATGCCAGGCAATGTGATTCGCCTGGCATCCTTCTATTCTATAGACTTGATTGCTAATCATTTCTAAGTTCTGCTGTCCGTTTCTAAAAATCTGCGCACTTATTTAGATACAGCGTAAGTCCGTCAATATACATGTAGCTACGTGGAACTCACGCGGTTTTAACAATAGATCCGTATTATTCGGCCTGGACTTGTGCTTCTATTGCTTTATTGGACTTGACTTCGTCAAATTCTTCCTGCATCTCCTTGGAAGGGGGTGCGGTCATCAAGGACACGACCACGATCAACAGGCAGGAGAATAGGAACGCCGGAAGCAACTCATAGATATCCAACGCGCCGCCCATGGGACGTACAACCAGTTTCCAGAAAAAAACCATGCAACCGCCGCCCAGCATTCCGGCAATCGCACCGGCGCGGTTGGTGCGCTTCCAGAACAGCGAGAATAGGACTAGCGGACCAAAAGTGGCGCCGAAACCGGCCCAGGCAAAAGACACAATTTTAAAGATGACACTCTTTTCATCCAGCGCAATGATAACGGCTACCAGCGTAATAACCACTAACGTGATCCGGGATATCCACATCAGTTCTTTATCCTTGGCAGTTTTCTTAAACAGACCCTGGTACAAGTTTTTCGCAAAGGCCGAGGCGGCAATCAACAGATAAGAATCGGAAGAGCTGATGGTTGCGGCCAGGATGCCCGCCATAACAAAGCCAGCCAACAGCGGCGGCAACAAATTGGTGGACAGTACAATAAACACGTTCTCCGCGCCAGACGCGGTGTTTAATGTCTCATGTACGGGGAACAGATGACGGCCAATGATTCCGACAAATACGGCGACCGCCAGCGAAATTACAACCCAAACCGTCGCGATGCGGCGCGATCTTTTCAATTCGCTTTCCTTGCGGATGGCCATAAAGCGCAGGAGTACCTGCGGCATACCAAAATAACCCAACCCCCAGGCCATGGTGGAGACAATGGCAATGAAGCCATAGGATCCGGCTTCTCCAAACACAGGCGCGCCGTTCGCAAGTAGCTGAACGTTATTCGCGTCCAAGGTGGGGCTGGCAATGCCAAAGAATTCAAAGAATCCAGGAATGCTTTTTGCGTTGTCAACGACAGCACCAAGGCTGCCGGCCTTGGCAACGCCTACAATCACAATCGTAACCAGTGCCAAAATCATCACAATTGCCTGCATAAAATCTGATGCGCTCTCGGCCAAAAAGCCACCAATAATGGTGTAGATCAGCACAAAGACAGCGCCCAGAATCATCATAGAAACATAGGAAGCGCCGAACAGCGTGGAGAACAGCTTTCCGCAGGTGACCAAACAGCTTGCCGCATAAACGGTGAAAAATACCAGAATAAAAAGCGCCGAAATGGTCATCAAAATCTTTTTCTTCTCATGGAAACGGTTGGAGAAAAACTCTGGCAGCGTAATCGAATTTTTGGCCTTTACACTGTAACGGCGAAGTCTTTTGGAAACAATCAACCAGTTGATATATGTCCCCAGTGCCAGTCCGATGGCTGTCCAAAACGCATCGGACAGGCCGCACCAATAGGCAACACCGGGCAGACCCATCAACAGCCACCCCGACATATCCGAGGCCTCGGCGCTCATAGCTGCCACCCAGGGTCCCAGGCTTCTTCCGCCAAGAAAATAATCTTCGGTGCTTTTGTTGGCTCTTTTTGCAAAGGCCACCCCAATGCAGATGACCGCAAGCATATAGACCGACATGGCAATCAAAATTTGAACTGTGTCTGGACGCATAGTATTCCCCTCAATCCTTCTAATGTTTTTGAATTTTGCCGCACATTTTCATGCATTTTTTATTATAAGGGATATTGGGGGAAAAAGCAAGACAATTGTCACTTAATTCTACATGAAATTATTTATTAATTGTGCATATCACAAAACTTTGAACGCTAACATTCGCGCGATATTTACGTTTCCGTGCTTTTTAAGAGTCAATTTTAATACGGTTATTTATTCATTTGTTTTACTTCATCGGGCTGTAATATGTTGGATTTCCATTGTCCTTACAAGACTATTTGCATAATATCACTATTTTGATATATTACTCCTGCACTTAAATATAGGAAACGACATAAAAAATGCACTCTTGATTCCACCTAAAACAGGTTGAAAATCAAGAGTGCATATTGTCCACTTCACGATATTTTCTTAAAAATGTGATATGGACAAGTTTTGGATAGACAATACTGTTTGTCCAACTAAACTTGCCCATATCTCAATGTGTGGTGGAGATAAGGAGGATCGAACTCCTGACCTCTTGACTGCCAGTCAAGCGCTCTCCCAGCTGAGCTATACCCCCACGTTTTGGGTTTCTTCAGTTTTCATGACAGACACTCGTACGCCCAACATGCTATGGCGACTTGATTATTATACTTGATGTTTCCAAAATAATCAATACCTTTTTTAATTTTTTCGCGAAGTCGGAAACGTACGTCCAAAACTCAAAACAAAAGGAAGCTGACGCCGTCCAAAAACAGCGTCAGCTTCCTTTTTGCACTCTGTGCTTTCAGGCTTCCTGTCTTTTCTTTATCTGCCGGCGGACTTCTCAACCATTTTTTGATGGGAAGCGTCGGGTTTTCCGTCTACATGGCGAAGGCAGTTTGCAAAATACAGATCGAAATGTCCGACAAAATCATTGCCGCCGACATACTCCACACCGTGGGGATAGAATGACATGGAGGCGGCAATTTTTCGACCGTCCACCTCAACAATTACTGCTCGCGGCGTCCACGAATATCCGCCGAATAATTTTTTTGCTGCGGCGGTATCGGTAGCCGTCAACGGCTCACAGTCGGCGTGGTTTGCGCCGATTGTCCGCTTAATCGTGAAGGAAACCTTTGTCTCAAAGTCAGTGATCTTGAGTGTCTTATTGATCGGACAAACGTATTGGGCTTCGGTCCACCAGTCTAGATATTCGCCGTACTTGGCGTCCGGCGTGGCCTTGACGGGGATCGTATACTGGGCAACACGCAGCTTTTGACCGATGCTGAGCATGGACTCGCTGTTGAGCTTGTTGTCGGTCAGCAACTCCTGCATGGGAATCCCGTGCTTGACCGCCACGCTCCAAACCATATCGCCCTTTGCCACCGTGTAATCTATATAGCTCTTTGTGGGCGTCTGACCCGTGGCGCCGGGTGTCTGAGGATCAATTTTTAAATTTTGATAAGGAATCTTGAGCTTCTGCCCCACGAAAATGTCGGTCGTGGTCAATCCGGAATACATGGAAATGCGGGTGACGCTGGTGTTGTACTGCCTGGAAAGCTTGTATAGCGTATCGCCCTTGACCACCGTATAAACCATATACTCGGCGGGAACCTTGATGGTTTGGCCGATGGTTACCCCGTCCGCCGTCATGCCGTTTAAGCTCTTGATGAACTCCGGCTTGGTACCGAACGCCTCGGCAATCAGTCCCAGTGTATCACCCTTTCGCACGACATATTCGACGTAAAGCTTGTCTGCCTGTGAGGCAGGTTTGACAACCGTGAGCTTGTCTCCGGGATAAATCATATCGGAGGACAGGTTGTTCAGCCTCTTGATTTCGCCCACGGTCGTCGCATATTTGCGCGAAATCAGCCACAACGTATCGCCCTTCGCGACGGTGTGTACCGTATCCTGGGCATACACAGGGGCGGACAACAGCAAAACAAGCGTCAGGAATGCGAGCACCAGAGAAATAATTTTAATTCTTTTCATCGCCAGTCTCCTATCCATAAAGTATATGGATAGTGTTTCCGGCATTCAATTGATTATCATATTATTATTCATAAAAATATTTTTAGAACAACATTTTTGACGCCTCGCCCCCAGGCACAGAAACACCCGCCAGCTCTGTGATTGGCGGGTGTTTCGAACTTTATTGGCCGGGAAGGCTCTGCTATACATGCCCTTTGCGTCCAAGGACGCGCAGCCAGAGCTTGCGCACCATGTCGACCGGAACCACCGACAGGGCGAGGAGCACAATCAGCTCGAGATGATGCGGGATCAGCCCTGTCGTGCGGAAAATCGTTCCTCCAAAGTAAATGAGCAAAATCTGCACGGCGCACACAAGAAGCATGACAATCACAAACATCTTGTTTAAATAGAGGTGGGAAAACAGGTGAAGCCGGTAGGTGCGCGCGTTTAGGCTGTTAAAGACGCCCGCAAAAATGAAAAGGGCAAAGAATGACGTCATGAAATAGTCTGTGCCGTCCCCAAAGTGGAACAGTTCGCGCGTGACCGGCAGCGTCAGAAACAGGATACACAGCGCAGTGGTGTACAGGCCGGTGAAGGCGATTTCACTGTACATATAGCGGTTGATGATGCCCGTGCCGCGCTTTTTGGGCGGCTCGCGCATGTACTCCCCCAGGGGCGCTTCCCCCGAAAAGGCCAGCCCAGCCAGCGTATCCATAATCATGTTGACCCAAAGCATCTGCATAACAGTCAGCGGCGCGTCGATGCCCAGGAAGGGACAGATGACCGACAGCCCCACCGCGCACAGGTTCATGGTCAGCTGGAAGATGATGAATTTGCGGATGCTCTTGAAAATGGTGCGCCCATACAGCACCGCCTTGGCAATGCTCTCGATGTTGTTGTCCAGAATGATGATGTCACCGGCCTCCTTGGCGACCTCGGTGCCGGTGCCCATGGAGAAGCCCACATCGGCTTTTTTGAGCGCGGGGGCGTCGTTGATGCCGTCGCCGGTCATGCCCGTGACCTGTCCGAGCTCCTGTGCGAGCTTCACGAGACGGCTCTTGTCGGAGGGCAGCGCCCGCGCAACCACCCGGATGTCTTTGAGCGCTTTCTTGACCTGGCTGTCGCTCATGCGGGACAACTCCTCACTGGTCAGCACCGCATTTGACGGCGGCACTGTACCCAGCAGCCCCGTCTCCCGTGCGATGGCCATGGCGGTTTGCTTGTTGTCTCCCGTGATCATGACCACCTGAATTCCCGCCTCGCTGATCTGGCGGATGGCAGGCCGGGCCTCTTTCCGGATCTCGTCTCGGATGCCCACAACGCCGATAAGGGTCAGGCCGCTCTTTTGCCTCGGTGTGCTGCCCTGCGCCAGCGCCAGCATACGCACCGCCTTCTCCCCCATCTCCCGCATTTTGGCCTGGAGCACGCGGCTGTCAAAGGGTTTGGTGCCGCTTTGTGTCAGGCAGCGGCTGCACTGGGAAAGTATCATCTCGGGCGCGCCCTTGATCAGGTAAAGCGTTTTGCCCGACTGGCGAATGTGGGAGGAGGAGTACTTGTTTCTCGAGTGAAAGGGCTCGCGGGCGAGTATCTCCGCATTCCCGACGTCGCGCAGATAGGGTAGGGCGTATTCAAGAAGCGCGCGGTCGGTGCCGTTGCCGCCAATGGCGCGCCTGGTTTTTTCGCCGCTGATGGCCGAGTCGGTGTTGTACAGGCAGGTGGTCATCACGCTCTGAAACAGGGCGGGGTGGCGTTTGAGCTGGGCCGCCGTGTCATAACTTTGCCCCTCTCCGTCCAGGACGCCGGTCACCAGAAGCTGCCCTTTGGTCAGCGTCCCGGTCTTGTCGGTGAACAGGATGTTGAGGCTGCCCGCTGTTTCAATGCCCACCAGCTTGCGCACCAGTACGTTGTCCTGAAGCATCTTTTTCATGTTTGCGGACAGCACCACCGTGATCATCATGGGAAGCCCCTCAGGCACCGCCATGACAATGACCGTGATGGCCAGCGTCAGGGTGCTGACCAGTGTCCCGAACACAAAAGAAGGGTCGGAAAGACGCGCAAGAACGACCGGACCGCTGAACCTGCTGTCAATGATGAACGCGTTGAACAGGTTGGCGGCCGCCACAATGGCCGCGGCCGTATAGCCCATGCGGCTGATGATTTTGGCGAGCCCCTGCAAACGCATTTTCAGCGGGCTTTCGGCCGTTTCCTCCTGAATTTCCACGGCAAGCTGCCCGTAGAAGGTGTTATCGCCCACACGGTCAACCACCATGGCGGCGTCGCCCTCGCAAATGACGCTGCCCTGAAACAGGCCGGCGTGGGACATCAGATCGCTTCGCCCCTCCAATTCCCCGCTGTTCGTGTATTTGCGCGCCTCCTTGGTCTCTCCGTTGAGCGCCGACTGATCAACCGACAGCTTTCCCGAGATCAGATGCCCGTCGGCCGGGATGCGCTCGCCCGACTGTAAAAGCACCACGTCGCCCACCACCAGGTCGGCCACCGGCAGCAAAAACAGGGTGTTGTTGCGCCGGACGCGGCAGTTGATTTCACCCGACTCCTGCTGAAGCTTTTCAAAGGCCGATTCACTGCCGTATTCGGACAGCGTGGACACCAGCGTGGCGATCAGAACCGCCACGGCGATGCCCACCGATTCGTACCAGCCGGCATTTTTGAACAGGAAAATCACGTTGACCGCCAGCGCGATCAGCAGGATCTTGATGATCGGGTCGCCGAAGCTTGCAAGATACTGTGCCCAAAAGCCCTTGCGCTTCCGTTTGGAAATGATGTTGGCGCCGTGCGTTTTTCTGGATCGTTCCACCTCTGTCTGACTCAGCCCCGGCAGATGGGTTCCTGATGTGAGCGTCTGCACATTCATTCACCGTCCTCATTTAAAAAGCAGGGTGATTTCCCGCTCTTTCATTTGTATTAGGACAGGTCGTGGGTTAGAACGCACTCATCCGAAAATGCGCATCAGAACCAGGACAAACATAACGGCAAACGCGTCCAGGCTCAGCGAGACGGACAACGGGATCAACGTAACTATACAAGCGTTCCCTTCTTTGGTAAGAATTCTATCCTCCTTATCATATGCAGAAAGAAGCTTATAGCCGAAAAAGCCGCTGGCAGAAAGTCTGCCGGCGGCTTTCGGGGTTTATTCGCAGAACATCGCGGTGGACAGGTATCGTTCCCCCGTATCGGGGAGCACCGCCACAATGGTTTTGCCGGCATTTTCCGGCCGTTTTGCCACCTGCACTGCGGCGTGCAGCGCGGCGCCCGAGGAAATCCCGACGAGAAACCCCTCGATGCGAGCCAGGTCGCGCCCCTCCTTGAACGCATCCTCATGGTGAACCGTGATCACCTCATCGTACACCGACGTGTCCAGTGTGCCGGGAACAAAGCCCGCGCCGATGCCCTGCAGCTTGTGCGCGCCCGCCCGCCCCTGAGACAGCACCGGGGAATCGGCGGGCTCCACGGCCACAACGCGCAGCGCGGGGTTTTGTGCTTTGAGATAAGCGCCCGCACCCGAAAGGGTGCCGCCCGTGCCGACACCGGCGACAAAAATGTCCACCTGTCCGCCGCTGTCCCGCCAGATTTCCGGGCCGGTGGTGTCACGGTGCGCAGCGGGGTTGGCAGGGTTCTCGAACTGCCCCGGCAGAAAGCTGCCCGGCGTCTGCGCGGCCAGTACCGCCGCCTTTTCAATGGCGCCCTTCATCCCTTTCGCGCCCTCGGTCAGAACCAGCTCTGCGCCGTACGCCTTCAGCAGGCTCTGGCGCTCCACGCTCATGGTTTCGGGCATGGTCAGGACGACCCGGTATCCCCGTGCGGCGGCAAGCGCGGCCAGCCCGATGCCCGTGTTGCCGCTGGTCGGCTCAATGACCACCGCGCCGGGGCCTATCAGCCCCTTTGCCTCCGCGTCGTCCAGCATCGCGCGGGCAACCCGATCCTTGACGCTGCCCGCGGGGTTAAAGCATTCCAGCTTTGCGAGCAGGGTTGCATTGAACCCCCTGCTCTCCCGATAGCGGTCGAGCGCGCATAACGGTGTGTTTCCAATCAGCTCGTCAATTTTATGGTAGATCCTCATGCGCTTTTTCTCCTTTGCATCAAAAGTCGTCCGGGTGGGTATAGTCTAAAATACAATAGGTGAACCCGTGCCCCGTGCAGTAGTTCTCAATCTCCTTCCGGGTTTCTCCGTCATCCGGATCGGCGTACTCGGTCATATAGACCGAAAGCCCCGCGGCGGCGCACCGGTTCAAATGGTTCTGCAACTGCTTGGTTTTTTCAGGATCCTGCCCGGTCAGCGTAAAGCTTTCATGATCCATGCGGCTAAACACGCCCTCCTGATTCACGCCGCTGATCCGAATCTGGGGTATTTTAGGCGTCAGGACAGCTTCCTCCACAAAGAGATTGCCGCCGTTGATGATGATGTCCTTTTGACGAGCTTGCAAGTTGCGGACAATTTCAACCAGTCCCTCAAAGATTTCCGGCTCATGATGCTCATCGTATACATCTGTATTGTCAACGAAGAATCCATCGACCCCTTTTATGAAAAGCTCGCCCGCTTTCTGGTCAATATAGTTCCACCACACCGGCTCGGACACGTCGGTCCAATCCCCGACCACCCAGCCTTCGTTTTCTTCCATGGCCGAATTCACAAACCCTTCATAGCCATCGCCGGACTCCTCTACAGAGCCGATATTCAGATAAGCGTACACCTTGGTTCCGCCCCGCCTGAGCTGTTCAATATCGGTTTTGGAATAGTAGTCGGTATCAAGAACCACCGTCGTATAGTCAAGCAGGACTGCAAAATTTTCCGGACTCCCTTCCACAAACACGCCGTATTCCTTCTGGCTGTCAGAGCTGTCCGGTTCCACATACGGGTCAACCGTAACCGACCTGAAACAAGCACTGAGGCTTGACAGGAACAGCAGCATTGCCAAAGCAAAAAGGGGCTTCACCTTGTTTTTCAGATTCATGTCGGCCTCCTGTTTTGTTTTTTCTTATCTTATCATATTGTGCCTGTAATTACAATTGTGTGATCTAAAAACTTCTTTTCAAGCGGAGGAATTCATGCTATACTTATGGGCATATTGAAGAGGAAGCATAACCCAACAACGAAAAGAGTGAAACAGCATGATTAGTCAAAAACGCGTGGCGGCGATCCATGACCTTTCGGGATACGGCCGGTGCTCGCTGACCGTAGCGCTGCCCATCCTGTCGGCGGCGGGTCACGAATGTGCCTGCCTGCCCACCGCCATTTTATCCACCCACACCGGCGGATATACGGGGTTTACCTACCGCGACCTTACTGAGGATATGCGCCCCTTTTCCGAGCACTGGGCGCGGGAGGGCGTGCGCTTTGACGCAATTTATTCGGGCTTTCTGGGTTCCTTTGAGCAGATCGGCATTGTGTCTGAATTCATCGACCGGTTTCGGGCGCCCGGCACGATGGTGCTGGTCGATCCCGTGATGGCCGACAACGGAATGCTCTATAAGACCTATACCCCCGACATGGCAAAAGGGATGAGGCTTCTATGTGAGAAGGCCGACATCATCGTTCCCAACACCACCGAGGCGGCCTTCCTTCTGGGGGAAGGTTATCGCGAGGGGCCCTACACACAGGCGTATATTGAAAAGACGCTGCACGATCTGGCCGCGCTCGGCCCTGAGCGGGTGGTGCTGACGGGCGTCTGGCTGGACGAGCCGCGGCTGGGTGCGGCGGCATACGACCGGCGCACAGGGGAGATCTGCTACGATTTTTCCGAGCGCATTGAAGGCTTTTTCCATGGCACAGGGGACGTATTCGGCTCTGTGCTGCTTTCGGCTCTGCTGTGCGGACGCACCCTTGCGCAGTCCATCCATACGGCGGTGCAGTTCACCTGTGCATCCATCCGCCGCACGACCCAGGCGGGCACTGACCCGCGGGGCGGCGTCAATTTTGAGGCGGGGCTGGCTGAATTTGGTTTGGCGCTTCAAAACAATCAGCGCGCCTGATCGCTTTTAGGCAAACAAAAAACGAGCCCGACGGCTCGTTTTTTGAAAGGGAGGAGAAAAAGGAAAAAGGAGTTATGAAAAAGCCATATTGGCGTTGTACTTTGTCTGCCTCTCTGCGCGGGCAGTTGCACTTGTTCTTCACTGTCTATAGTATAAAGCCCTTTTGTTAATGAGGTATGCAGGATAGGTGAATCGTTCGTTAAACCTGCGTGAAGAATGCGTGAAGATATGAATTTGTTCGGCTATATTTAAGGAAGTCCGGGGCAAATGCCCCGGACTTCCTTCTGCTGAACCCTATCCTAACTGATCATCTTGAGGCGAATTTCTCCAATGATGGCGCGTTCCCGCCGAGACACCTGCACCTGGGTCATGCCCAGAAGCTTGGCCGTCTGTGTCTGGGTCATGCCCTTGTAAAAGCGCAGGATGATGAGCTTTTTGTCCCGCGGGGCGAGATGTGCGAGCTCCTGCCTCAGCGCCAGTATGTCCGAAAGCTTTTCATCAGGGGGGTCAACCGGCACATCAAGCTGCCCTCCCCCCTCGTCCTCCCCGGCGGTCAGGGACAGCGCCGGAAGCCCGGCGCACAGCGCCTCGGTCACGGCATCAGGCGGCGCCTCCAGAATTTCGGACAGCTCGCTCAGACGCGGCTCACGTCCTTCGCGGCTGATAAAGCTCTCGCGGGCGCGGGTGGCCTTGAGCGAAAGCTCCTTGAGCGTCCGCCCGACCTTGACGGTGCCCCCCTCGCGGAACAGGCGGCGGATCTCTCCGAGGATGACCGGCACTGCATAGGTTGACAGGCGCACACCGCGCGCCTCGTCAAACCCGTCAATCGCCTTGACAAGCCCCACACAGCCCGCCTGGAACATATCCTCATACTCGATGCCCCGCCCCAGAAAGCGGCGGGCACAGGCGTGCACCAGCCCGATGTTCTGCTCAATGCGTTCGTCGCGGTTATCCATGGTGAGTCGGACGGCGGGATATGTATTTCTCGATGGTCACGGTCGTCCCCTTTCCGGGCGTGGAGCGTACGTGCAGCTTATCCATAAAACTCTCCATCACCGAAAAGCCCAGCCCGCTGCGTTCTCCGCCCACCGTGGTAAACAGGGGCTCCATCGCTTTGGACACGTCCTCAATCCCACAGCCCCTGTCGCGGATTTTGACCACCACCCGCTTGGTTTCATAAATTTTGGTGGTCAGAAAAATCTCACCCAGCCGATCCTGATAGGCATGCACAATGCAATTGGTCACCGCCTCGGATACGGCCGTCTTGATGTCGGAAATCTCCTCTACCGTCGGGTCAAGCTGTGCGACAAAGGCGGCCACCGCCGTGCGCGCAAAGGCCTCGTTTGACGAGCAGCTTAAAAATGAACATTTCATCTCATTGACCGGCTTCATTCGTTGTCACCTCCCAATACCCCCAGCTTTTCAAGCCCCGCCAGGCGCATGATTTTCGCCATGCTGCCCGAAGCACCGGTCACCTGAAGCTGTCCGCCGAGCGCGCGGATCAGCTTGTAGCGTCCCATGATCAGCCCGATTCCCGAGCTGTCCATAAAGCTCACGTCGGCAAAGTCCAGCGTAAGCACTGCCGGCTTTGTCTTTTCGGCGCGCTCATCCACCTCCTGCCGGATGGCGGCGGCCGTGTGGTGGTCAATCTCACCGCTGAGCGCGACGTTCATGACACCGTCCCCTTGTATGATGTTGACCGGCATTCAAAGCCCTCCTTTTTTTCCATGTGGCAATGGGAAAACTCCCCTTTCCCCTGTCCAAATTCATAGTATACCCCCTTTGTGCGGCTACTATGCAGGACAAAAAACAAAATCCCTTATCCAAAAGGATAAGGGATTTCTCGCAAGGAAACGGTCGAAACCTGATATTCGGGAAAAAGTATTTCCAAAACCGCTACGGCGTTGTCACGGCGCTTTCCTCCGAGCTGGAGCTGCCGGAAGAAGGCTGCTTGCTGCTTGAAGAGGACGGCGGTTTACTGCTGGGTGCCGGCGGTTTGCTGCTGGGTGTTGGCGGCTTGCTGGTCACCGGCGCGGAGGACTTGCCTCCCGAGGATTTGCTGTCGCTGCTGACGCCGCCCGATGTGTGTGACGAGGCGCCCGAAGAAGCTCCGGACGAAACCGATGAAGAACCGCTGCTGCCCGAACCGGAACCGTGAGCATCCGTGTCAAGCGAATGGTCGCCGTTGCACTTTTTCAGACTGAAGCCGCGCTCATACCATCCGACCTGCGTGCTGTAGCAATAGCTTTGCGCCGCGCCGCCCGTAACCGTACAATAGCGCTTGGTCGTGGCGCCCTTCAGGTCAAAGTCCTTCTTCTTCACGCCATCGTGATAACGCTTCATAATCTCTCTCCAGACGGGAATGCAGGGATTTGACATCTTGCCCATGCTGGCGGGCATGTCATACCCTGACCAGACCGCCGCGACACAAATCGGTGTACCACCCACAAACCAACGGTCCTTGTTGTCGTTTGTGGTACCGGTCTTGCCGAACACCGTCCAGCTGCCAAAACCGGCGCCGGGCGCTGTACCGCCCGATTGGGTAACCTTTTGCAAAAGCTTGTTCATGACCGTCGCGTTGCCCTGGCTGATCGCCTGGATGGGCTCGTCGTCGGTGTGGTCAATGACCGTGACTTTATTCTCATAGTCCATGATCTTCGTGTAACTGTACGGCTTATAGAACTTTCCGCCGTTTCCGAAAACCGCATAGCCGGCGGACATTTCCCGGATGGTCACACCAAAGGTCATACCGCCCGTGCCGTAGGCCGCTAGTGTGAGATCGTTGGAAAGTGCCTTCCCGGTTTTTTCGTCCGTACGACTTTCAACCAGACTTGTAAACCCAAGTTTTTGGGTTAAGAAATCAAAGCATGTTCGCGGGCCCATCAACTGTACCACTCTGGCCGCCACACAGTTGGAGGAAATCTGAATCGCCTTCTGAACGGTCATCGCGGGATGATATGTCCGGTTGGAGTTTTTCGGCCAGTTGATCACCTTGCCGCCCTCTTTGAGCTGTATCATCTCATCGGGAAAAACCTTGGACCAGCTGGCGAAGTCGTATTCAATGGCCGGCGCGTAGGCTCCTATGGGCTTAATGGATGAACCGGGCTGACGCTTGGACTGCGTCGAACGGTTGAGACAGCGGTTGCTGGGCTTTTTGCCCCGTCCGCCGATGGTGCCTAGCACCCGTCCCTCATAGTTGACCACAAGCGTTGCGCATTGCAGGCTTTTGTTGTTGGGCAGGCACTTGTCGTTGTTGTAGAAGATGTCCTCCAGAATCCCCTGCATCTTGTGATCCACTGCCGAATAGATGCGCAGTCCGCCGTTGTAAACCGAATCAATGGCCGCCTGACGGCTCATATCCTTTTCAGAAATCATGTCGGCGATGACGTCCTCAATGATCAGGTCGACGTAATAATCCCAAACCGGAACCGCAACCTCAGTTTTTTCCTTCTGCTTGAAGTTCAGCTTTTCCGCCTTGGCGGCGCGCGCCTCCTCAACCGTGATGAACTCGTTATTGGCCATCATGTTGAGCACAATTTCCTGCCGCGCTTTGTTGTTCTCGGGGTTGCGCAGGGGGTTGAATTTCGACGGGTTCTGCGTGATGCCCGCGATGCAGGCGCATTCCGCAAGCGTCAGATCCTTGACGTCCTTGTCAAAATAGGTGTTGGCTGCCGCCTGGACGCCGTTGCAGCCGTTTCCCAGCGCGATCACATTTAAATAGGATTCGAGGATCTCGGGTTTGGAAAACTTTTTCTCCAGGTTGAGCGCCTTGAAAATCTCGGTCAGCTTCCGGTTGAGGCTGACATCGTCGTCGCCCGTCCGGTTTTTGATCAGCTGCTGGGTAATGGTGGACGCGCCGAACATCTTGTCACCGGAAAACAGGTTGAGACCGGCGGCCAGGGTACGCTGCCAGTCGACGCCCTTATGCTCCTCGAAGCGTTCATCTTCGATCGCAATGACCGCCTTCTTCATATTCTCAGGAATACTGTCAAGATCCACCCACACACGGTTTTCCGTGCCGTGCAGGCGAACCTGTTCCTTGGTATTTCCCTTTGCGTCAGTCGTATACACAAAACTGGTCTGGTTGAGCTTGACGGCATTAAGGTTGATGTCCGCCTCTGTGCCCGCCAGGGTCATCACGTACAAAAACAGCGATGTACCGACAATGATTCCGGTCACCATGCCGACCAGGATGACCGCAAAAAGTGTTTTAACTATGAATCCGAAAAATTTCCGGGTCACCAACCAGGCCGTCCCCCCCGCGCTGCCTCCGCCCGATGGGCGTGTCGCCCGGGGCTCAACAAAGCGGTTTATATCGGTATTTCTCATGCAAGAGATTCCTCCTTTGCCGTAAATCATGGATCTGAATGATTTATTATACCACATTCTTTCGCCTTTGAACAGTCCTAATGTGGTTTTCCCCACGCCGCTATCCTAATAAGAAACACCCCTTTCCACGCCTGTTCCGGGCATAATCCATGGAAATCCGACAAATACTACCGTGACGGCAAAAGGATGAAGCAGGAGGGATCATAATGCTTAAAAAATCGTTTTTGCTGGCAATTGCCGCGGTTCTCGTTTCACTGGTGCTGTCGAGGCTTCCGCTGAAAACCGTATCCCAAAAACAGTATGCACCGTCGGACGCAAGGTATACCGTGAGTGTGTACCGGGGCATGGTGGCCGCCTACCGCCGGTCGGAAACGCAGCCCTTTCAGGTTCTCTACTCTTACGTGGACGCCCTGCCGGCCGGAATGAAGGAAAAGCTGCACACCGGAATCCCCGCCCGAAATGAAAAGGAGCTGGTTCGGATCCTGGAGGAGTATTCCTCCTGAATTATCTCCATCTTATACCCAATTTTGCTTTTCTATGTTCTTTTATCTGAAATAAAATTACAGTTTCGTTACAGATTGGTAACAGCGTCTGATACAATTATGAGGGGAGTTGGTGTTCTGAGCCGGGTGGTTTTATATGGGAATGACCATGATGAGATGAAAAAAATAATGCTGAGGGCCCTCTCTCCGTATAAAAAAATTGCGTATTTCCGCAATCATACGCCGGCAGGCCAATACGGCTGCGGCGAGGATACAATCACGCTTCTGGATTTCACCTGTCCCTTTGCCATGAACAACGAAGCGTGTATTTTTGTCTTTAAGCGCGGCGCGGTTTCCTTTGGCGGCATCAAGCTTCCGTCGACCTACGTACCGGTTTTAGGCGAGGAGAATGCCGGAGCTGTGCCCATGCTCACGCACACCGGTTGTCCGGTTGTCACGTGCGGCATGTCGCCGCGCGACACGCTGAGCCTTTCGAGCAGCGACTTCCCCTCCGCTTTGGTGAGTATCCAGCGCGACATTCGCACCCTGTCGGGAAACGTCATGGAACCTGCTGACTTCCGCGTACATCTGAGTGCGCCCTCGGACGAGTATCCCCTGCTCGCGGCCTGTGCGGCGCTGCTTCTTTTGGACACGAATCCCGAAAAGGGGTTTTGCATTTAAACGTAAACACACAGCTAAAAACTTACCAAAACTTGTCTGTTATAAATTAAAAGTACAAACACACAATAGTAGAGCAAACGCACGAAGCAAAAAAAGATTTGCAACAAAATTAAGGAGTGTACTGAATAATGGCAAGAAGCAATAGTGGTAATGTTATGGTTCCCGAGGCTCGTGAGGCTATGAACCGCTTTAAGATGGAAGCGGCGTCGGAAGTCGGCGTGGATCTTAAGCAGGGTTACAACGGCGATCTGACCTCCCGTCAGGCCGGTTCTGTCGGCGGACAAATGGTTAAGAAAATGATCGAGTCCTACGAAAACAACCTGAAATAACTCTTTTCTCCATTACAACGCGTTTTCTTAACAAAAAGAGGGGTCGGTGCTTAATGCGCCGGCCCCTTTCCTTTATAATTTATTATGCGTCCAGTGGCAAAACCCGTTCATCCCCGAAATCCGAAGCTCATCTCCCCCATCGAGCACCATCCGTCCGGTATAGGTGCCGAACTGAAGCTTCTGCTCGTGCGTCACGTGCAGGAAATGCTTACTTTCTCCGCATTCCTGTTCGGGGGCGAATTGCAGCTGGATCCGCCGATCCTTGGTGAAAAATTTCCAAGCCTGTCCCTCCTGCCGGGGCTTCTGCACCGACAGTCCCGACAGCTTATACAGCTTTCCGTCGTAAAACACCGCGTTTTCCGAGCCTTCAGAGTTATCGCCCAGACCGCCGCCGAAATTAAAACCGAGCGCCTTCCCCCGCACGTCTCCCTGCGCCGCACACCAGTACCACCGGTTCTCGCTCGGCAGCACACCGCGTCCCCAGCTCAGGAACGCGTGCGAATTGGACGGCTCAAAAGTGAACTCCTCCCCGCCGAATTTAACAAAGCCGCCGGCGGGCATCCCGATCACCTTTTGACAATACGCAAAATGGTCGGGGCTGCCGGGGAATGACGCGACCGCGGACACCATGTTGTCGTCGGGGTTATCCAGCGCGATGCTCACGGTGAGCACCTTGCCGTCGTAGAAATTCATAAACTCGCTTTTCAGATATCGGTTGTTGGACGACCGGGAAAACTTCATACCGAGCTTCTTTGTGTCAAAGTTGGTGTCCCCCGCCAGCGTACTGCCCGGCAGACCCAGCTGTCCCAGCGTGAGAAGCTTCCACTTTGTTTTTATGTATCGGCGGTATTCGCCGCGGAAATCCAGAAGAGCCGCCGATGCAAATCCGAAATATCCATAATCCGCAATGTACAGGGAAAGGGCGTACTGGCTGTTCTGGATCACATAATGATCCCACTCCCTGCTGCGCAGCAACGCTTTTTTAATTTCACTTCGGTCATAGGTCAGTATCGGTTCACGGGACCAGCCACGCACGGCCAGATGGCCCTCGTTATCCAAAAGGCTTTGTGGGGAGGTAATCTCTTTTTGCAACACAGATTCTCCTCTCGTATATGTTCCGCCCAATGCGGTATCCGGGAATATGCCCGCTCCGCAATTCCTCGAAATATGTCGGTATACTTTATCTTATTATATAAGGTCGGGCGGCGCTTTGCAACCGCTGTTTTGGATTCTTTTGGAATATTTTTTTACAGCTGACAAAACGGGAGTGCTCTGTCCCTTCCGGCACAAAGCATTCCCGTTTTTTTGCTGCTATTTATTATTTTTTGACGGCCTTGGCTTCGGTTTTGCCGCTTTCCGCTGCAGCAGCCGCCTTCTCCGTCGCAGGCTTTCTGCCGCGCTTCTTTTTTTCGGGTGCCAGCGAGGAATCAAGCAGTGAGGATGTACCCGATTTTACCGTACTTTTTTTGCTCTCGGCGGCCGCCGTTGTCTTTGTGTCAAGCACAGTGACCTTCACCGGTTTCTCCGCCGCCGTTTTAGGCGTGTCCAGTTTCTGGACGGTCTTAGGCGCAGCTGCCTTGGTCGCAGCCGGTTTCACTGCCGGTTTGGCGGCCGGTTTTTTCGCAGAGGCCGGTTTTGACGCCTCTTTTTTTGCCGGTTTCTCAAATTTTTCGAGCTCTCTTCCGACAAAGGCCGAAAGCATACCGCGCGCATCCTGCTCGTCCCCGCCGCGCAGGACATAAACCGTGTTGCCGTCGGCATTGACAAAGGCCTCAGCCGCCGGGGACTCCTGCACCATTTTGCTCTCCAGCTGACCAAAATACTCCGCGTTCACCCCGGGGTACTCGCGGCCGTCCATCACCTGAACCATGGCGATACAATGGTTTTGCGGCATCTTCTCCTGTGCCCCGCCGGTGACCATGTGCGCCCACGCGCTGTAAGCGTCAAAATCAAAAGCATAGTCCATTATATCGGTCGCAAAGGGTGCGGGCGCGTTATACGCATTGACCACACGGTAGCCCGCCGTCGTCTTTTTCAGCTCGACCGTGATAAAGGCATTTTTCGTGCCCAGTGCTGTAATGCTTTTCTCGCCCTGTTCGGTAACCTCGGGGTTGATCTCGCTCAGCGTGTAGGAACCGTCGGCGCCGCTGAATACGCGGCTCATGCTCAGCACCGGGGTGCCGGTTCCGTCGACAAGCGCCTCAAATGTCACGTCAAAGTCCGCCGTCTGCAAGGGTGTGGCACGTTTGGGTCCGTCCATCGCATAATCGGTGCGCAGTGCGGCCTCCAGCGTCTGCCAGTATCCGTTCATGGACACGACTTTATCGATGCGCCCATACTTATGGGTGAAGTAAGCCGCAGCGCGATAGACCGCGTCGTAATCCTCCAGGCTCTCCACGCGGTAATACTCGGTCATCACGCCCTTGAGCGCAAGGGAGAACGAGTCATACACCCCGTCGCCCACCGAAAGGACATTGACGCCGCGCAGCATCAGCTGCTCGGCAAACCGGCAGTTGTACGCGGGGAAATTCGGCGATAAAAAAAGGATATTCATAATTTTTGACCTCCTGCTTTTCTTTACTTCGTTTCTATCAAAAATCCAGACATATTCTGACTGGCAATTACAACCTTAATAGTACACAAAAACAAACCGCTTGTCTATATGCATAACGCAGAAAATAACGTTATAATTTACATTTTTTCGTTTTAAATACTGTCTAAACACACATTCCTTTGGGTTAATATGTCGTATTACATTGCTCATCTGCGCCATTTTCACAATTTCCATGTGTCTACGCGGCTATATTTCTCCAGTCAAAACCTCACTCCGCACAAAAAAGGTGGCCGGAAACGGGGTTCCGGCCAAGTTTTTCGTATGCGGATTGCATAACGGGAAGGCGTATGTTCTTTATGTGAGCGGTGCGACGGGCTGTAATACTGTGATAAATCTGATCGGGGCGAGGGCGCAAACCGTATGCATTCCCCCGGGCATTGCAAGCGTAAGATAATCGGCGCCGACGCACATCAGCGTTCCGACCCGGCTGGTGAGCTCATTACCCGTCGCCGATTCCACCTGCAGCGTTTTCCCGATCTGCGTGCGCAGATATCCCGGTGTATACATCAGATTCGTCGCCACATCGGGCGCGTTTTCAATGCTGTTTACCTGGGCTGGGATTCCGGCTTGTCGCATCTGCGTCTGCAGATCCTGTACGGCCTGGGTTCCCTGCGCGGCATTTCGCACCTGTGACGGTGCGCTTCCGGCCGTCATGCCGTTCGGCAACGCGGAAGACATCTCCGCCGAAGCAATCGGCGCAGACCTGAGCGGTATATTGGGCAAGGCTTCTGCGGGCGGCAGCATGTCAATCGCCTGCGACATATGAGAGGGTGTAATAACATTGGGCGTAAACAGTCCGACGCCTCCTGGCGTTCCATTTGTGCGCCCCTGCGGGGGTGCCGGAGAAGGCGTGCTCGGCGCACGCGCTGTATTATTCTGCGGAACCTGGGCGGCCGTACCGGGCTGTCGCGCGGCCGTCGGTGTTTGCGCCGCAGGCGCAGGCGTAGGCGCAGGCTGTAACATTTGGGGGGTGATTCTCGCAGCCGGGGAAGGCTGTTCCGGCGGCGTTGCCAGACGCACGGAGTCTGCCATGTCTGTGTTGGGATTTAATGAAAGCGGCATTGAGGAAGTCATTTTGCTCTCCCCTTCCGTAATAATAGTTCGCCCCGAATTCGCCTCGGCAGGATTCCGGCGTCGGACACCCTGCCGCGGCGTATCTATAAAGGAGCGATAGCCCGACCGGTTCATCAGGTAGCTGTAGTCGTTCATAAGCACATTCCTTTCGGTGTTTTACTGGGCCGTGTCCCTGAACACAGAACCGGCCTGAACGTGATTCGTTCCATCATACGCGCAAATTTAACGTTTTGTGCGTCATTTTGCATCGTTTCTGCTTTTTATCGGAAAATATATCGTTTCGCCGCCTAAAACCGATGCAGATTTTCGAAGATCAGTTTTTATATTGAACAAAACACCCGCCGAAGCACTTACTTCGGCGGGCCAATTGACTTCATTCAATTTATTCAAATCCCGCATCCAAATCTGCGGCTTTTGTCAATTCTCTTCTCTTATTATGCAAGAAGCGTTTTTATCCTCTTAGCAGTCGCGCTCCCTTTTTCTTTCTTCAATAAATACTCTCACATCCGTATTGCATTCGCATCTATCCCGCGACTCACCCTTGCAACAGCGGTCATCACGCCGATCTTCCCTGTCGCAGCGGTCGTTTTTCCAATCATCCTTGCAGCAGCGGTCGTTTCTCCAGTCATTTTTGCAGCAACGGTTGTTTCTCCAGTCATTTCTACCGCAGCGGTCATCGCACCAATCGTTTCTGCAACAGCAGCGGTCATTGCACCAATCGTTTCTGCAACAGCAGCGGTCATTTCGCCAGTCATTTCTACCGCAGCGGTTTCTCTGACAGCATCCACAGCCGCACTTCTTTTCACAACAAATACTCATCTCTTTTCACCTCCTTCGTTTTCATGATACGCTTGCTATTTTTCTTTTGTCACCGCCCAAAAACCGCCTCTTTCGCAAAACGCCCCGCGAATGGAAAATTCAAAGCCCATTCGGGCAGGCTTTATCCCCAAACAGCTTAGAAAAATTTCTTTGCGTTTTGTCCTGTACTGCGCTACAATACAGAAAAGAAAGAAAAAAGGGGGACATTGCGCGATGGAAACGCCTGAAATGATCCCGGCCAAAACCATCGTGACCCGCACCAAGGGCACCGCCTGGTTTGGCGCAAGCTATAACATGAACATTTACCGCGGGTGCAGCCACGGCTGTATCTACTGCGACAGCCGCAGCGAATGCTACCGGATCGAGCGGTTTGATACCGTGCGCGTCAAGGAAAACGCGCTGGAGATCATCCGCAACGACTTGCGGCGCAAAATACGCCCCGGTGTCGTCTCCACCGGCGCAATGTCCGACCCCTATAACCCGCTGGAGGCTGTGCACAACTACACGCGCAATGCCCTGCAGCTTTTGCACGCCTACGGCTTCGGCGTGGCCATTGCCACCAAAAGCCCGCTGGTCACCCGTGACCTTGACCTGCTCAGCGACATCGCCGAAGGGGCTCCGACCCTTGTCAAAATGACCATCACCACCGCCGATGACGCCCTCGCCCGCAAGATTGAGCCGCGCGCCGCCCCTTCCTCCAAGCGCTTTGACGCGCTTCAAACGCTCCGTGCGCAGGGCATCTTCTGCGGTATTCTTCTCATGCCCGTGCTTCCCTTTCTGGAGGACACCGACCAAAACGTGCTTGCCATTGTGCGCAGGGCCGCCGAATGCGGGGCACGGTTTATCTACCCCGCATTCGGTATGACCATGCGCGACGGGCAGCGCGAGTATTTCCTCGCGGCGCTTGAGGCGCAGTTCCCCGGTCTGCGGGAGCGCTATACAAAAGCCTTCGGCACGGGGTACCAGTGTGTTTCTCCGCGTGCGAAGGCGCTGTGGTCGGTATTTAAGGCTGAGTGTGACCGGCTGGGCATCCTCTACCGTATGCCCGACATCATCAGCGCCTACAAGCTCGGCTATGCCGACAGCCAGCTGAGCTTCTTTCCCGAATAAAAAAAGAAAAGCCGTGAGGCGGGAGTTACCCGCTTTACGGCTTTCCCGCGAATTCCAAATTCGACGGCATTCTTGTTTTTGCCGACTTTTTTTGTTATACTCTACTTTAGGTTCTGCAAAAACACTGGAAAGGATGTGCCGACATGAAGGCAATTATGTGTACGCTGACCGTTTTGTTTCTGCTCTGCACGGCCGGCTGTCAGACCATCGGGAACGCCAGGCCAAATGACGCCTCTTCCCGCACGGAATCCATCACCCCTTCCCCTTCTGTGGCATCCTCTCTGCCCGACGAGTCGGTGCTCGACGCTGTGACTGTCCCGCCCGCTGCCTCGGACGAACCCGCCGATGCACAGCCAACCGAGAGTGAAAGCGCACCCAAAACTGTGCAGGTCACCTTCCCGGAGGGATCCACCTTTATGCAGATCGCCCGGAAGCTTGAGGAGAAGGGCGTGTGCACCGCAGGCGCGTTTTATAAGGCGGCGCAAAAGTACCAGGTCAAATCATTTACCGTTCCCTCGGGCAAAAAACGGTGCTTTAAAATGGAGGGCTACCTGTTCCCCGACACCTATGAGTTTTACACCGGAGAAGACCCGGCCGAGGTGCTGCGCAGGATGCTCAACAACTACGCGGCCAAGTCAGGCATGCCGTCGGACAAGACCCTGATCCTCGCGTCGATCATCGAAAAGGAAGCGCGCAGCGACGAGAACATGGCGCTGGTGTCCTCGGTGTTCCACAACCGGCTGGAGAAAAAAATGAAGCTGGAGTCCGATGCCACGCGTGAGTACATCAACCGCGATGTCACGGGCAACAAGCTTGTCCCCTCCCCATCCCAATACGCCGCGCTGTACAACACCTATAAATGTGCGGCCTTGCCCGCCGGGCCCATCTGCAATCCCAGCGTCCGGGCCATCGCCGCGGCGCAGAATCCCAAAAAGACAAGCTATCTCTTTTTCTTCTACGGCAACGACAACCAAAACCACTACTCCGAAAGCCTGGAGGAGCACGAGGCACAGAAGAAGGAATTCGGTGTTCAGTTCGAATAACGCAACGAGAGAAGGAGGGGAACATCTGTGAGCAAGGAACACGACCGGTTTTTGCGCATTTCGGCGTGGGATTTTTTGCTGTGTCAGGGCATCTGCACGCTGCCCATTGACGTGCTGTCCCTTCTCCCCAAAAATGGCTGGGCGGAGGGCCGCTATTCACAGCTTGCCCAGCGCACCGGCCTATCAGTCGCTGGCATTCGCACCAAATACCATCCCCAGGGCTTTGTGTTCTGGAGCGAAACCGAGGAGCGGTTTTGGGTCTGTTATGACGAAACCCTGCCCGTGCCGACGGTGCGGTGGCAGGTGATGCAGGACATCGCGCACATTGTTCTGGGGCACGTCAGCCGGGACTTCCCCCGCCTCTCTCGTCTGGACGGCGCACGGCGCACCCTGAGCGCATCGGAAGCGCTCAGCTTTACCCGGCGGGTTCTATGTCCCTCAATCGTGCTTCACGAATTGGGCGCCCTCACACCGGAGCGCATCGCTCACCTGTGCGGCATCCCCCGGCAAGCCGCCGAATACCGCAGCCGGCACATGCAAATCCTCGAAGCGCGAGGCGCATTCTGCACCGACCCTATGGAGGTTGACGTCGAGCGGCAATTTGCCCCCTTTATTCAATCTTACGTGCACAAGTAATCCTAACGGCATCCGGAAAAAACCGGATGCCGTTTTTGTTTGTTCGGAATCGGAGGTACTTCTTCCCGCCCGCACCCTTTGCGGCACAAATGCATACAATAAGAGCGAGCATACAAATTGCTCGAAAATCAAAAAGCAAAGGGGAAAAGAAGCTTGGAAAATATGTTAACGTTTGAAATCATACCGGCGGGGACACATACGCTCCCACCTCTGCCCTACGAGATTACCGCACTGGAGCCGGTCATTGACGCCCAAACACTCGAAATTCATCATGATATGACCATTCCTTTCAGGCACCAACGAGTTATGAAACGTAGTCGGTGCCGCTAATTATATATTGTGCTATAATTAATTTTGAAGGGGACAGGCATACTACAGAGCACGTGGAGGTAGGTGGTGCGCGCAAGCGT
>JAVBNA010000043.1:0-4198 GCA_031551875.1 Oscillospiraceae bacterium | reverse complement strand
ATCGGTTTTTGGAGCATTGTCAAGGCCGGCGCAGCCGTACATTTAGCCTTGACAATACGAGAAAAAGCGATTACGCAAGTTTTTGGGCGAAAGTCTAAGGAAATTGGCGCTAAATTTTCATTTTAACTTTACAGAGCCTTGTTTGGCAGCATTGCGGATACATACGCACAAATCACGTCCGCATCTGCGTCGGCATCCAGACATTCCGCACAGCCATTTTCCCACGCCCCGGTGATTTTGCCACCGGTCGCCTTTGTGGTCAGCAGTATAGAAGGAATGTAGGAACCTCTGGCGTCTTTGCTGGAGTTTATCCTCCTGATAAACTCCAGTCCGTCGCCATCGGGCAGCGTTTCGTTCAGGATGACAGCATCCACCGGTGCGGTTTTTAGAACGTTTCCCGCCTCCGCAAGCGTTCCGGCGAACAGCGGTTGATACCCTTCTCTGAACAGCTGCGTACAGATACGGCATTGCCTGTTGGTACTGCCGTCGATCAGCAGGACAATCGTGCGTTTCATACTGGCTTGCGCAATCTGAATCACCTTCTTTTCCGCAGTTAAAGATGGCGAACACTTCCGTGAGCGGGTACTTACTTGGATACCAGCTTCATTATATCATTTTGCACATAAAAAAGCGCGAAAGTCGCTAAAAAGTGACTTTCGCGCTAATATTGTTTTTATTCCTGTTCCAAGCAATACCCCTCGCCGCGCTCATTTGATATGGTAAACCCTGAACCGGCCAGCTTTTTCCGCAGCTTATAGATCGTGTTTTTTAATGCGCTATCGTCCTCGTTAATGGGTGCGTTCCATACCTTGTCATAAAGATATTCCGCGCTTACGTTTTCGCCCTTGTGCGCCGCGAAAAGGTGTAGCAGTGCAAATTCTTTCGGAGCCAGCAGCATGTTTTTGTTTTTCAAAAAGGCCTGCTGCGCGATCAGGTCCAATTTGACCGGCCCGACGAAAATACTCTGTTCAGGCGTTCTGTTATGGCGCTGTAACGCAAGAAAATTGATCACACGCTGCCGAAACTCATGGATGTCGTAGGGCTTGGTGATATAGTCAATGCCGCCTGCCGATAAACCTGCCAGCTTTTCATCGGGACTGCTTTTCCCAGTCAGAAACAGAACAGGAGCGGAGCAGCTTTTGCGCAGTTCCGGCAAAAATGTCAGCCCGTCGCCGTCAGGCAGCATGATGTCCAGCACCAGCACATCGAGGGCGTTGTTCTTCAAATGTTCTCTTGCCTCGTGTAGGTTTTCGGCCGTCAGTACGGTGATCCCACTGCGCTCCAAAATGCGGCGGTTTGAACTAAGGATGTTTTTATCGTCCTCTACAAGTAATACAATGCCCTGCTCATTCATCGGTTTTTCCCCCGTAATAAACCGGCAGCGTGACCATCGCGGTCGTTCCTTTGCCCGGTTCGCTCTCGATTGTGACGTCTCCGTGATATTTCCGCGCAATTTCCCGGCAGATGGGAAGCCCCAAGCCGGTGCCGCCTGTGCCGGATACGCCGGAATCAAAGATCTTCGGCAAAAGTTCCGGCGCAATGCCGACCCCTTCGTCCGCGATGGAGACGGTCACGATGTCGCCGTCTGACACGGCGGATATATGGACCGCGCCATGCCCGCTGTGCTTGACGGCGTTGTCCAGCAAATTCCACAACAGCCGGGTCAACTCCGACGCGCTGCCCCATATGGGCGGCAGTTTATTGGGGATGGCCGCTGTGAGCGTACGCCCGCTGAATTTCATTTGTCCGCAGAAAATCCCCTGCATTTGCCGTGCGATCACAGTCATGTCCAACGTTTCTGGGTCGTTGCCACCCTCCGAACTGTGCAGGGCGTTTGAGGCCATGTCCGCCAGCCGCTCGGCTTCGCTGCGGATGATTTTCATGTCAGCAATGGTCTGTTCGTCCGACTTGCCCTCCCGAAGCTGTTCGGTAATCAGTTGCGCGTAGTTGGATATGGCGGTCAATGGGGTTCGGATGTCGTGGTTCATTTTGGTATAAAGTGCAGCTTTGGCGGCCAGTATTTCTGATTTTTGGGTGGATTCGTGCAGAGCGGTCTCGGTTTTAACAAAGCCGAAGAGCAACGCAAGCATATTCATGAAGACGAACAGCAGCATACCGACGGTGATACTGTTCTCAAACTGCGGATAAAAGGTAAATGTATATTGGATTTGGTCATTCACAGCGGCCGCTACAAAACAAAGTAGACCGATGAAAACAAACAGCCTTTCCACACCGCCTTTTTTTATCCCCATTGCCAGTCGCATAAGCACCCACAATGCGGTTATGACCCACAGAAAGGCATAATAAAAATTGAAAATCGAAAAAAACAGCGGCTCGGTCACAAGTACCAACAACGCATAGACCGCTGAAATTCCCAGCAACGTATAAAAAACAGGTTTCGGCATAGTATTCCGGTACAGTTCGCGAAAATAGAGGACGGCGAATACGACAATCAGAATCAAGCTTACATATTCAATGCGTATGGCCGTGTACCAGTTGAGGTTTTGCATAAACTCCATAATCGGCTTGTCCCCGATAAACAGGCCGCGCACGGCGATCATCAGGGCAATCATGGCATACCACAGAAAATATCGCCGCCTGCTAAAAAAGATAAACATACCGGCGAATAGCAGGGCGACCATGACGAGGCAGCCGGTCACCGCAAGGGAACCGGATTGCCTATGCAGACGGAAAGATTGTATCATCGGCGCTTCACCAATCGAAAAGGAGTATGCGCCGCCTCCGTCAGCCATCTGAAAATCGGACACTTGAAAGATAATCTCAGTTTTGTCCGTCTGCGGCGTGAAGTAATAGGTATACATGCTGGTACGGGGGACGGTGGTTTTGGCGGTTGTACCGGGGCTGCCGATTTCACCGGCCATTTCGTCATTGATAAATGTTCTCTGAGAAAAAAGAAAGCTTCTACCCGCCATGCCGTAGGTCTTGCCGGTCGGCAGATGGACGGTTACACGGTAGGTGCCGAAGGCCGCCGGGTTTTCGTTGACGCTATAAATAGGCTCTATGGTATTGCCCGAAGCAAAATCTTCCGGGGTGTATAGGTGTTCGGGGTAATACTCCCAATCTATAGCGTGGATTCGGGCACGTTCGCGGGACATGTCATAATGTTCTGACGGATCGGCCACGCCCCGGTTGACGATAAGTTCGCCGCTGTCAACCTTCATCATGAGTTGATAGGCGATAAATACGGTCAAAAGAAGGAGAATATATATGATAATTTTGGGGATTTGTTTTCGCATGATTTGTCCCTTCTTTTCACGGGAGGTTTTGTATTTGTCAAGTAAAAAGCGCAGCGAAAGTTCTTCAAAAAATCCTTCACGTGCAGCTGTATCATACATTTTTATCGGCTTTTATATTTATGCGATTGGAAGAGATTGTGTTTCTGCATATTTTCGCACATAGCTGTACACCGATTTGAGCTTGGCGGTGCCGCCATTGTACGTCCCCTGCACCGCGCGGGAGGCCACCCGTCGGATTTCGTCGTACAGCCGGGTGATGGTATGGGATTTATTGTTGACCACCTTGCCGATCCGATTGTCCTTGCCGTAGGCGATTGTTTCAGAATAGACGTCCGTTCCGATTTTATAATTGATTTTACTTACATTGTTTTTGCTGTCATAGGCGTATCGAAAGGTGTCACCGTTGCTCACGCGGACATTGGAAATGCGCTGTGCCAGGTCGTAATTGTTCTACTTCCAGTCATATTATACAGTTCCATTGTACTTGAGTTGACGGACTCTGTCAAGATTGTCGCAAACCGGCTCGACACACTGCCCGTTTCCGTAGGTGGTTCGGGTAAGATTGCCTGACGTGTTGTTGTAAGCGTAGGAGGAAAGGGGCTGTGCGCCCACCTTGGTGGACGAGCTGCGCCCGAAGGCGTCGTACTCGAAGTTGTCGCCGATGTCGGTGTAATCGTCGTCGGGGTAAGCGGCCAACAGACAAGGACGAACGGATGGTTCAGGAGATCAAACGCGTTATTCTGGAAAAAGACCAAGGCAACATCCGGATTGTCTTCGGCATGCTCAAAAATCCGCTGTAGGTTTTAAGGTTGAAACAAAACACAGCAGCCCCGCGCTAAAAAGGGGCAAAGCAAAGCAGACCGCCGAAAGCAGTCAAGATTTCAAATTTCAATAGGCTGTTATTCGATGGAAGTTATCGGATCTGAAATGATAAACCCTTT
>JAVBNA010000011.1:0-38657 GCA_031551875.1 Oscillospiraceae bacterium | reverse complement strand
CAGGGGCGGGTGCAGATGCGCCCGCACACGGCCGGGAAGGGGTTTTCCTGACGGACGAGGTTATAGGCGTCGATGAAGCGCCCCTCGGCGACCAGTGCCGTGTAACCGGGCACGTTGACGCTTGCCGGACAGGTGTTCTCGCAGGGGGAGACAAACAGCTCGCTGCACACGCCCGCACGGCAGTACTTATAGCGGATGTGCTCCTCGAACTCTTCTCTGAAATTGCGGATGGCGGACATCACCGGATTGGGGGCGGTCTGCCCCAAGCCGCAGATCGCGGTCTCCTGGATGGTTTCACTGAGTTCCTCGAGCAGCTCAATGTCCCCCTCTTCGCCCTGTCCTTTTGTGATGCGCTCTAAAATTTCCAGCATGCGCTTGG
The DNA here is from genome assembly GCA_031551875.1 of Oscillospiraceae bacterium. GTDB lineage: Bacteria > Bacillota > Clostridia > Oscillospirales > Acutalibacteraceae > JAVBNA01. The sequence goes on along the minus strand of JAVBNA010000011.1, from coordinate 38,278 downwards.
TACCCAGCCGGCAGGCCACGCACTTACCGCACGACTCATCCTGGATAAACTCCATAAAGAAGCGCGCCGTGTCCACCATGCAGGTGTCCTCATTCATGGCAATCAGGCCGCCCGATCCCATGATTGCGCCCAATTCCTTGAGCGTTTCGTAGTCGGTGGGCGTGTTGAGGTTTTCACGGGTGATGCAGCCGCCCGACGGGCCGCCGATTTGCGCCGCCTTGAACTGCTTTTTGCCCGGTACGCCGCCGCCGATGTCAAACAGGATGTTGCCAAGCGGCATCCCGATCGGCACTTCCACAATGCCCGTGTTGGCGATGTCGCCCGCCAGTGCGAACACCTTAGTGCCCTTGGCCCGTTCCGAGCCGATGGACGAATACCAGTCCGCCCCCTTGAGAAGGATGGCGGGAATGTTCGCGAAGGTTTCGACGTTGCCGATGATGGTTGGTTTGCCGAACAGGCCCTTCTGAAAGGGGAAGGGAGGCTTTTGCCGGGGCTCGCCGCGGCTGCCCTCGATCGAGTTCATGAGCGCGGTTTCCTCGCCGCACACAAATGCGCCTGCACCGATGCGAATTTCAAGATCAAAGTCATAGCCCGTGCCAAAAAGATTTTCACCCAAAAAGCCGAATTCCCGCGCCTGTTCAAGCGCCCTTTCCAGCCGCGTAATCGCCAGCGGGTACTCCGCGCGGACATAGACGTAGCCCATGTGCGCGCCAATGCCGTAGCCGCCCAACATCATGCCCTCGATCAGGGTATGCGGGTCGCCCTCGATGATGCTGCGGTCCATAAACGCGCCGGGGTCGCCCTCGTCCGCGTTGCAGACAATGTACTTCTCCTCGCCGGGCGCCCTGAGCCCCGCCTCCCATTTGACGCCGGTGGGGAATCCCGCGCCGCCGCGCCCCATCAGACCCGACCGCTTGACCTCCTCCACGACCTGCGCGCCCTTTTTGTTCGTCAGCGCGTCGAACGCCGCCTGATAGCCGTCGCGGGCGATGTAGGCCTCGATGCTCGCGTGTTCCATCATGCCGCAGTTGCGCAGGGCAATTTTAACCTGCTCGCGGAAATAGTTGATGTCGTCAATCTTAGGGACATGCTGACGCAGGGTACGGTCAAAAAAGGTGTACTCCTCAAGGATTTTCCCTTTGAGCAGATGCGCATGAAGGATTTTATGTACGTTTTCAGGCGTCAGCTTAACATAGAAAATGTTCTCGGGCCGGATCAGCATGACCGGGCCTACGGCACAGGTGCCCATGCAGCCGGTTTCCATCACATACACATGCTCCTCAATGCCAAACTCCCTGAGCGCGTCATGCACGGCCTGCTCAATCTCCGCACAGCCGGAGGACACGCAGCCCGCGCCGCCGCACACCAGAATGTGATACTTTTGCCGGGACAAATGCTCCTGATAGGCCGATTTGGCCTTTTCCAAATCGGTTTGGTTAAGCACTCTCACAACTTCTTCCCTCCCTTCTTAAAACGCCGACAGGATATTGTCGAGCTTGTTGACGTTGACCTGTTTGTACACCTCGCCGTCAATCATCATGGCGGGCGCCAGTCCACAGGCGCCGATGCACCGCGCAACCTCAAGCGTAAATTTGCCGTCCTCGGTCGTCCCGCCCAGCTCAACGCCCAGCGTTTCCTGCAGATGCTCGACTACGCGTTTGCCGCCCCGTACGTAGCAGGCGGTGCCCAGACACACCCGGATGGTGTGCTCGCCGCGCGGAACGGTGGAAAAGAAGGAATAAAAGGAAATGACGCCGGAAATTTCCGACAGCGGGATATCCATCCCCTTTGCAATAAAAACCTGAAGCTCAAGCGGCAGGCAGCCGTAAATTTCCTGCGCCAGATGAAGCACCTGGATCAGGCTGCCCTCCTTGTCCTTATACAGGTCGATGACGTTCGCAATCCTGTCCATCTTCTGTTCTTCCTCGGTGCCCGGGCAGGCACACTCTTTCTGCGTTACACTCACAGGGAACCTCCTTGCTTCCGTATGGATTTTTTTGCAGACTTTTCGCGGCGTCCGTCCAAATCTGATTCCTCCTTTCGACGTCCGGGCGCACACCTGTTTCACATTACTTTACAGTATAAAGGAAAGATGTCAGAAAAGTTTGATATCCTATGCATATATTTTTTTGTTTTATGGCATGATTTTAATTTTCCTGCGTATTCCATCACAATTTCATCACATACTAGTTTGTAACTCATTGACGGGCAAAAACCGTACTGGGAAGTTTTGTCCCGGAAAACGTAGTTTCGTTTCTTATCTTTTAATAATACACAATCTGCTGACAAAAAAATAGACAGATTCTGTCACTTTTTCTTCCAACAATTTAAACGATTTTTCGTCGGTTTTTTTCAGATTGCTATAGATTTTAATTTTCACATCTGCTATAATCAATCTAGTTGCGACGTGTGCAGAAATGTTAAAAAAATAACGAACTGTCTGCCTCGTCGTCCAAACAATCCGCTGTAGGAGGAACAAAAATGCTAAAGCGTATCAGTGACCTGCCCTTTACGGGAACGCAGGAACAGGAGCAAGAGCTCCTGAAGGTGATCGAGACCCACAGGGGTGATCCGGGCGCCGTGATGCCGGTGCTGCAGGAAGCGCAGGAAATTTACGGCTATCTCCCACTTGAGGTGCAGAAAATCGTGGCTGAAGAGCTGGGTGTTTCCCTCAAGGAGGTGTACGGTGTCGCCACGTTTTATTCCCAGTTCACCCTGACGCCCAAGGGCAAGTACAACATCTCGGTCTGTCTGGGCACCGCCTGCTATGTCAAGGGCGCACAGGCTTTGGTTGACCGCATCACCAAGATTCTGAACATTGAACCTGAAGAGTGCACAGAGGACGGGAAATTCTCCCTGACCGCCTGCCGCTGTATTGGCGCCTGCGGCCTCGCCCCGGTGCTGACCGTCAATGACGACGTGTACGGACGGCTGAACGCGGACGACGTGGACGGCATACTGAATAAATATCAGGAAATGTAACCATGCGGGAGTTATCGCTCAATGTACTGGATGTGGCGCAGAACTCCATAACGGCGGGCGCGACGCTCATTGAAATTGACGTGGCGCACTCGGCGAAGGCGGACACTCTTTCCATCCGCATCGCCGACAACGGCTGCGGTATGACACCCGAACAGATCGACCAGGTGACCAACCCCTTTTATACCACGCGCACCACGCGCAAGGTGGGGCTGGGCGTCCCCCTCTTCAAGATGGCGGCCGAAATGACCGGCGGACGTTTTTCCATCACGTCGGAACCCGGCAAGGGCACCTGTGTGGAATCGCGTTTTATCCCCTCGCACATTGACATGACCCCGCTGGGGGATATTAACGCCACGGTCAGCATCCTGATCCGCTGTAACCCCGATTTGAATTTTTTGTTTCACCGCCGCACCGACACGGGCGAATTTACCCTGGACACGACCGAACTGCGCGGCGTGCTGGGCGGTGATGTTCCCCTCGACCAGCCTGACGTCATGGCGTGGATCGAAGAGTTTTTGCAGGAGCAGACACAAATAGTCACAGACTGAATTTTCAGGAGGATTAAGCATATGAAGTCTTTAGCTGAATTACAGGCCATCCGCGACAAGGCGCGCGCACAGATCAACGTCCGCGAGGAAAACCCCGACGCTATCCGAGTGCTGGTCGGCATGGCCACTTGCGGCATCGCCGCCGGCGCCCGCCCGGTGCTGACCGCCTTTGTGGACGAGGTCAGCAAGAGAGGTCTTAAAAATGTCACGGTCACACAGACCGGCTGCATCGGCATCTGCCAGTACGAGCCGGTAGTTGAAATCGCCGTGCCCGGACAGGAAAAAATTACCTATGTCAAAATGACGCCCGAAAAAGTGGCGCGCATTGTAAGCGACCACATTGTCAACGGAAACGTCGTGGCCGAATATACCATCGGCGGAAACGCCCAGTAAAAGAGGAGGTTTACTTATGTATCGTTCCCATGTCCTGATTTGCGGCGGTACCGGCTGTACCTCCTCAAACAGTGAAGCCATCATTGAAGCCATGACCAAAGAGGTCGCGAAGGCCGGCCTGGATAAAGAGGTCAACATTGTACGCACCGGCTGCTTCGGCCTGTGCGCGCTCGGCCCCATCATGATCGTCTACCCCGAGGGCAGCTTTTACAGCCGCGTCAGTGTGGACGACGTGCCCGAGATCGTCGAGGAGCACCTGCTCAAGGGCCGTATCGTCCAGCGTCTGCTCTATGAAGAGACCGTGGAAGAGGACACCATCAAATCCCTGACCGACACCAAATTCTACGCCAAGCAGAAGCGCATCGCGCTGAGAAACTGCGGCGTGATTAATCCCGAGATCATTGAGGAATACATAGCAATGGACGGCTATGCAGCGCTGGGTAAAGCGCTGACTGAAATGACGCCCGACGAAGTCATTCAGTGCGTCAAGGATTCCGGTCTGCGCGGCCGCGGCGGCGGCGGATTCCCGACCGGCATCAAATGGTCGCTGGCCGCCCCCCAGGTGGCCGACCAGAAATATGTCGCCTGTAACGCCGACGAGGGCGATCCCGGCGCGTTTATGGATCGTTCGGTGCTGGAGGGCGATCCCCATGTACTGATTGAGGCCATGGCCATTGCCGGCTATGCGATCGGCGCTACCAAGGGCTATGTCTATGTCCGCGCGGAGTATCCCATCGCGGTCAAGCGTCTCCAGATCGCCATCGACCAGGCCCGTGAAATGGGACTGCTGGGCAACAACATTTTCGGCACCGATTTCTGCTTTGATATGGAGCTCCGACTGGGCGCCGGCGCGTTTGTGTGCGGCGAGGAAACCGCCCTGCTGACCTCCATAGAGGGCAACCGCGGTGAGCCGCGCCCCCGTCCTCCTTTCCCCGCCGTCAAGGGTCTTTACGGCAAGCCCACCGTTCTCAACAACGTGGAAACCTATGCCAATGTGCCCCAGATCATTCTAAACGGCGCTGAATGGTTCTCCGCCATGGGCACCGAGAAGTCCAAGGGAACCAAGGTGTTCGCGCTGGGCGGCAAAATCAACAACACCGGCCTTGTTGAGGTTCCCATGGGCACCACCCTGCGTGAGATCGTCGAGGAGATCGGCGGCGGCGTGCCCGACGGACGTCCCTTTAAGGCAGCGCAGACGGGCGGCCCTTCGGGCGGCTGTATCCCCGCTGAGCACTTTGACATTCCGATTGACTATGACAACCTGATCTCCATCGGCTCCATGATGGGCTCGGGCGGACTGATTGTCATGGACGACACCACCTGTATGGTGGACATCGCCAAATTCTTCCTCGACTTTACGGTCGACGAGTCGTGCGGAAAGTGCACCCCCTGCCGCATCGGCACCAAGCGCCTGAATGAAATGCTCGAGAAAATAACGAACGGCACCGCCAAGATGGAAGACCTTGACAAGATGGAGGAGCTTTGCTACTACATCAAGGACAACTCCCTGTGCGGACTGGGGCAAACGGCGCCCAACCCGGTGCTGTCCACCCTGCGCTACTTCCGTGACGAATACGTCGAGCATATTCAGGGCAAGAAGTGTAAGGCCGGCGTCTGTAAGTCGCTTCTGAGTATTGTGATCATCCCCGAAAAATGTAAAGGCTGCTCGGCCTGTGCGCGAGTCTGCCCGGTGGGCGCGATCTCCGGCACGGTCAAGAATCCCTTTGTCATTGATCAGGATAAGTGCATCAAGTGTGGCGCGTGCATCGAGAAATGCCGCTTCGGCGCGATTGTCAAGAAGTAAGAAAGGAGCATGCAAAACATGGAAATGGTCAATGTTAAAATTAACAATATGCCGGTTTCTGTGCCGCAGGGATCCACCATTCTGGATGCGGCCAAGCTCGCCGGTATTGATATCCCCACCCTGTGCTATATGAGAGAGATGAACGAGATCGGCGCCTGCCGCATCTGCGTCGTCGAGGTCAAGGGCGCCCGTTCGTTGGTCGCCTCCTGCGTCCATCCGGTCTCCGAGGGCATGGAGATTTTTACGAACTCCCCGAGAGTGCAGAAGTCCCGCAAAATCTCCCTGGAACTCATCCTCTCGAACCACGACCGCAAATGCCTTTCCTGCTTCCGCAGCGGTTCGGGCAACTGTGAGCTGCAGGCGCTGTGTCATGAATTCGGCGTGGACGACGAGGGCCACTACGACGGCGAACGTCAGCAGTATCCCGTCGAGAGAACCCCCTATATTATCCGCGACAACAACAAGTGCATCCTCTGCCGCCGCTGTGAGGCCGCCTGCCGCGAGCAGCATGTCGGCGTCATCGGCCCCAACGCCCGCGGCTTTGACACGCACATCGGCTGTGCGTTTGAGAAAAACCTCGCCGACGTACCCTGTGTCGCCTGCGGACAGTGCCTGGTCAACTGCCCGACCGGCGCGCTCGTGGAAAACGACGAGATTGATCCCGTATTCAACGCGATTGCCGATCCCGATAAAATTGTCATCGCTTTCCCCGCCCCCTCCATCCGCGTCACGCTGGGCGAGTCGTTCGGCATGCCGGTGGGCTCCAACGTCAAGGGTAAGATGGTTGCCGCTATGCGCCGCCTCGGCTTTGACAAGGTGTTCGACACCGACTTCGGCGCTGACCTGACCATCATGGAGGAAGCCAACGAGCTGATCGAGCGCATTCAAAGCGGCGGTGTGCTGCCCATGATCACCTCCTGCTCCCCCGGCTGGATTCAGTACTGCGAGGCCTATTATCCCGAGCTAATCCCCCACCTCTCCTCCTGCAAGAGCCCGCAGCAGATGACCGGCGCGGTGGTCAAAACCTACTATGCGCAGAAGCACGGGCTTGACCCCAAAAAGATCGTCACGGTGTCCATCATTCCCTGTACAGCCAAAAAGGTCGAGGCCGACCTCGACGGCCAGTCGGCAGCGGGCAAGGGCATTCCGGACGTGGACTTCGCGCTGACCACCCGTGAGCTGGCCCGCATGATCAGCCGTTCGGGCATCGCCTTCACTACTCTCCCCGATGAAGAGTTTGACGCCACACTTGACGTCTCTACCGGTGCAGGCGCGATTTTCGGCGCGACCGGCGGCGTCATGGAGGCGGCTCTCAGAACCGCGGCCGATTTGCTGACCGGCGAAGATCTGAAGCAGGTTGACTACAACGAAGTGCGCGGCACCGAGAAAATCAAGGAAGCGGTGTACAACATCGCCGGCATGGACGTCAAGGTCGCGGTCACAAGCGGTCTGAAGAACGCGTCGGTTATCCTCGATAAAATCAAGGACGGCACCGCCGATTACCACTTCATTGAGATCATGTGCTGCCCCGGCGGCTGTGTCAACGGCGGCGGACAGCCCATGGTTCCCGCTTCCGTGCGCAACTTTATCGACCTCAAGGCCGTCCGCGCCGCTTCCCTCTACGAAGAGGATGCGAACCTGACGTTCAGAAAATCGCACGACAGCCCCGTGATCAAGAAGGTCTACGACGAATTCTTCGAGAAGCCGGGCAGCCACAAGGCGCACGAAATCCTGCACACCACCTATACCCCCCGGGAGAAGTATTAATTGAATCAACCGGCGCCGTTCAAAATACGGCGCCGGTTTTTTATATTAATTTTCTAATAAACATTGTAGTATTTATGAAATTATGGTAATATTTGATCAGAATACCAATTATGAGGAGGTTTAATAATGAATACACAAGACGATCTGCACGTTGACAGCATCCCTTCTGTGACGGAAATTCTCCCCCCATTCGAAGTAACCGCCGACACTCCGACAACTGTCAATTTCCCCTCCCCGAAACCGCCCTCCACGGTACATAAGACATTTTCGGTGCTTCCGCTGTTTTCCCTGTTTTTAGGGATCCTGGCGCTGGCTCTCCTGTATTTTCAGAGTTTTAGACCATATGGACAGTGGGCAGCCGGTGGATTAATCGCTGCCGGAATTGCCTCGTTGGCCATCGCCTGGGCAAAGCCGAAACCCAAAAGAGTATTTTCCGTGTTAGTAGGTGTCCTTGACCTGCTGCTCCATTTTACGGGGGTCGGATGGCTGCTGCTTTCCGGCGCGCCCAACACAACAACAGGCATATCCTATATTTTCTGGGGTCTGGGCATCCTGGGCGGCGTGCTGTCACTCATTTTCCTGCTCGTTGCCCTCGTCAAAAAAAAGCCCAAATCCCGGCCAGTCTTTTTCCTGCTGTTTTCCCTCGTCCTGGGCGGCATAGGGTTTTCCCTGATTGGAATTGACTTTCTTTTAGGACGGTATGTCCTGTACGGCGCGATCATTCTCTTCATTCTGCTGATTTTCCTGTTTTCTGTGCTGGGCAAACACACAAAAAAGAGCACCCGAATCACTTTTCTTCTTCCGATCTCTACTCTGCTCGTGGTGTTGTTTGCCGCCGCAGGCACTTTACAAGGCTATGCGATCATACAGTACAGCCGCGCACAGGCATATGAAGCGCGGAACCCCGCGCAGGCCTCCGCCGTCTATCAGTCTTTGGGAAAATTTAAAGACGCGCCCTCCAAAGCGGTCTATTTTCGAAACAAAGCCGCTTATTTAGAGGCCGAGAAGCTTCTGGATGCAAAGGATTATGTAAAGGCAAAGGGAGCGTTTGACGCGCTGGTCAATTTTGAGGATGCTGCCGATCAGGCGCTTTTTTGTGAGGATTCTATCCTATATGGTGAAGCCCAGACGCTGATGGCCGCCGAAAAATACAGCGAGGCGTATGACGCATTTCTTTCGGTATCGGACGGGTTTCAGGACAGCGCTGAGAAGGCGCGCGTCTGTAAGCAGAACGCCGACTATCAGCGCGCCGAGGAAAAGCTGAAGGCCAAGGATTATGAGACCGCTTATGCATTGTTTACCGCCTTAGACGACTTTAAGGACAGCCGCGAAAAAGCCAAGCAATGCGTCTTTGATTTCCCCAAGACCGGCGTGATAGAGCGCAACTCCAAATTCGGAAGGGGATCCCCCTACATCAAATTCATCATCAAGGAAGACATTCCCACACTGATCAAAATTTTCACTGACAAGAACGAATTTGTCGCCTTTCTTTTTATTGCCAAAAAGGGTAGCACTCGTATCAACCTCCCTGCCGGTAAATATTATGTCAATAACGCGTACGGCTATCAGTGGTTTGGCAACAAGCAAATGTTTGGGGTCAACGCAGAATATTATAAGGCGGATGACACCATCACCCTGACCTCCACGAAACGTTCCTATACATATTATGAGTATGTTTTCTACGACGGCTCCCCTGCAAGCAAATATAAGGAGGCGCCCTCTACATCGGTCGCCCCAGATGAATTTTAGTTTGCTTTCTCCCTCGCGGCGTCACCACTCCGGGTGACGCCGCTTTTATTTTTTGCGCTGAAAAACGAAAATTCCCCAAAAACCCACACAATATTTGCAATTTTCTTGATTTCGCTTTATACTATAAGAATACAGTAAAAATGGCGGTGTAAAACAATGAATGAAACAATAGGAAGAAACTTTCTGGCCTTACGAAAAAAAATACTTGAGCGGACTTTTGGGAAGCTCAATGCCGAGCAAATGCGGGCCGTTTTTCATACGGAAGGCCCTCTGCTTATTTTAGCGGGCGCGGGCAGCGGTAAAACCACCGTGCTCATCCAGCGGATCGCAAACATCATCCGCTTTGGGAACGCCTATGAATCGGACATACTGCCCGAGCATCTTTCCCAGACCGACCTTGATCTGATGGAAGCGGTGCTGGACGGTGAAAAAGAACTGTCTCCCGACATTGCTTTCCGGCTCTCCTGCCAGCCCGCGAAAGCGTGGCAGATTCTCGCGATCACCTTCACCAATAAGGCGGCGGGCGAGCTCAAGGAGCGTCTGCGCACCCAGCTGGGCACACAGGGCGACGACGTCTGGGCGTCCACCTTCCACGCGTCCTGTGCACGCATCCTGCGCCGTGACGGTGACCGCATCGGTTTCACGAATCATTTTACAGTCTATGATACCGATGACAGCAAGCGGCTGATGAAGGAATGCATCAAGTCTTTGGGGATTGAGGAGAAATTTCTGCCCATTAAGGCGATCCTCGCGGAGATCTCCCGCGCCAAGGATCAGATGCTCACACCTGAGGACTATGAAAAAAACGTCGGCGGAGACTTCCGCCTGAAAAAAATCGCCGAGGCCTACGAGCTTTATCAGCGCAGGCTTCAGGACGGCGATGCCATGGACTTTGACGACCTGCTTTTTCACGCGGTGCGGCTGCTGGAAAGCTGTCCCGACCTACTTGAGTACTACCAGAACCGCTTCCGCTACATACTGGTGGACGAGTATCAGGATACCAACACAATCCAGTATCGTCTGGTCAAGCTTTTGGCCGGCAAATGGCGCAACCTGTGCGTCGTGGGCGACGACGATCAGAGCATCTATAAATTCCGCGGCGCAACCATCAAAAACATTCTCTCCTTTGAGCATGAATATCCCGACGCGGTTGTCATCCGGCTGGAGCAGAACTACCGCTCAACACAAAACATTCTGGACGCCGCCAACGCCGTGATCTCAAACAACAGCGAACGCAAGGGCAAGAGCCTCTGGACCAAGAACGGCGCAGGCGAAAGCGTCTCGCTGCACACCGCAGACAATGAACAGGATGAAGCCGCCTACATCGTGGATACGATCATTTCTCAGGCGGCGGACGGACGGCCCTATTCCGATTTTGCCGTGCTGTACCGCATGAACGCACAGTCCAACACGATTGAAAAAAACCTGATCAAAAGCGGTATTCCCTATCGCATCATTGGCGGCCACCGCTTCTATGAGCGCAAGGAAATCCGCGACATGATCGCCTACTTGAGCGTGATCAACAACCCCTATGACGAGGTGCGTCTGCGCCGGATCATCAATGAGCCCAAGCGCACGATTGGCGATAAAACGGTCAATACTGCCTCGGAAATCGCCGAAGGGACGGGCACCAGCCTGTTTGAGGTGCTGTGTCACGCCGACGAATACGACCGCCTGCAGCGCAGCGCCGGAAAGCTGATGCAGTTCGGAAAGCTGATCACCGACCTGATTGAGTTCAACCGGCAAAACGAGGAGTCCCTGCACGAGCTGTACACACAGCTGCTGGACAAGTCGGGCTATCTGCGCGCGCTTGATCCGAGCAACGAGGAGCAGCAAACGCGCATGGAAAACATCCAGGAGCTTGCCTCCAACCTGCTCGCCTATGAAACCGACCATGAAGGGGACGTTTCCCTGTCCGGTTTCCTTGAGGAGGTCTCCCTCATGACCGACATCGACAACTACAATGCCGAGTCAAGCGCTGTGGTGCTTATGACCATGCACTCTGCCAAGGGGCTTGAGTTCCCGTTTGTCTTTTTGCCCGGCTTTGAAGAGGGCATTTTTCCCGGCTATTCCGCGATCATGAATCCCGGAGAGATCGAAGAGGAGCGCCGTCTCGCCTATGTCGGCATCACGCGTGCCAAGGAAAAGCTCTACATTCTGAGCGCCGACTCGCGTATGCTGTACGGCTCCACCAACCGCAACAAAATCTCCCGCTTCGCACAGGAGATTCCGGAGGAGCTGACTGAGAAAACCCGCGCCCGTCAGTGGCAGAAGCTTGACACGGGTATACGGGTGCCTGAGGACGCCAAGCTGTCCCGTATCACCACGACCCAGGCCGCTTTAAACATCGGCGCCGGACAGGCTACGCACGCGTCTCACGCCAACTTCCTGCCAGGGGAAACCGTTTCGCATAAATCCTTCGGCGTGGGTAAAATTATTAGTGTCACCGCCATGGGCAATGACTCTCTGATAGAGATTTCCTTTGAAAAGGTGGGCACCAAAAAACTGATGTCCAATTTTGCCCGATTGACGAAGGTCTAATCTTTTGGTAAAGAACGGAGTGTACGATGAGGACAACCAAAACAAATGGTAAAGACCTTCTCATGCTTCACGCGATCCTGCTCATCTACTCTCTAGGGCAGATCGCCTCGAAAACGGCGGCGCGCGTTTCCGAAGCGGACGGCATCTGGAATCTCCCCTTTATTTTTTATATGGGGCTGGTTTTTCTGTCGCTGGGCATCTACGCCATCCTCTGGCAACAGGTCATTAAGCGCATGCCACTGACCACCGCTTACTCTAACAAAGCAGTGACCATCGTGTGGGGCATGCTTTGGGGCGCGATCTTTTTCAATGAGGTCATAACAATTTTTAACATCATCGGCGGGCTCATCATATTTGCCGGTGTTTATTTGGTGGTGAGTGACAATGAGTGAGCTGTTAATCTACGCCTGCATTATGGTCGCCTCGGTCTTCATTGCTTCGGTGTCCCAGATCATCCTCAAAATTTCGGCCGGCAAAACCTATGAAACCAAAATTAAGGAGTATATCAACCCACTGGTGATCGGCGCGTATCTGGTTTTCTTTGTTTCCACCTTCGTCACCATGTACGCCCTGAAAAAAGTGCCCCTTTCCCTGGCGCCCATTCTGGAGTCCACCGGCTATATCTTTGTCAGCGTCCTGGGCTGGCTTTTCCTCAAGGAAAAGCTGAGCCGCCGGAAGCTGATCGGCATGGGCGTTATCATTCTCGGAATTGCGGTCTTCTCCATTCGGCTGTAAAGTACAGTATGACCAAAGGAATACACATTTAAAGGCGGGCGAAAAGCCCGCCTTTTTTTATGGAGTGCTCCTCGTCTCTATTGTAAGTTTTGACTTTTTATGGTAAAATAAGAAAAAGTTGATTTTTAGCTTGGAGGGATGTACATGGAGCAGGCAACAGTTCCCGCGCTGTCCATTATTTTTATGGTCGTCTCGTTTCTTGTTTCGGTCGGGCTACCCATTTTTCTTCTCATCCTCCTGTACAAAAAGCAAAAGGTCGGCCCTATGCCGCCCCTGCTCGGAGCCGCGGGGTTCATCCTGTTCGTTCTGGTACTCGAATCACTGCTTCATCAGTACCTGCTGGTCGGAAACGAAACCACCGCCAGGTTTTTTGAAAACTCCACCTTTGCCTATGTCCTGTACGCTTGCCTTGCCGCCGGAATCTTTGAGGAAACCGCGCGTCTGCTGAGCTTTTTGCTCATCCGCCGCAGGCAGGACAACCCCTATGCGGCATTGGCCTACGGCGTTGGGCACGGAGGTGCGGAGGCCATCATTCTGGTTGGACTCACCATGCTGTCCAATATTGTCCTTGCTTTTACGATCAATTCCGGAGGCGCCGCCGCGCTTCTTAACCTTTCGGGACTTTCCGCCGACGCGGCGGTACAGGCCTCGTCCGCCATCCAAAAGCAGATTGACGCACTGACCGGCGCTTCTCCCGCCCTGTTTCTGGTCGCCGGCCTGGAGCGTGCCGCCGCCATCACCATCCAGCTTTCCCTTTCGGTGCTGGTCTGGCTGTCGGTCAGCCGCATCGGAAAATTCTGGTTTTATCCGCTTGCCATCGGGCTTCACGCCGCTGTGGACGTGGTCGCTGCGCTGTCTCAGCGGGGCGTGATCAAAAGTCTCTCGCTCGTGGAGGGCCTTATTGTGGCTTCTGCCGTAGGCCTTGTCCTTTTCGCCCGCTGGGCCTATGGTCGATGCCTCGCGGAGGCGGATAAAACTTCCTACCGATACCGTCACGCCGCCGTGGAGGAGGACGACGAACCCTAGAAAAAGCCTACCGATATCGGCAGGCTTTAGGTGGATTCCCACGCGGTCAAATCGCTTTTTCTTCTTCCTTTGCACAGGTACGGCACAGGCCAAACTGATACAGATCCCGACGTTCAGTTTGAAATCCCTCCAGTTCCTCGGAGGCAGTCACACCCAGCACATACTCGAAATCATAGACCTCACTGCAGCGCCGACAGAAGAAATGCCCGTGCTCGTTTGCATTTCCATCATATCGCACCTCGTTGCCCGATAGAAGCACGGCACGAATCAGCCCCGCTTTTAACAAGACGTCCAGCGTATTGTACACGGTTGTCTTGGAAAAGGTGGGATACTCCGGCGAAAGTGCCGTATAGATTGTGTCCACAGACGGATGCGTGGGATGCTTGAGAAGGTATTCGTACACCTTAATCCGCTGCTGGGTCGGACGGATGTCATGGATTTTAAGCCGGCCGGCAATCTGTTCAATGCTCATGGCTGTCCGCTCCTTGTAATGTTTACAGTTTTATATCTGTTACAATCATATATGAAAATAAGTACAATGTCAAGGAAAAAGAGCGAATTGCCGTCATGGAGGTCGCTCAACCATAATAGTAATAGACCATCTCCACACAGGTGCGTCTTGCGCCGAATTTCCTGCCCACGCCCCGCAGGACGCCGTATTCTTCAAACCCAAAGGAACGGTGCAGCCGGAGACTGGGCGTGTTCTCCGCATCAATCTTGGCGAGCACCGCATATAGTCCCGCATGATAGCCCCGCTCCATGACCGCTTCCAAAAGCCCGCGGCCAATGCCTCTGCCCAAAAAGTCCGGGTGAACGTATACCATTACTTCGGTGACATCACTCCACCCATCGCTCATGCTGACAAAGGACAGGGCGGAAAAACCAACCACCTTTCCCCGCCATTCAGCCACCACGAAGGGTGTTCGGTCTGAAAACTGATGAGAGCGGTACATACGTACGACGTCGCGGGGCAACCGAAGAGTCTCCGACCAGATATGGGATGTATTGACAATGTAATGGTTGAGAATCTGTCGGATTGCTTCCAGATCCGACTTGCCCGCACTGTTGAAAAAAACTTCTTCCCGGTTCAAAAGGTGACCGCCCCCTTGTCTGTTTCTCACATGTTCTGCGCCCTGCAGGGCACACTATTTTTATCTTTATGAAAAAGGAAGGATCGCAATGAGTAAAAACAAAAACGTCTGTAAAATTATCTTTTGTGCCCTTACGCTCGGAATCACCATCGGTTATATCCTGGCTAAGCTGATGGAACGTCTGGACTTCCATGTCGCTTGCATCGGCAGTGCGGACGGCCCCACGGACATCTATGTGGGACGTAATCGCAACTGCTGCCACGACGAGTGCAGCTGCGGCGAGGAAGAGGAAGGAACCGAGACGTCTGACGAAAATGAGAATGGTGAAAACGTCACCATGAAGTACGATGAGCCCTAAATAGTGCCAAAAAACAGGTTCATCGAACCTGTTTTTCTTTGAGCATTTCTATGGTTTTATCCTTCCGCTTCTCCCTCGTGGCTTCGGTTTTTGCTTCCTCGATCCAACCGATGAAGCGCTTTTGATTCGTATAGGACAACGTCTCATAAAAGCTCTTGGCGTCGGGGTTCTCGGACAGCAGTGCTTTTACATCGTCCGCAAGCGCCACCTCTCGCTTGGCTTCATCCTTCTCAAGTCTCACCCGGCAAACATCGCCGGGATTTTTGCCAATTTTCTTCCGAATCGCCTGCGGAATGCCGATCAGTGTGCAGCCGCCCATCGTGACGACTGAGCCGCGGTATGGTTCCCCGTCAAAAGCCGCAAGCACCTTGACGCGTTTTGCCCCAAACACCTCGACGGGATCGAAGGGAAGCTCCACATAGGCGCCGTCGATCGTCCCGTGCTTTTGAATGGTCGCGTCAAATTCCATCTTCATGTTATACTCTCTTTCAAGGACGCTCCGCCGGTCAATACCAGCGGAGCGCCACATTTTTATCCTGATTTTTTATAATTCTTCGGAATTTCAAACAGGCTGTCGGGCACATCGGCCGAAATTTCAATCTCCTGCATATCCAGCGCATAACCCTCTTCGGCAAACGTCATTTGCACAAGCTTCCCGTTCTGCATATACAGCCGGACTGTACCGCCCGCCTTTGTGCGGTATTCCTCATAGGGAACGCCGTCCTCCTGGCCGCTGCCGGCCAGGCTGAAGCCCTTTGTGTCAATCGCCCTCGCATCCCGGATCGAGCCCGACTGCTCCGTGTAGGTCTTTTTCGACCCTGACAGTGTGTATATCCTGCCCCCTTTTGCAAGGGTAATACTCTGTACATCGCCCTTCTCATTTTTAACGCACACATACGCCTTGTCGCCCGAAACCGCCATGTCATACAGCGTTTTAATCTCCTCATCGTTCTCAGGAAAGATCACCTCAAAGATCAGGCGGTATTTCCCTGACGACAGAAGCTGTGCATAGCCGGGACCTGACTGGGCGGCCGTGCCTGTACCGTTCGATGTCTGTGACGATTCGTTTTCTACTGCTTCGGCGTCGATGGGACTGCCTCTCTGCTCTCCGCTTGACGGGGTCTCAATCTCCGCCGAAACCGCAAAGCCCTCTTTGTCCGACTGCGGGGCGAAAGATACGCCCCCGGTCACCCCCGTTGAGGGCAGTTCCGACGACTCCGGCTTTGGGCCGCCGCAGGAAGTAAGCGCGGCGCACAGACACAGCATACAGACTGACAAAAAGATTTTATTCATGGTTCGCTCCTTGCTTTGCTCTGAAACACAAGTTTCTTAATAATGAAGAATTCTTGCTTTCCCGACGACCGGCAGCTCCTTTGCCTTTCCGTTCGCCGTGTTGACCGCGCCCAAAATCACCAGCCCAAACATCAAAAGGCTAAAAATCCAGCTGAGCACCTGGAAGATCCAGCCAATGGCCGGGATCAATAGCGTGATTGCCGTCAAAATCCCAAATAGTATGCCTCCTACGAGCGAAAGCAGGAACAGCGCCAGGCTTTGGTTGGCGTGAAAGCGCCCAAACTGAGAGTTCGGGCAAACCACAAGCGGCAGGAAAAACAAAATCGGAATATAGCTGACCGCCGCGATCACCTTATTGGCCTCGATGTCGTCCGGGGAAAACTCCTGGGTATGGTCGCTCGTGCTGTTGACATAGTCCATCGCGCTGTCAATTGGGTTTTTCTTTTCATAGGGCTCCGGCATTACATTTTCCTCCATTCATGATTATATTCAAGGATATTGTACTCCTTTTTTCCTTTTTATGCAAGCAACAAAACTGTGTCAGTTTTCAAATCTTTTGTCTATACGCGCCCGCCCGCGCATAGTATTGCATGAGAACAATCATAAGGCGGGTGTTGCAATATGAAGCAAAATGCCTATCCGTGCGCCTCCTATTTCCAGCGGTGCTTCCGCAAAATGTACGGCACAATTCTGTTTGTACGCGTGATCCCCACCGTGCTGATCTCCTTTGCCTGCGTGCTCCTTCTTTTCCTCGCCCTGGTATTCGGGCTCAACGCCCCGCTGATCCTGCGCTATCTGCTGGAGGTCACGCTTGTCTCCCTGGCCTGCATTGTGTCGAGCTATCTCCTATGGGAAAAGGTGATTGAGCATCCCGATCAAAGCTCCCGGAATTTGCTGGGCTACCTTCTGGCCTGTGAATGCGTCCTGCCGCTTTTTTCTGTGCTGCTCATGACATTCTCCCTGCACTGGGCCTACCTCTTTTTTGCCCTCTACCCTCTTTTGTTCGGCTGCGCGCTTCTGACCGGACGATCGGGGCAGCTGATGCGGTTTCTGCTGTGTACGGCACGGCTTGTCCAGCTTGCGGCGGCGGCGGTCATTTCGCTCGTGTACATATGCTTTAGGCTGCACGGCCCCAATCAGATTACAATCCTTTTGGCCGTCCTGCTGTGCTGCGGGCTGTACTTCGCCTACAGCCTGAGATTCGTTTACCTGCTCGTAAGAGGCCCCGCTCCCTACACCGAAAAGGAGCTGTCCCGTTTCGACGTGGAGGCGCTGTACGCCGTGCCGTCGGAGGAATCTGAGGATGAGGACGTGTGTTCCGAGGAAGCCTTTCCGGGGGAATTTTGGGAAGAGGAGTATGACGACGGGTTTCCCGACGAGGAGAATTTTCTGGACGAATTGCCCGCCTCAGATGACTTTTATGAAGAGGACCTCGAAGGGGCAGCTGTTTATGAGGATCTCTTCCCCGATGAGGACATGGAGACTGACATAGACAGCTTCTGTGACGAGGACGAAGAGGAATATTCGGACAAAGAAGAAGAGCCGCCGAGGGAAACTCCCTACGACGGCCCGGGATTATAATCGAGACTTAAAGTCGGCATAGCCGAATTGTCTCAGGATCTGCATGCCCTTTTCCTCGCTGTACAGCACAATGGCGGGCAGGTTGACCCCGTTAAAGGTGTTGTTTTTGACCATCGTATAGTGCGCCATGTCGCAGAACACCAGGCGGTCGCCTTCGCGAAGGGGCGCAGGGAAAGAATAGTCCCCGATGACGTCGCCCGCCAGGCACGTGGGTCCCGCCAGCCGGTAGGTATGCGCATGCTCGCCGGGATAGCCCGCGCCGACAATGGCCGGACGATAGGGCATTTCGAGCACGTCGGGCATGTGGCAGGCGGCGGAGGTATCCAGAATGGCAATGTCCATGCCGTTTTCCATGGTGTCCAGCACCGACGCCACCAGAAAGCCGGTGTTCAGCGCCACCGCTTCGCCCGGCTCTAAGTAAACCTCGACGCCGTAGATTTCCTTGATGCGAAGAATGCACTCGATCAGAAGCTCGCGGTCATAATCGGGACGGGTGATGTGATGTCCGCCGCCAAAGTTGACCCACTTCATACGTCCCAGCACCCCGCCGAACTTCTCCTCCATCGCACGCAACGTGCGCTTCAGGGTGTCGGAATTCTGCTCGCACATGGTGTGGAAGTGCAGGCCTTCGATGCCATCCAGCTTTTCCGGGTCAAAGTGCCCCTGCGTCGTGCCCAAACGGGAGTTCTCAAAGCAGGGGTTGTAGAGGTCGGTCTCAATCTCGGAATACTCCGGATTGACGCGAATGCCGCACGAAATGTGTCGTGCGGCATTTTGTATTTGGGGTTTAAACTTCTCCCACTGCGCAAAGGTGTTGAACACCATATGGTCACAGATGGAGAGGATGTCCTCCATCTCGGCGGGGTTGTAGGCGGGCGAATAGATGTGCACCTCGCCCCCCATCTCTTCTTTTCCGAGCCTTGCCTCATGAAGCGAACTGGCCGTCGTGCCGCAGAGATAGCGCCCAATCAGCGGATAGACCGCATACATGGAAAAGCCCTTTTGCGCCAGCAGGATTTTACAGCCGGCGCGCTCCTGCACGTCCTGTAAAATTTCGAGGTTGCGGACAAGCAGACGCTCGTCCACCACATAGCTGGGCGTCGGTGCCTCACTCATATTCAGGTTCATAGCTCCTCCTAGTCAACAAGCTCGGGCGAAAAACTCTCCTGCCACGGCAGCCCGAACTTGTTCAGCGCGTCCATAAAGGGATCGGGATCAAACTCTTCAATGTTAAAAACGCCCGCTTTTTTCCATTTGCCGGTCATGACCATCATCGCGCCGATCATTGCCGGAACGCCGGTCGTGTACGAGATGGCCTGCGAGCCCACCTCTTTGTAGCACGCCTCATGGTCGCAGACGTTGTAGAGGTAATAGGTCTTGGGCGCGCCGTCCTTGACCCCTCTGAATATACAGCCGATGTTGGTTTTACCCTTGGTGCGCGGGCCAAGCGATGCCGGGTCGGGCAGTACCGCCTTGAGGAACTGGAGGGGAACGATTTGCTTGCCCTCGTAATTGATCGGCTCAATGGAGGTCATGCCGACATTTTGAAGCACACGGAGATGGGTCAGATAATTCTCCGAGAATGTCATGAAAAAGCGGATGCGCTGGATGCCCGGAATGTTGAGGGCGAGCGATTCCAGCTCCTCATGATGCAGCAGGTACATGTCCTTTTGTCCGATTTCGGGGAAGTTATAGGTACGCTTTATGGACATGGGCTCAGTCTCTACGAAGCGGCCGTTCTCAAAGTATCTGCCGTTGGCGGTCACTTCGCGAATGTTGATTTCGGGGTTAAAGTTCGTGGCAAAGGGATAGCCGTGATCGCCGGCATTGGCGTCCAGAATGTCAATTTCATGGATTTCGTCGAAGTGATGCTTTAAGGCATAGGCGCTGAACACGCCCGTCACGCCGGGATCAAAGCCGCTTCCCAGAAGAGCGGTGATGCCCGCCCGCTCAAAGCGCTCGCGGTAGTCCCACTGCCATTTGTACTCGAATTTTGCCGTATCAAGCGGTTCATAGTTTGCCGTGTCCACATAGTCCACCTGCGTGGCTAGACAGGCTTCCATGATACTCAAATCCTGATAGGGCAGCGCGACGTTGATCACGATGTCGGGCTCCACCCGCTCGATCAGGCGCATGACCTTCTCAGAATTGTCGGCGTCCACCTGTGCGGTGGTCACCCTGGTCTTTCCGCCCTCAAGCTGTGCCTTGAGGGCGTCGCATTTTGACAGCGTCCGGCTGGCGATGCAGATTTCCTCAAACACCTCGCTGTTCTGACAGCATTTGTGCGCCACGACGCCGGCCACGCCGCCCGCGCCGATGATCAGTGCTTTTCCCATACTCGTCCTCCCTTTCACGTCGTCTCTTCCTTCGTACCTTCTTTTCCGACAGCCACCTTCACCGGTGTCACCTTTCGGCGAGGCTTGTGCCCGCCCACAAAAAGAAGCAGTTCCCTGAGCACCTTGCAGGCCATCGCCGTAGAAACGCCCAATGGATCGCAGGGCGGGGACAGCTCGTTGATGTCAAAACCCACAATATGAAGCGAAGACAGCTCATTGAGCGCAAGCAGCAGCTCTTTAAAGGACACGCCACCCGCCTCAGGCGTCCCCGTTCCGGGGAAACAGGACGGATCGAGCACGTCAAGGTCAACCGTCAGGTAGACCGGTTTCCCCCTGAGGCTCTCCGCCACATTGTCAATCCCGCGGAAATCAAATTTTGTCAGCGACTGGTGCTCCTTTGCAAATTCAAATTCCTCGCGCAGACCGCTACGAATGCCGAACTGAAAGATTCGACCGTCGCCCACAAGGTCGTGACAGCGGCGCATGACCGTCGCGTGGGAGAGCGTTTGTCCGAGATATTCCTCCCGCATGTCGGTGTGCGCGTCAAAGTGGATGATGTGCAGATCGTCATAGCGTTTGACGGCCGCACGCACCGCGCCCAGCGTCACCAGATGCTCGCCGCCGATCATGCCGGGCAACTTCCCGGCCTCAAAAATGGCGTCCGTGTATTCCTCAATTATGGCAAGCGCCGGTTCAGGACTTCCGAAGGGAAGCTCCAGATCACCGCTGTCCATAACTGAAATATCGTTTAAATCCTTGTCTTGGTATGGGCTGTAGGTTTCCAGTGCCCAGCTTTCACCCCGCATTGCAGCGCTCGCAAACCGTGCGCCGGGGCGGTTGGATGCGGTGCTGTCATAGGGCGCGCCAAAGAGGACAATCGTGCTTTCCTCAAACTCCCCGTCACATCCAAGCATCGTGTGTACATTCTTTTTAATCTCCAACGTCCAGCTGCTCCTTTACATAATTTGGAATATAGAAGGCTCCAATATGCAGGGACGTATTATAATATTTTGTGTGAAGCCCCAGCGCGTTCCACGCCTGTGCGTCCAAGCCGGCTACCGGGTCATGCCGTTTGGAGGCAAACCCGAACAGCCAGTGCCCCGACGGGTAGGTGGGGATATGCGCCTGATAGACAAAGCTTTTGGGAAAGGTTTTCCGAATGCTCCCATACGCCCGGCGCATGGACTGGGCGTATGCGCTGTAATAGGTGCTTTCCAGCTGATTGACCAGGATGCCGTCGGCGCGAAGCGCTTTAAAGCAGTTCCCGTAAAACTCCTTAGTAAAAAGACCCTCCCCCGGCCCGAAGGGGTCAGTCGAATCCACGATGATCAAATCATATTCGTCCTCGCGCGTGCGCACAAAGCGCAGGCCGTCCTGATAGTGTATGTGCACCCGCGGGTCGTCCAGCTTGCAGGCGGTCTGGGGGAAATGCGCCTTACAAACCGTCACCACCTGTTCGTCGATCTCGGCCATGTCGATCGCTTCAATCGTGTCGTACCGGCATAGCTCGCGGATGGTACCCCCGTCCCCCGCCCCAATCACCAACACCTTTTTGATACGTGGATTGGTGGCCATCGGGACATGGACGATCATGTCATGATAAATAAACTCATCCTTTTCGGTCACCATCAGGTAGCCGTCCAGCGTGAGAATTCGGCCGAATTCCTTTGTAGCAAACACGTCAATTTCCTGATACCGGCTTTTGCCGTGGTAAATCTGTTCGTCCACCTTGATGGAAAAACGGACGTTGTTCGTGTGTTTTTCGGTGTACCAAAGCTCCATACTTTCCTTCCTTTCGGCGTAAGGGGTTAGAACCTATGAATACGGGTTCTTAGGCTTTGTCCACAACGTTGATGCGCAATAGCTCCATGTCCTCCGTGCCGGTCAGGGAACAGCCCTTGGCCTTCGCGTAGGAGATGTATTCGAGAATTTCGGGCGTAATGCGCTCGCCGGGCGCCAGAATCGGGATGCCGGGTGGATAGCACATGACAAACTCCCCGCAAATGCGTCCCGCGCTGTGCTGGATAGGCACCGAGGTTTTCTCGCTGTAAAAGGCCTCCTGGGGCGCAAGCTCCACAAGTGGGTTGATATATTCGTGATTGAGCATGCCGGTTTTGTCGCGCGCATACAGCCTTTTGATCTCGGACAGCGCCGACACAAACCGTTCAATTTCCAAGTTGCGATCGCCCGGCGACACAATCGCGAGGATGTTGCCGATGTCGCCGAACTCAATCTGGATGGCGTATTCGTCGCGCAGTAGGTCATACACCTCCACGCCGGCCAGCCCGATCTCCCGTGTGTGCACCGACAGCTTGGTACGGTCAAAGTCAAAGACAGTATCCCCGTTTATGATGTCCTGCGCAAAGGCGTTGTACCCGCCCAGCGCGTTGATTTCCTCCCGGCCGTATTCCGCAAGTTCGAGCGTGCGGTTAAACATCTCCCTGCCGTGCAGGCTCAAATTCTTGCGCGCCAGATCGAGCGAGGTCAGGAGCAGGTAAGACGCGCTGGTAGTCTGGGTCAGGTTGATCACCTGCCGGACATAGCCGTCCGGCACGCCCTCCCCGCACAGCAGGAAGGAGCTCTGAGTGAGCGAGCCGCCCGTCTTGTGCGTACTGACCGCCGCCATGTCCGCGCCTGCCTCCATGGCCGACACCGGAAGCTTTTCGCCAAAATAAAAATGGGTGCCGTGCGCCTCATCCGCCAGCACCAGCATGCCCCTGCGATGGGCAAGGGCGACGATCTCGCGAAGGTTGGAGCACACCCCGTAATAGGTTGGATTATTGACCAGCACAGCCTTGGCGTCTGGATGGTCGTGCATGGCTTTTTTCAGGTCGTCCACCGCCATACCCAGCGGGATGCCCAGCGCGCTGTTGACTCCGGGGTTGACGTACACCGGCACCGCCCCGCACACCACCAGCGCGTTAATGGCGCTCCGGTGTACATTGCGCGGCATGATGATCTTATCCCCCGCCTTGCATGAGGCCATAATCATAGCCTGCACCGACGCGGTTGTGCCGCCCACAATAAAAAAGGCATGAGCCGCTCCGAAGGCCTGCGCCGCAAGCACCTCCGCTTCCCGGATTACCGAGACCGGATGACAGAGGTTGTCGAGCGGCTTCATGGAGTTTACGTCCACGCGCAGACAGTTTTCTCCTAAAAAATCGCGCAGTTCTTTGTTGCCGCGGCCGCCTTTGTGGCCCGGCACATCCAAATGCACCACCCGTTCATGCTTATGGCTGTTGAGCGCCTCATAGATCGGCGCGCGTTCCTGGGAAAGAGACACGGGAATCACCTCCGGATACAGGGAAGCCGGAAGTGCGCCGGGCACTTCCGGACATCTGTGTGTCTGCGGTTTCGGCATCAATAGATGTTCATGCCGCTGAAAATTTCAATCATTTCCTTGCGGAGGTTGTCGGTGATTTCCAGCCGCTGCTTGGGCGGCAGTTCGTAGACATCCTTGTTAAACAGATAGTTTTGCAGCTCAATCTCCTTAATCAGGAGCTTGGTATGGAAAATGTTAGACTGATA
Source organism: Oscillospiraceae bacterium (assembly GCA_031551875.1). Classification (GTDB taxonomy): domain Bacteria; phylum Bacillota; class Clostridia; order Oscillospirales; family Acutalibacteraceae; genus JAVBNA01. The sequence continues at coordinate 14,546 of JAVBNA010000011.1, read as the reverse complement.
GACATTGACGTCGATGGCGTCATATTTGGTCAGCGTCTTGTTGTTGATATAATCCTGTATGGAGGTTATGTCATGGTCGATGAAAAACTTCTCCCCGCGCACATCTCGCGTAAAGCCGCGCACACGGTAGTCAATTGTGATGATGTCCGAATCAAAGCTCCCGATCAGGTAGTCGAGGGCGTTTAGGGGCGAGATGGTACCGCAGGTGGACACGTCAATGTCCACCCGGAAGGTCGAAATGGAGTTGTCGGGGTGATACTCCGGAAAGGTGTGCACGGTGACATGACTTTTGTCCAGATGCCCATGCAGAAACTCGCCCGACGCACCGGAGAAATTCCCCTGGTTGCAGGAGGGGTCGATGTCCCTCGAATGAAGCTCATCCTCAGCAATCATAATATTGACCGATGCACCCTGCGGTTCATAGTCCTGCTTGGAGATGTTGAGAAGGCGCGCTCCAATCATTTCAGTAACGTCGCACAGGATCTTGGTCAGGCGTTCGGAATTGTACTGCTCGTCGATATAGGCAATGTAATCCTTCTGCTCTCTCTCACTTTTCGCGTAGCACACATCATAGATGTTGAAGCTAAGAGTTTTGGTGAGGTTGTTAAAGCCATACAATGTCAGCTTTTTTTCCAACCCTATCCTCACAACCTTCCGAAAATAGTTTTAAATGGGCAATGTTCATCTGATGAACACATAGGTGTATTATAGTTTGTTTATGCAGAAAATGCAACCGATTTCGATTATATCTTCTCCCTGTTTTCTCTTAGCTCCCTTTTCACATCGATACAGTTAAAAAATGAGTCGCTGTTTGAAAAGCATCGCGCTTGACATTTCATATTGTACATGTTATTTTTTTAAAATAACACAATTGGAGGGATTCTCTTGGGACCGATGATTGTCTTTGCTTTAGCAGGGCTGTTCTGTATGATTTGCGCGACTTTGAACGTAAACTGGTTCATGGAAAACCGAAGAGCGCGAATTTTCGTTGAATTGTTTGGCCGAACCGGCGCCCGGGTTTTTTATTTCATACTTGGCTTTGCCTTCACTGTCATGGGTATTTTGCTTGGTTTGAACGGCGTCGAATTTTAAGTCTTTTATTTCCTGCGTTTATTCTATCCCGACCGCCTCACGGAGCGCCCCGACCCGGTCGGTCTTTTCCCACGCAACGCCCAGCTCCTCCCGTCCCATGTGCCCGTAATTGGACAGGGCACGGTAAATGGGCGCTTTGAGCCCGAGCGTCTTGATGATTGCGGCCGGGCGCATGTCATACACAGCCTGAACCGCCTGTGCGATGCTCGCATCGGACACTTTTCCGGTGCCGAAGGTCTCGGCCATGACCGACACGGGATGCGCGACGCCGATGGCGTAAGCCAGCTGAATCTCACATTTGTCGGCCAGTCCTGCCGCCACAACATTTTTTGCGATGTAGCGCGCCATATACGCCGCCGAGCGGTCCACCTTGGTGGGATCCTTCCCAGAGAAGGAGCCGCCGCCGTGACGGGCGTATCCGCCATAGGTGTCCACGATGATTTTGCGTCCGGTCAGCCCGCTGTCCCCCACCGGCCCGCCGACGACAAAGCGGCCCGTCGGGTTGATGAACACCCTGAGACGCTCGTCCACCAGTTCCTGCGGCAGGATGGGCTCTATGACGTGCTGCCTGATGTCGGCGGATAGCTTGTCCATCTCCACATTCTCCGCGTGCTGGGTGGAGAGCACCACCGTGTCAATGCGCACAGGCCTTCCATCGTCATATTCCACCGTCACCTGTGTCTTGCCGTCGGGCCGCAGATAGGGCAGAATCCCCTCCTTACGCACCTGCGCCAGCCGCCGGGACAGCTTATGCGCCAGGGAAATGGTCAGCGGCATCAGCTCGGGCGTCTCATTGCAGGCAAAGCCGAACATCATGCCCTGGTCGCCTGCGCCGGTAAGATTATCCTCTCCCTCTTCCCCGCCGCGGTTTTCAAGCGAATGGTCGACGCCCTGCGCGATATCGGACGACTGCGCGTCGATCGAGGTCAGCACGGCACAGGTCGCGCCGTCAAACCCACAGTCCACATTGTATCCAATATCGTAGATCACGCCCCGCACAACGGCGGGAATGTCCACATAGCACTCAGTTGTGATCTCGCCCATCACGTGCACCATACCGGTGGTGGCGGTCACCTCACAGGCGACGTGCGCCTCTTTGTCCTGCGTGAGGATTTCGTCCAGAACCGCGTCGGCGATCTGGTCGCATATCTTGTCGGGATGCCCCTCGGTCACCGATTCCGATGTAAAAAAATGTCTTGCCATGTGTTTTTACCCTCCTTGCGTCAAAAAGCGCCGCACCCGATCAGGGGTGCGGCACGCCTACACCTCATCTTCCGGTTTTCACCGCAGGATTTAGCACCTTGCCCAAAAGGCAGGTTGCCGGACTTCACAGGGCCTGTACCCTCCGTCGCTCTTGATAAGGAATCATTCAGTTGTATTGTATGCCATTATTTTACCATAAACCCCACACTTTCACAAGTCCGCACATTTCACAAACCTTCTCCGCCCGCCCGTTTTAAAGCTAGATAAATCGGATAGGCGGGGATGATATTGAGGATCGCGTTGACCACATTGACGATCGTGGAGCCAAATACGTACACGGCGACGATCTCCTCCATTGCCATCTGTACACCCAGCAGGTTCAGCAGTACCGGCGCCAGCAGGAAATTGACCCCCCAGGCCGCCACCACCGACACAAGCGCCGTGACCACCCCTGTCGCGGCAAAAGCGGGCAGACCGCTCTTTTTAGTTTTAAAGAGGCGGCTGAAAAAACGGAAGGAATAGACCATCGCAAGCACCATCGCCGTGTTGATCAGGAACTTGATCAGCTCCCCGATGCCGAAGGTGGTGGTGGGCTGAAGCAGATGAAACAGGCATTTGATCAGCGCGACCAGGATGCCCCCCAGCGGCCCCACCGTCAGCCCGGCAATCAGCACGGGGATGTCGGAGAAGCCCACCTTGATATGGGGCGCGCCGGGGATGATCGGCACCTCAAGGATCAGCAGGTAGATTGCGGTCGCGACCGCTGCCATCACACCCACCACGGCAATTTTGTAGACTCGGTCTTTTTTCATGAGTACAAGCTCCCTTTCTTCGCTGTCCACGAAGAAAGCCCCGCGGAAAAACCGCGGGGCGAAAGGGCACAGTTTTCTGTGCGATCTTCTTTCGTCCGGACTATACCGTCGGCGCCGGGATCTCACCGGCTCTGCAGAATGCTCGTGGGCTCGTCGGATAAACCGCATCACCACCGGTGGGGAATTTCACCCCGCCCCGAAGACAGCATATAAAATTTTATGATTATCCGCAAAACACGGATTAATCCTCAGTTATTCCCCGTACTCCCTCGGACAGGACGGCAGGGACTTGCGATCCCACTCCTGCCCCCACCAAGCAAAGTCGTCGTCCGACACAAGGAAAATGGCGTAAAAGCCGGAGTCATCGTTGCACTGAACATCAATGTGGTACCAGTTTCCATCCACGCAGACGATGTTCCACTGATGAGCGGAGTTGGTGGCGTGCACATAGTAGCAGGGAATGCCCGCCGCGTCGCACAGCGCCTTGAATCCGCGCGCGTAGCCGGAGCAGGCCGCCTTGCCTCTGATCAGCGCGCCCCACGCCGTATTGGCGTTGTACCCTGCGGAGTAATTGTCATCGTAGGACACCGTGCGCACCAGATAGTCATGCAGCACCTTGACCTTGTCATCGTCGCCCATGCCGGTTTTAATGGTGGAGGAAACCACCGAGGACACCTTGGTCTTGAGCTCACCCAGCTGTTTGTCGGTCAGCCGGGGGCCGTACACCGTTCCCTTTTTGTAGTCCTCTCCGACACCGTTAAGAATAAAATACGCATTTTCCAGCTTATTTGTCATCGCACCCGTGGAAATGGATGTGTTGTATACCACAACGAATTCCTGTGACCGGTGCTTTGTGTAATAAACTTTGAAGCCGAGTGACTGCCCGATCGCGCGGATGGGCAGATAGGTGCTTCCCTGGATGAGGGTCGCCGGAACGTCAATCGCGATCTGGGTCACCTTGCCCTTTGCGTCGGTCTTGGTCATGGTATTTTGGCCGATTTTAACGGAAACCGAAATTCCATTTTGGCTGACCGTCGCGGTCTTGGTCTTTTCGTCCCACTTTACCACCGCGCCCAGTGTCTGTGACACAAAACGCAGGGGCACCATTGTACGACCGCCGACCTTCTGCACCTTGGTTGTCACACCGTTGATCGCGTTGGTTTTCACAATGGCCGTTCCGCCTACCAGCCCGCGGTCAAGCCCGATTTTCATAATCAGCTCGCTCTGCGCCGCTGCCTGGGCGGTAAAGGAGCCGGCTGCGCCGAACAGCACAACTAGGATGAGAATCAATGCAGCGATTTTTTTCATGTCTTACTTTCCCTTTCGGTTGAACGTCATTTGTTTGATCTGTTCTTTATTGTAAGCACAATGGGAGCAAAAGTCAATCCTCGGAGAAATTATTTTCCCTCACCAAAAAACTCTTCATGAATGGCAGAAACTGCTTTTTCAGAATCCTTACGCTCAATCAGCACCGACACCTTAATCTCGCTGGTGGCGATCATCTGAATGTTGACCTGCGCGGCGTACAGCGCCTCAAACATGCGGGTGGCCACGCCGGCGTGCGTCTCCATGCCCGCGCCCACAATGGACACCTTGGACACGTTGTCATCGGCGGACAGTGAACAGCCCGGGTACACCGAGATGAAGTCATTGAGAACGCCGACCGCTTCCTTGAGGCTGCCCTGCGCCACGGTAAAGGTGATGTCCTTTGTGCCGTCACGCCCCACCGACTGTAAAATGATGTCCACATTGATCTCCCGGCTCGAAAGACGGGAGAATATTTTGAACGCAATCCCCGGCTCATCGGGCACACCCACGATGGAGATTCTCGCCACATGATCATCCTTTGCAACACCGCTGACCAGCATTTTTTCCATTTTTCCTGCCTCCTTCACTATGGTGCCCGGAATGCGCTCCAGGCTTGAACGAACCTCTAAAACCACGTTGTACTTTTTCGCCATTTCCACCGAACGGTTGTTGAGCACCTGCGCGCCCAGCGTCGCCAGCTCAAGCATCTCATCATAGGAAATGACATCCAGCTTCTTCGCATTTTTGACCTTACGGGGGTCGGCGGTGTAAACGCCGTCCACGTCGGTGTAAATGTAGCAGGCATCGGCGTGCATAGCCGCCGCGATCGCCACCGCGCTGGTGTCCGAGCCGCCGCGCCCCATAGTCGTGATGTCCTCATAACGGTTGATGCCCTGAAAGCCCGCCACGATGACGATATTTTTCTTGTCGATCTCATTTTTGAGCCGGTCTGTTTCAATGCGCTTGATGCGCGCCGCCGAATGAACCGAATTGGTGCGGAAGCCCGCTTGCCAGCCCAGAAGAGAGATCACCGGGAAGCCCAGCTTCTCGATCGCCATCGCCAGCAGGGAAATTGAGATCTGCTCACCCGCCGTCAGGAGCATGTCAAGCTCCCGCTTGGACGCGTCAGGATTGATCTCGGCTGCCTTCTCGATCAGCTCGTCGGTGGTGTCGCCCTGCGCCGACACCACGACAATCACATCGTTCCCCTGCTTGTAGGTGTCGGTGATGATGTTCGCGACGTTCATCACACGCTCGGCGTCCCGCACTGAGCTGCCGCCGAATTTTTGCACAATCAAGCTCATACTTTTTCCTCCATTTGTCAGTTTTTTCACAACGCGATGGATGCGCCGGTATTGTCCGGCTGTAAAATGTCCAGTCTCCATCCCTCAATCTTCTTTTCTAAAAGCTTTGGCTGGAGATAGGCCTCAAAATCGTTCCGGATATCCCGGTCGATGATGGCAATGACTGTGGGTCCCGCACCGCTGATATATGTGCCGAAAGCGCCCAACTCGGTGCAGATGCGGAACACCTGTGCAAGCCCGGGAATAAACTGTGCGCGGTACTGCTGATGCAGACGGTCCTGCACCGCCACGCGCAGGTTTTCAAGCGCGCCCGAAAAAAGCGAAGAGGTCATAAGCGCCGAACGGGACAGGTTATAGACCGCATCCTCCCGGCTGACCGTGTCGGGCAGCACCGAACGCGCCACCGACGTGGACAGCTCAAAGGGCGGGATGAGCGCCGCAAAAAGCACCCGTTCACTGACCGGCACACTGACGCTGTACACCCGTCCGCCCTCGATCGCCGAGGTGACCAGCCCGCCCAGAAAGGCGGGCGTCGTGTTGTCGGGATGCCCCTCAAGCTTTGCGGCAAAGTTGACCAGGTCGGTCACGGTGCATGGGCTTCCCAGCAGGCGATTGGCTCCGGTCAGCCCTGCCACGATGCAGGCCGAGCTGCTGCCCAGGCCCCGCGTCATTGGGATGTCGCTGCGCTGCTCAATGCGCAGTCCGGGCAGCGGCTTGCCGCATTTTTCATACAGACGCTCTGCAGCCCAGTAAACCAGATTGTCCTTGCCGTCCGGAACCGCGACGCCGTCCCGGCTCAGGATCTCCACTCGATCCGACTCCTCCATCCACACCGTGTTGTACAGCGTGAGCGCCAGTCCCAGGCTGTCAAAGCCGGAACCAATGTTGGCGCTGGTGGCCGGTACTTTAATTTGTATCATGATAACGTACCATTATAAATCGCTGATACGGAGAAGGCTTAGCACCTTTGCTCCCGCCGCCCGGAGGGCTTCACAGCCCTTCTCGATCTCCGACCACCGCATCACTTTCGTGACAAGAGCCGCTTCCTGTTTGGGCTGGCCGCTGCGGCTGAGCGTGTTCAGCTGCCCGAACATGCCCTCCGCCTGCGCAAGCACGCGGGGCAGATCCTTCGCCTCCATACGAATATACGCGGCGTATTCGCCCGCGCGGCAGTCCTCGACATAGCCCTCTTCCCCTTCCGACCAGGTGAGGTATTTGCGGGCGTGCAGATGCTTGACACAGTCGATGATGTCGGCAACCACGGCACTCGCGGTGGGCAATCTGCCCGCACCCTTGCCGTAGAACACCACATCGCCGGTCGCGTCACCGCGCACCATGATGCCGTTAAACACATCGTCCACGCTGGACAGCTGGCTTGCACGGCTCACAAACATCGGCGCGGTGACCACCTCGAGCTTGCCGTAGGGCAGTGGACGCGCCAAGCTGATCAGCTTGATGACGCCCCCCCAGCTCTCGGCGTATTCCACGTCTTCGAGCGTAATGCTGCGCAGCCCCTCGGTGTACACCCAGTCGGGATAGACGTGCCTGCCGAAAGCAAGCGACGCCAGAATACAGATCTTCCGGCAGGAGTCGTGCCCGTCAACGTCGGCCGAAGGGTCGCGCTCCGCATAGCCAAGCTGCTGCGCCAGAGCAAGCGCGTCCTCAAACTTCATCTGCTCGCGAATCATTTTGGTCAAAATAAAGTTGGTCGTGCCGTTGAGGATGCCGGCAATCTCCGACACCTCGTTGGCCGCCAGGCACTGGCTGATCGGGCGGATGATCGGGATGCCGCCGCCCACGCTCGCCTCAAACAAAAAGTTTGCGTTGTGTTCATTCGCGATTTTAAGCAGCTCGGCGCCCTTGGCCGCGACTAGCTCCTTGTTGGAGGTCACAACGCTTTTTCCCGCCTCCAAAAGGCGTTTTACGTAATCATATGCAGGGGTAAGCCCGCCCATAACCTCCGCCACAATGCGGATGTCGGGATCGCTTACAATGCTCTCAAAGTCCTTTGTAAACCGGTCGGCAATCGGGCTGTCCGGAAACTCACGCAGGTCAAGCACATATTTGATTTGGATCTCTTCCTTGGCGCGCGCCTTAATGCTCTCCGCATTGACCGTCAGAACCTCAACCACGCCCGAACCCACAACGCCGTGCCCCATAATTGCAATCTGTATCATTCCTACACGTCCTTTATATATGAATCAGTTTTGTTTAGAAGCGTTATTCACCGGATATACTCTCAATACGCTCCACACCGGGAAGCCCGCGCAGTGTTTCCAGAAGCGCCTGCGCCTGATCCGCCGCGCCGACACGGGAGGAAACCGAAACCACCGCCAGCCCAGAAACCGGGATATTCTGATTGACGGTCAGGATGTTCGCCCCGCAGGCCGTGAATGCGCCGATAAAATCCTGGAGCACGCCCGGCCGGTCATGCAAAATGGCATGCACCGTGAGGATTCGATTATTTTTTGTATCTTTATAAGTATACACGAAATCCTTGTATTTGTAAAATGCGCTTCGGGAGATGCCCACCCTGCGCACAGCGTCGGCCGTCGACTCGGCTTCGCCCTGCGACAGCAGCTTTTTTGCCTCCACAGCCTTCAGGAAAACCTCGGGCAGTACCCGGCCGTCCACAAGATAATATGTTCCGTCTTTCATTTTCGTCCGTCCGCCTCCCGCGCACTGTTGTGTTGTCACGGTGTACACTATAGCACGTTTTTGTCTCAAGTTCAAGCAAAATCGTTGTAATTGTTATATTTTTCTAAACTTTACAATTTTATTCTTGCGTCTTTTGTTGCAAACCGGTAGAATGGAGACAGCCTCAAAATGAAGGAGTGTGTTACAGCAATGAACCAACAAACCCGGAAACGGCTGAGTTTTATCATCAATCTCTTTTTCTGGGCACTGATTCTCGCGCTTTTCTATTTTGTACTCAAGGATCTGCTCGGCGCGATCGTCCCTTTTCTCATCGCCATTGTGATCGCCGCGCTTCTCCAGCGTCCCATCCGATTTATCAGTAAAAAGACGAAGCTTAAAAAGAAGTATGCTTCTTCCATTCTAGTAACGTTTACCTTTTTCATCATCGGCTTTCTCGTTTTTGTGCTGGGTGCGCAGCTGATCGGACAGCTGGCCTCCTTCATTGAGCAGGTTCCCGAGTTCACGAAGACCACCCTGCCGCAGATTACGAAAAGCCTTGACAAGCTCCTTGAGGGACTGAAAGCCAGTTTACCGGCCGACTTCACGACCCCCATCGAAAATGCCACGCAGTCGCTGACCGGCCAACTGCAAAGCTCTGCGATGGGCTGGGCGGTTTCCCTGGGCACCGCGATCGCCAGCTTCACCACCACGCGCCTGCCCTTCATCATTGTTTCGTTCATCATCACGATTGTCGCAACCTTCTTCATTTCTATGGATTATGACGCCATCACCGGATTTATCTATCGGCAGCTTCCAAAAAAGGTGCAGGAGGGCGTGAGCGGGCTGAGAACATTCATGAAGTCTATCCTCTTCAAAATGTTCAAGTCCTATCTGACCATTATGCTCATCACCTTTGCCGAGCTTTCGATCGGTCTGACCATTTTGGGTGTACAGTATTCCATTATTCTCGCCGCGATCATCTCCATCGTGGACATCCTGCCCATTTTAGGCGTCGGTACGGTGCTCATCCCGTGGGCCATCATCTCCCTGCTGCTTGGAAACTGGGGCATGGCGCTCGGTCTGGTTATCCTCTACGCCGTCATCACAGTGATCCGCAACATCGTTGAGCCTCGTATTGTCAGCATCAACATCGGTCTGCATCCTGTGATCACGCTCATCTCCATGTATATCGGCCTTCAAATCATGGGCATTGCGGGCATGTTCCTCTTCCCCATGATCTGCATTACGCTGGTTCAGCTCCAGAAAAACGGTACGCTGAAGCTTTGGAAAGAGTAACTTGCAACTTAATCATGACTCACTTAAAAAGGACGAAGTTCACTCTTCGTCCTTTTTACACGCCTCTTTTTTTGTAAAAAACTCCCGCAGTGCCATAATGACAAGCAGCCCACCGAACAGCTTGCGCAGCAGCCCGTCCCCCACCACGCCCGCAAGCTGCGTACCCAGAAATGCGGCAGGCAGCCCAAGCGCGGCGGCCAGTAAAAACTTTTTCCAGTCAATCAGCTTTTTACGAGCGTGCATAAATATGGCAACCAGTGCGCAGGGTATAAAAAAAATCAGGTTGATGCCCTGGGCCGACGATTGTTCCGCACCGGCGAACAGCGTGAGGTAGATGACCAGCACGCCTCCGCCGCCCATACCCATGGCGCTGAAAATCCCGGACAACAGCCCCGCAAGGGAAGCGGTGATCCAATCCATGCCCCACCTCCTATCCGATGATCATGCGGACGCCCGCCCACATCATGAGCACGCCGAAAATGCGCTTGATCCAGACCGGGGACAGCTTGCACAGCAGTGTTGACCCAACGATTGCGCCGACCACCCCGCCGGGTAAGTAGGGCAGCGCGTCGCTGAGCTGTACCCGCCCGTCTGCCAGATACAGAACCGAGCTGAATATACACAGCGGTAAAATCAGCGCGATCGACGTTGCATGTGATTTCTCCACCTCAAGCCCGGAAAGCTCGAGCGCCGGCACTGCAAGCATGCCGCCCCCCGCACCAAACAGCCCGTTAAAAAAACCAGCGAACAATCCGCCCGCCCCTGTAATCAGCCGGGAAACCGTCCTGTTTTTTGCGCTTTTTTTCTGTTTCATGCTTTTCTCTCCCGCAAATCTCACATCATGGATTCTCACAACATTGTTTCCGGTTTTGGGACGCATTATTCTTCTGTTTTTTACGCTAAAAGAGAAACCCGCTTATTTTTATAAAAAACACTTGCACAGCGAAAGAAAAGCTGATATAATACTCAAGAGCCAAAAACGAATGAGTTCTTGGGCCCATAGCTCAGCTGGGAGAGTGCCGCGTTCGCAATGCGGAGGTCAGGGGTTCGATCCCCCTTGGGTCCACCAAAAATTGGAGCGTTGAACTCGGTTTCTATAAGAATCTGTTCACGCTTACCTATAGAATTGAGGATGGTCTTTAAGACTATCCTCTTTTTTATCGCTTACGAAGGGCGATAAAATTGGGGGTCGAGGGGGCAACGCCCACCGCAAGTTTCCAACAATCGAAGATTTTGGTATAACTTGCTACACCATTTTGACAAATGCTATTTATTATGCTATTATTAAAAGCATAGTGGAGCACAATTCAAAAGAAAAATGCAAGAATTAGATTTAACGATTGCCTCGGAAGATGTAAGAATATATGCAATTAAAGGTATAAAAAATGAAAAGCTGGGAGATTATATTATGTTTTTAATAAAACAAGAGGAAGAACTTCTTGAAGAAGAACTTAAAACGGCAGCAAATAAAATAAGGCGAAATGCAGAGTATATTACAGAAAAATGCAATAATTATGAAGATGAAAAAACTTTATAATTTATACAAAGTACATTCTATTCTTACGGCTCAAATCAATGGTTTGGGCTGTTTTTTGTTTTTATTGTACCTGTCTTTTATCTTTAATTACATGATAACAATAATACAGGCATAAAAAACCTTGATATTCGGGATGATTAATTGTATAATTGATTAAATGATTAATTACGCAAAAGGAGATTCTAAGATGCGGAAAAAGATATCTACTGAAACAATAAATGATGCTGAGGAGAAACGCACTACTCTTTCGCTTTCACTCACAGTTAGCGATACTAAAGCAGAAAAGGAGTGAACGGTATGGATAAGTATATAAAAAACATTGAACACAACACGGTTGTAAAATTGGTTGATGAGGTAGACTATATGCCGGGCCAGATCGTCAGCAAAACCCTTGCTCAAAACAGTCACCGTAGCCTGACGCTGTTTGCCTTCGAGAAAGGTGAGGAAATCAGCACACACGCGTCAAGCGGCGACGCAATGGTTACAGTGCTGGACGGAACCGGGAAATTTACTGTCGACGGCACGGAGCATATTTTGAATGCCGGCGATACGCTCATCATGCCGGCCGGAATATCACACGCTGTTTTTGGCGAGGAACGATTTAAAATGCTGCTGACCGTGATTTTTCCTAAAGTAAAGGAGTGATTGATTTGAAAGCGAAAATGGACAGAGACGGCTATATCGGCTGTGGGCTTTGCCCTGAACTCTGACCGGAGGTTTTCCGGATGGCGGAGGATGGGCTGGCCGAAGTGACGAAAGAAACACAGGACGCCGCACTGGAAGCGGAGAGCTTCTGCCCGGTGGAAGTTATTAAAGTTAGTGAATCACTGCTGCGGTTAATGTGCGGCAGTGATTTGTCATAGTAATTCTCAAAAACAACGCTTTTGTCCGGCTTTTTTGGGGCAGATCTGTTTTTTGTGAGTCTGTCAATAGTTTTGTGCTAATGCCAATCAAGCAAGATGAGATTTAACACGATCCGGGAAGAAAACGCTGAGTTGGAGAAGAATCTGTCCCCAGTTATGAATCCTGCCTGTCCACTTCATCATGATGTCTTGCGTAACGAGATACAGCATTTTGAGAAGTGCTTCATCCGTAGGGAAAACGGATTTTCCTTTGGTCACTTTGCGTAGCTGCCGATGGTAGCTTTCAATCATATTGGTCGTATAAATAAGCTTGCGAATTTCGGGGGGATACTTGAAAAAGGTCGAGACCGTCCCGAAGATTGTGTAAAGCCTCCTTACGGTGTTTCTATTTTACACCACCTAGAAGGCTTTACACAATCTTCGGGACGGTCTCTGGGAATCCTGAACAATCTGAAAAACCGGGGCGTCGATGATATCCTCATTGCCTGTGTAGATGGGCTGACAGGTTTTCCCGGAGCCATCGAAGCGGTATTCCCACAGACGGAGATTCAACAGTGTATTATCCATCAGATTCGGAATAGCACGAAATACGTCTCATACAAGGATATCAAAGCCTTGATGGCCGACCTAAAAAAAGTGTATGGGGCGGTGAGTGAGGAATCGGCCCTTCATGCGTTGAATGATTTCAATGAAAAGTGGAGCGGAAAATATCCAAAAATTGCGCAGTCTTGGCAATCGAACTGGCCGAATCTGGCCACCTATTTCAAGTATCCTCAGGAGGTTCGGACGCTGATTTACACCACCAACGCCATCGAGAATTTCAACCGCGGCCTCCGGAAGGTGACCAAATCCAAGCCGGTTTTCCCGACCGATGATGCCCTGCTGAAAATGCTGTATTTAGCCATGATCGACATCACGAAAAAATGGACAGGACGGCGCAAAGACTGGGGAATCATACATTCCCAGATGGAGGTCTATTTCGCTGACAGACTCCCCGAGTAGCAAATCCGGACAGACGTGTGCAAGGGTAAAATGAATGGCCGCTGGAGCGGCCACCCTTGACACTTCTGCCCGTATCCGCTATCATGCAGACAAGGCGGTAAGCATCAAAATGCTTACTCGCCCTGTAATATATTTTCTTCTATTTTATGCCAGTTTTGGAGTTTACACAAATGTTGGGATTTTACCAAAAGGTCGCAATTTCACCCCAGTTTCGCCGCCAGGATTGAATAACCAGCGGGTATTTCTGACCCCACTCCTTTTCGAAATCATCCAGGGCAGCTAAGGCGGCAGCCTCGCTGACAGCGGTATATACCGGTTTGAGCCCGGAGAGCAGCTTTTTCGTGTCTTTGTAAGACACATAGCGGATGGAATTGCGGATTTGATGAACAATGCACTTTTGTATTTCTGTCTGCGGGAAGCAAGCGGTGATGGCTTCTGAGAAGCCGGTCAGGTTGTCCACACAGCAGATAAGAATATCCTCGACGCCGCGATTTTTGAGTTCGTTCAGCACTGTCAGCCAGAATTTACTGGTTTCATGTTCTCCTATGTACATACCGAGAACGTCCTTGCAGCCGTCCAGATCTGTGCCGATGACCATGTAGACTGCTTTGTTGACAATATGCCCTTCCTGCTTGACCTTGTAGTGTATGGCGTCCAAAAACACCACAGAATAAGTCTTTTGGAGAGGCCGGGACTGCCATTCCTTGATCAGCGGCATGATGCGGTTGGTCACATTTGAAATCAAGGTTGGAGAAACCTCAATGCCGTAAAGCTGATTCAGATGCGACTGAATGTCCCGTACCGACACACCTTTGGCGTACAGCGCCAGAATTTGTTCTTCGATACCGGTGACTTCTTTTTGGTGCTTTTTCACGACCGTCGGCTCGAAATCGCCCTCTCTGTCCCGCGGGACAGAGAGCTCAATTTCGCCGTATTGAGTCCGTACTTCTTTTTTGGTATGGCCGTTTCGCCGGTTGCCGGAACCGTCTGGTACTAAACCGTTTTTCTTATACCCCAGCTCGGTGTCCAACTCCGCTTCCAGCATTTCTTGCAGGGTTTCGGCAAACATTTCTTTCAGCATGTTGTGCACATCGTCCGCTGTTACCAATTGTTTTTCCTTGATTAGTTCTCTGAGCTGCTCTTTACTTAATAATCCCATTTCTATCACCTTTCCTTATTCTATCATTTTTTCCCCGGAAAGGCAAAAGCACAATTTATTTTACACTACCCTTTTTCTGTGACTCCCCAATAACGTTCAAAGGCGAACTCTGAATGAAAGCGTTGAGAACGCGATTGGCGGGGTATTGCCACCCGATATGCAAAAACCAGCGCAAAAGAATCTCCCTGAGTTGCCTCTGAAGATTCATGGACAGCAGAATAACGCCGATCACGGTACGGGAAGTTTCCTCCAGCCGTGCCATAATCCGCGCTAATCCGTAAGCGGTCTTTCCCTCGCCAAACTTGCCCTCAACCGCATTTCGGTCACAGATAT
>JAVBNA010000004.1:0-4518 GCA_031551875.1 Oscillospiraceae bacterium | reverse complement strand
TATGTTTTTTTTCCTCCACCCCTCGCCGGGGGGGCGGCCCCGCCCCCCCCCCCCCCCCCCGCCGCGTTATGTCAATATATTATTTGATATACCCTTTCGCCTCATTCAAAAGGGCCGTTTTTTCTGCCGCGCTCATTTTGGGATAGCTGGCCAAAATGATCTGTGAGGCGTTGTCATAATAGATCTGAAAGCCCAGCGCCTCTCCAATGGCACGAAGCGGAATATAGGTCTTTCCGCTTTTTTTCTGCGCGGCCACGTCAAGCGTTTTCTTTATGGTTTTGCCGTTTTCTGTAATGGTCATCACTTTGGAACCCAGCGTAATCTCCAGGGTTTTGCTCCCGTATGATACGATAATTGGCAGCTTGTCGTTCAGATAGCTCACCTGCGCACCCATTTTTTCGCTGACAAAACGCAGGGGCAGCATGGCGCGCCTGCCGGTTATGAATGGCATGGTTCCTGCATCGTCAATGGTGCCTTTCTTACCGTTGACAAATGTTTTTGTTTTTCCGACTCTCATGGATATATATCCCCTCACTGTCAGCGCGCAGACGTCCATGACGCCGCTTCCGTCCTTTGCCACGGCAATGATATTCGTTTGTCCTCCCGCATACGCGGTCACATAGCCATCCTGGCTAACCGACGCCACGCCCGGATTGGAGGAAAGCCATAGTACGCCCACCTTCTTTGCATTGTTCGGAGCAACCGTGGCCTTAAGAGAGAACAAATCCCCTCTCCCAACAACATTTGCTGAAATTGCCTGACTGTGATAGTCGAGCTTAATAGAAGTCACCTGTGGCAGGAAGGTTTTCTCATAGGAGGCGATCGCTTTGTCAATGCTTTGGGCACATTGCTCTTTGGTGGTAATAACGGACTCATACGTATTTTCTTTTCCAATGTATGGGATCCATCTTGTATTCTCGGCCGTTTTATTTCCGGGATAAACTAACTTATCTCTAAGAAGATACAGGTTGTCTGTAAGCCTTTTCTTCGCACGCTCATATTCTTCTTTGCTAACTTTTTTCCCTTCAATAAAATAATCAAATGTATAGGATGCCAGCTCAACGGCCTCACTTGACATCAAAATCTTTGAGGAATATGTCAGTTTATTAAAATCTAAACTGTATTCCACAATTTGTGAGCGCATTGTAGACGAATCAAAAGCTATGATCCGGAGTTTTCCCGTTTTCCTGTCTATATACATATCTGCGCGAAAACCCTCATCAGGAAAATACACAACCTGATCGTTTTGAATTGTCCCTACCGATACGGGGTTGTTATACCCGCCATTCGGAAAATTCAAGTCAATGTCAAGCATTTCTGGTGTTCCATCGTTGTTTAGGTCTGTAAACAATATGCAGTAACAAGTCCCATACTGAGTAACAGTTGTATCCTGGCTCTCAAAACAGTTGTCCAAGATATACTGCTTGTACAGGGTTTTCCAGTCGGTCTCCTCCGCCGCTCTGGCCGGAAGGGCCGCAAACAAGGACACCGCCATGCAAAGGGACAATACTAGGGCTATAATACGTTTTTTCATGATCGTCACTCCTTTTCGTCTTGTATGCCTATTTTTTTCTAGAGATTTATAGCATGAACCAAGTATATTTTATAATTCATTAAAAGTCAATTGTTTGTGAATTATTATATAAACACATACCATCAATCCTTTCTTTATTGACTTTTTCTGACGCGGCGTGCTATAATGACAAAAAGGGATGAGCAAAACACTTTTCCATGCCTCATTGGCATACCTGTCCCTGAAAATGAACATAACACAGAGGAGATATGGTGATGCACGAATTGATGAAGGATACGGTCGGCGCTCTGCTCGAAAAAGTCGCCCGGCAATATCCCGACGACGAAGCGGTCAAGTACACCGACCGGGACTATCGCCGCACCTGGAAGGAATTTGATGAGGAATGTGACAAAATCGCGCGCGGCTTTATGGCGCTGGGCATCGGGAAGGGCGACCATGTGGCGATCTGGTCGACCAACACGCCCGCCTGGCTGCTGACACTGTTTGCGTGTGCGAAAATCGGCGCAATTTTGGTTACGGTCAACACCAGCTATAAAATTTTTGAGGCCGAGTACCTGCTGCGGCAGTCGGACTCCAAGGCGGTTGTGCTCATCGACGGCCTCAAGGACAGCAACTATGTGGAGATCATTCAGGAGCTGTGTCCCGGCCTCGAAGACGGTGAACCGGGGCAAATCCAGTCGGAACGCCTGCCTGTCCTGGAAACGGTGATTTACGCGGGAGACAACGCCTGTCCTGCGGGCATGGTGGAGTGGAATGACCTGTTCGCCCGCGCCGACTCGGTCAGTGTGGCCGAATTCCGCGCGCTGACCGAGTCGCTCCACTGTGACGAGGTGATCAACATGCAGTACACCTCCGGCACCACCGGCTTCCCCAAAGGGGTCATGCTCACCCATTCCAACATTGTCAACAACGGCAAAACCATTGGCGACGGCATGAAGTTTACCCATGACGACAAGCTGTGCATCTGCGTACCCTTCTTCCACTGCTTTGGGCTGGTGCTGGCCATCATGGCGTCTCTCACCCACGCCACCTCCATGGTGCCCATTGAGGCCTACCGACCCGTACCGGTCATGCAGGCCATTCAGGATGAGCAGTGTACGGCGGTGCACGGCGTTCCCACCATGTTCATCGCGATGCTCGAGCATCCGGAATTTAAAAGCTTCACCTTCCCCCGTCTGCGCACAGGTATTATGGCGGGTTCTCCTTGCCCGATCAAAGTCATGCAGCAGGTTGTGGACGACATGCACATGTCCGACATCGTCATCGTGTACGGCCAGACTGAGGCCTCCCCCGGCTGCACCATGACCACCACCGACGACACCATTGATCAGCGGGTGGCCACCGTGGGTCGGGTGTTCCCCGGCACCGAGGCAAAAATCGTTGACCCCGAAACCGGAAAGGATCTCCCCCCCCATGTGCCGGGCGAATTTTGTGCGCGCGGGTATCATATTATGAAGGGCTACTATAAAATGCCCGACGCCACAAAATCGGTCATTGACAAGGACGGCTGGCTACACACCGGCGACATTGCGGTTGTGGACGAGGACGGCTATTACAAAATTACCGGACGTCTCAAGGATATGATCATCCGGGGAGGCGAAAATATTTATCCCAAGGAGCTGGAGGAGTTTTTGTATCAGCATCCCATGGTCAAGGACGTGCAGGTGATCGGTGTGCCCAGCAAGGATTACGGCGAAGAGGTCATGGCCTGTATCATTCTGCGCGACGGCGAAACGCTCACAGAGGACGAGGTCAAGGAGTTCTGCCGGCAGCATGTCGCCCGGCACAAGGTGCCGCGTTATGTCCGTTTCTTGGACGCCTTCCCCATGACCGCCAGCGGAAAGATCCAGAAATATATACTGCGCGAGCAGGCGGTGGAGCTGCTGAAATTGCAGGATGCCGCCAGCATCGAAACCGCATAAGGGAAAGGAGCTGCAAAAAATGAAACTGTGTTTTTCTACGTTGGGCTGTCCGGACTGGTCCTGGATGGACATTCTGTCCGCAGCCTCCGATATGGGTTTCCCTGCCGTTGAGATCCGCGGTGTCGCGGACAATCTCTTTGCACCCGGCACGCCGGATTTTTCCGAAGAGAAGCTGCCCCAAACACTTGATTCCCTGCACGCGCGCGGTCTTTCCATCCCCGTGCTCGCCTCCCACAGCGCGCTGGCGCTCGGCCAGGCACAGAATGAGGAAAACATGACCGAGGCCAAGGCGTATGTACAGCTTGCGCAAAGGTTGGGCACGCCCTACATCCGGGTCATGCCCACCAAAAAGCCCCAGCCGGAGCCCTGCGACCTGATCCAGTGCGCGGCGCTGTATGAGGAGCTTTGTGCTTTTGCCGCCTCCTTCGGCGTGACGCCGCTCATGGAAAACAATTCTCTGCTGGGCGATTCCCGCGTCATGAAGCAATTTATGGAGGGCATCGGCTCTGAGAATAAAGGCGTGCTGTGGGACATCCACCACCCCTTCCGCTATTACGGCGAATCGCCCGAGCAAACTTTCTCGATGATCGGTCAGTGGGTCAAGCATGTTCACGTCAAGGATTCCGCCGTCCGAAACGGTGTCAATAACTACTGTATGATGGGCTACGGCGATATTCCCGTCGCGGACTGCGTGCGGGTGCTTAGTGAGGCGGGCTATGACGGTTACTATTCCCTTGAATGGGTTAAGCGTTGGAACCGCGAACTTCAGGAGCCGGGCATTGTGTTTGATCATTATAAGTATTTCATGACACATCTGTAAAAAAGCTAACAGCCTTCCCAAAACCGGGAAGGCTGTTAGCTTTTTGTTATGATAAAATAAACAAAACAGCCCCCGCTACTTGAGTAGCGAGGGCTGAAGGTTTCATATACCCTAAAAACCGAACAAAGAGAAGAAAGGGAAAAAAGTAAAGTAAAAAAGAGAGTAGATTGCAAACATAAATGCAGTAGGTCAAGCCCTCGGACGATTAGTACTGGCAAGCTCAACATGTTACCATGCTTACA
>JAVBNA010000014.1:0-66889 GCA_031551875.1 Oscillospiraceae bacterium | reverse complement strand
TGATGCTGCCGTCCGCCGCGTTTTTCTTGACCTGGAGCACTTTGTCGTCCTCAATCAGCGCAAAGGCAAACTGGTCGGCCTCACGCGCCGCGCCGCTTACGGTCTTGCTCGCCGAAAGCGCAAGGGCTACAGGGGTTGGCGAGCCGGGCGTATAGGTGTTTTCAAACGCAATGCCGCCTTCCGGATACGCCGGTGTGGCTGTCAGCGCCCCGGTAGTATTATCCTCGGTCACGGTCACGGTCACGGTATACTCCGTACTGTCCACGGTCCAGCCATTGCCGCCCGTGGAGGTCTCCTTCACCGTATAGGTGTGTGTGCCCGCCGACGTATAGGTGATGTCCGTAAAGGTGATGGCGCCGCTTGCGTTGTTGGTTCCCGTCGCGACCGGGTTGGGATTCCCGCCTTCAAACACACCGAATGTAAACTGATTGGCGGTCAGCGTCGTGGTGTTGTTCTTGACTGTTTTTGTGCCCGTCAGTGCGACCGAGGTCGACGCCGCCGTATTCACAACATTCACCGTCACCTTATTCGAGGCGACCGACGCATAGGTATATGTACCAACCAGCGTAATTTCTCCCGCCGCGTTCACCGTAAACTGAATCGGCGCGATGGCCTTATAGCCGGCAGGCCGTCCCGTCTCGGTCAGCGTATAGGTGCCCGTGCTGTAGCCGGTCGCGGGCAGTGCAAAGGCAATGTCGCCCGCCGCGTTGGTCGAGGTAACTTTGGAATAAGAAGCGTCCCCGCTCCAGGTCAGGGTAAAGCCCGCGCCCGGAACCGCGTCGCCCAAATCATTTGTCTTGTGAAGGGAAATGCTCTTGGACGGGATAGGCGTATTGTAGAGGATCAATCCCAATTTGTCCGGCGTCGTAGTGACAATGTTTGTGTCAAGCGGCGAAAGAACGGTGATTTCATAATCTTCATCCGGATCAACCGAAATTTTGATGGGCGTCGTCAGGGGCTCGTACCCCGTCGGCGTCGCCGTTTCAGTGATGACAAAGGTTGTGGTTCGGTCAAACGACGGAGGGGTCAGAAGCTCGCTGAGATACCGGCCTCCCGACATGTTCTCAAAGCTTTTCGAGTAGACAGCCGCGTCCACGCCCTCTTTGGTGATGGTGAAATTTGCGTCGGCGATCGGAAGCTGGGTTGTGCTGTCCTTTTTGTAAATTTCAATCTGCCCGGGGGACTGCTCGACATAGCCGCTGCCCTTGACGTATTCCACAACGCCCCAATTGGGTTCGTTTTCGTACCCGGACACGGAGGAATAATTCAGAATCAGTTGATCCTGATTCTGGTATTCAGGCTTAATCTGTGAGAAATAGATCAAGCTCAGCATACTGCCATAAGTCGTATTGCCGGGGTCGATGGACTTGTTGACCACGTCGCTTTTCAGCTCAATCTCAAAGCTTGCCTTGTCTTCGGCGACATGGATGCTTACAATGTCCGATTCCTTGACTTCCTCAAAATACTCCGACCAGAGTTCATCCTGACGGGTATCGTCAATATCCCCGTAAAGCACCAAGGATTCAAGAAAACAGTTTCCTACATTGTAACACCAGCTGGTCCACCAATGCTCTGTAAGCTCCTCTTCCGTAAAGAAGGGGCCTCTGGCCAGATGAGCAATGAGAGGATGGCGGAACAGATAGGTGGAATGGTTTGGATCATAGTCCGCCAATGTATATTCCGGGCCCCACTCGTAATCATAGGCCTCTTTAAACCGGGCCCAGATCTTTTCCACGTTCAGGCGGTAAAGCTTGAAGTAACCGTCCCCGCTGCCATAGGAACCGCCGCCGTCCTTTTGGTAATTGTATAAGCCGTTTGCGGCGTCGGCCTGCAATTGTCGTCCGGGCACAAACCAGCCATGATCGGAAAAGCTGAAAAGGTGTTCCCGGAACGGGGTCAGCACTTGCATTCTCTCCGGGTAACCATCCTCGTAGTACATCGTGTCGGATATGGTAAAGGTTGGTGTGCCCTGTGTAAAGTTCGTACTGGATTTTTCGTTGACAAATATATTCCACATGGCTATGTCATTCATATTGCCAATGTTCCAGGGGTTATTTTTACATGTCGCTGTCGCGGGGTCGCAGTGCTCGTCACTGCCCGGCTGCGCACCCCAGCAGCTCGCCGTAAATGTTTTCTCTTCGGCATCATAGACGCAGTTCGGGCAGTCAAGCACGTCCCAAAGCTGGTGACAGATGCCCAGCGTGCAAAGATCGACCGGCCGGCTGATCACTCCCTTTTTGTGCACCGGAAGCGCGTCCTCAAGTTCCTGTCCGGGGGGCACCCCGTCGTCCTCATCGACTTCGGTCCTGTTAATGCCGGTCAGGTCTCCAACCTGCCAGCTGATCTCCTTGTCACTGGGCAGCCAGACCATGTTGAAAACCGATTCGATATGGCCGCTCCGTCCATTGTCATTCATGTCTTTGGTGAAATACAGCCGAAGCGCGTAGTTGTCATGATAAATTTCGTCTACAACTTCACGTTCCGTGGTGGTGGAGATGATCGTAAAATATCCATACTCCACTGCGCCCCGGTAAAACTTGGTTATGGTGCCGAGGTCACGGCCGTTAAGCACGGCGTAGACCTCCTCCTCGTCGCCCATGTCTATCGCAAACTGAATGGGAACATCAAAATAGTCGCCGGCGCTGCCGGCTGCTCCTCCGTAATGCTCGCCGCCATAAATGGGCGCGCCGCCGTCCGGAATGCTCCAGTCCACGGTGACTTTGAAATCCTGACCGAAAATCAAATTTTCATCCACAGGATGGTAGTCAGTATCCTGTTTGTAAAAAAATTTGACGTCCGCGGAAATCTGACTGCTCAAATCAGCCGCCGCTCTCGCCGTAAGGGGAAGCACCGACAGGAGCATGAGTATTCCCAGCAGACCCGCGCATAGTTTTTTTGCAAGCTTTGTGTTCATTGTCATTCATCCTCTTCAATTTTAGTGTTTGGTTTAATATCCTGCATCTATCCTTTAAATCCCTTAGGATTTATTTTTGCGCTTTTCCCTAAAAATCCATAAAAAGCCAGATTTAACGCGCTTAATGGTCTTCCCTGCTTTTTGGGAGTGTTACTTGGGAGTATTATTATTTATTATAATGCTTATACGCGGAAAATTCAACAAAAATTGTTTTAAAATAAAATTATTTTGTCAAACAAAATTTACATTCTCTCCTGACGCGCAGACGCGGGCCGGTTGAAATCAGTCCACAATTGATGTATAATCGGTTCGGGAGATTCCCGAACCGATTGAGAACGTATGAAGAGGAGCGATTTGCTTTGAAAAAATTTAATTGGTCTTTGGTTGTTGGCTGCTTGATCCTCGCCGTTGCCGTCATTCTTGCGTCACAGGGCATCATGGAAGCGATCCGTACCGCGCCCACCAGCGCAGTGCCCCACGTTTTAGATATTAACAATCATGATTCCACTGCCTTTGGGGATTTTCTGCACGAATATGAGGCGGCGGAGTATTTGAAAATTGATGCGGACACGCTGGATACATGGATTGCGTCCGGAGCGCTGAACGGCACCTTTACGCGCGTTGAGTTTTTGAAAACGGACGAAAACGGACAGAAATTTGCCGACGGAACCGAGTGTGTTTTCAGCAAAGCGAAGCTGACTGAATTTATGAATAACCGGATTAACTCGGAAAGCGCCCAAACCGCTTCGAATGCGAAATAAGCCTTGAGAGGAGGACATAAAAAAGTGGATAAAGAAATGAAGCTGGCCGTGCTGATTGACGCGGAGAATATTTCCAGCAAGTACATCGAGGTCATCCTGAGTGAGGCCAACGCGCTTGGAAACGTGATTTACAAGAGAATCTACGGAAACTGGACCACGACAAACATGAACGCCTGGAAGAAGGCGATCCTGGACAACGCAATCCACCCCATTCAGCAGTACAGCAACACAACCGGGAAAAACGCCTCCGACTCCTCTCTCATCATTGACGCCATGGATCTGCTCTATCTTGGAAAGCTCAACGGGTTTTGCATTGTCTCCTCGGACAGTGACTTCACCCGTCTGGCCTCCCGGCTGCGGGAATCGGAGGTCTATGTCCTCGGCATGGGGGAAAAGAAAACACCCCGCTCCTTTATCTCGGCCTGCAATAAATTTTCCTATCTGGACATTCTGTATGCCGCAAGCAAAAAACAAGTCAAACCGGAGGAGCCGCAAATGGAGGAGCCGGATTCCGACAGCGAGCACAGGGAAAGCAGTATCTTAACAAAAAAAGAATTGCAGCAGATTCTGAAAACACACAGGGAAGAGGACGAAACCGAGGAAAAGGCAGGCTCAAACATTCAGGCAATCAAGCTGGCGTTACAGGAGCTGGCGGAGGAAAATTCGGACGACGACGGCCTGATCTTTTCGGGGAAGCTTGGCGATTTGCTGAACAAGCAGTTTCCGGATTTTGACGTCCGTAATTTTGGGTACAGAAAATTTGTGCCGTTTGTCAATTCTCTGAAGCTGTTTGAAACAATCCGCAGCGATGCCAATTCAAAAGTCATTCTTTTCAGATTAAAATAATTTGAGAAACGTCTGTTTTGAGCCCTTTATCGTCCGATATGCCTGAACGGAAATTTTGGCTGGACGCGTGCGAAAATGTGTGATATAATGTTGCCGAAAAATGCCATAGAAAATAAATTTGCTGTACGTTTAATTTAGATACAATCACCACACGCTCTTTTCGACGCAAATATTGTGCGTAATGCCGGAAAGCGGGATGGATATTTTGTATACGGTTGCGATTTGTGACGACGAGGAGATTTTTTTGACGCGTGCTGCGGAGGAAATCCAAAGAAGCTTTGAACGTATGGGTTGCGCCTGCCGGATCGAGCGCTTTTCCTGCGCCGAGGCGCTGCGCAGGAGGGTGACCCGGGGGGGATGCTTTGACGCGGTTTTTCTCGACCTCCAGATGCCGGGGCTCAGCGGACTTCAGCTCGCTGTCTACCTGCGCGAGATGCAAATCGGTGTGCGCATTCTTTTTGTTTCAAGCCACGAACAGATGGTTTTTGAAACCTTTCAGGTTCAGCCCTTCCGATTCATCCGTAAGCAATTCTTTTTCGACGAGATCGAATCGTCGGTTGGGGCGCTGATCGGTGAGCTGTCGGCCGGCAGCCCGGAAAACCTGCTGCTTGAGGTCAATGCGGTCTATGTGATGCTCAACCCCTACACCATACACTATGTGGAATGTAAGGACAAAACCCTTACCTTTGCCACCGAGCTGGGCAACATTCAGGTCAAATATAAGCTCAGGGAGCTGGAGGCGCGCCTCGAGGGTCTCGGCTTTCTGCGCATCCACAAGGGCTTTCTGGTCAATTATCGCTACATTTTCAGCATTGGAGCGAATGAGGTGACGCTGGACAGCGGAAAGTCACTGCCGGTCAGCCGGTATCGCCTGACCGAGGTCAAGCAGCAATACAGACGGTGTGTGGTATGAGTATGATGCCGCATAGCGTATTGTATCCGATGGTGGACGGTATCCTGATCCTTCTTTTTTTGTCCCGCACCTTTTCGTTCGGTAAATGGGTGAAGCGCCGGGGACTTACGCTATTGCTGTCCTGCCTTGTGCAGGGCGCGCTGATTTTTGCTGCACATGCGCTGATTCCGCCGCCCTTTGACCGGGCGGCTGGGATGCTGGCGGCGCTTTTATACGGCGTGCTGCTTCTGGAGGGGCAGCTCTATGTCAAGCTTATCTCCGTCCTGCTGTTTATCACCTGTGTCATCATGAGCGACTGTGCCCGGTTCTATGCGTTCAAGCTGTGGTTTGACGCGCCGGAGTCGGTGCCGGTTCTCTGGCATCTGCTGTGGAACGCCTTGTGGGTGGGCATCAACGTCGCCATTTTCTTTTTGCTCTCCTCTCAGCACTTTCATCTCACAGCCAAGATCCCCCGCTCCTTCCAGGGCATCCTGACGGTGGAGGTTGTTTTGTGCCTGTTCATCATGGGCGCCACGGTCGGGCTTGAGTCCGCCCCGCTCCATCAGGTTCCGGAGTTTCTTCTGGTTCTGATTGTGTGCGTTTTTATGGCAATCCTGCTGCTCTATTACCTGTTTGCCCGGCTCACGAATGAATACGAAGAAAATCTCCGGATCAGGATGTCCAACGCCCGGCTGTCCATGCAGAAGAAACACCTGGAGGAAACCACCCAGATGTACGAAAACATCCGTGTGGCGCAGCATGAGCTGAAAAACCAGATATTTTATATGGATACCCTGCTCAGGCGAAAAGAATACGACGACCTTGAGGGGTATTTTTCCAGGGTATATAAAAAGGACTACGGCTTTTCCATTGTTGAATCGGGAAACGACCTTCTGAATGCGCTGCTCAGCCAGAAATCCGCCTACGCCCATGCCAGGGGGGTGCCCCTTCGGATTCAGGCGGCGCTGCCCGACAGACTGGAAATCCACGACGACGACCTGTGCGCCCTTCTCTCCAACCTGCTGGACAACGCGATTGAAGCCTGCGCGCCGCTGGAAAGTCCGCTGATCACACTGGAATTGAGCATGGTCAAAAACTATCTGGTGGTTGTGTGCCGGAACACGGTGCGGGAAAATGTGCTGAAGCTCAACCCCCAGCTAAAGACCACGAAAAAAAATCAGGCCATCCACGGCATCGGGCTGCGTGTGGTGCGGGACATCGTCCGGCAGTATGACGGCATGCTGGAGCACCGGGTAGACGACGGGATGTTTGTGGCCGAGCTGATGCTCAAAAACCAGATGGACGAAAAAGTTTCCGCACGGTAAATCTTAATAAAAGGAATCCCGGGGCTGTTGCCCCGGGATTCCTTCGTCTGTTATCTGTTATCTGTCGTCTGCCCTCTCATTAAAGGCACATCTGCATGATGATGGTCACATCACCGACGTTGATTTTGCCGTCCTTGTTGACGTCGGCCGCTTTGAGCTGCCGTGCGGTCAGGGTGCGGCTACCGGCGAGGTACTGCATCAGGAGAATCGCATCCGCGACGTCCACTGAGCTGTCCCCGTTGACGTCGCCCATCATGGGCGGGATGCCCTCAATCTTGACGTCTACCGTGTCAAAGATCGGATAGATGGCCTTTCCGTCTCCGTCGCGGGCATAGTCGAGCACCACGTTTACGGGGGTGGTCACGTCGTCAACCAGGCCGTTTTTCACGGTGAATACGGCATAGCCGATGATGATATTGCCCGAAACCGGCGCGCCGCCTTCAGTGACCATCACGAAGTTGTCGCCTTCGCTTGCAAACGAGAAGCCCTTCTTCGCCGTGATGGACTGGAGCTCGAGAAGCTCGCTGTCATACTTGAGCGTGCCGCGCAGGCCGGAGGTCTGCATCGTGCTGTTGAGATAGATCGGAACGGTGACTGTGCCGCCGGTGCTGACGGACACGCTCTTGTTCGTGCGGACCTGTGTGGCCATCCAGTCCATGATGGTAACGCCTTCACAGCCGTCGGTGCAGCCGTTTACCAGGGTGGATTCCGCAGCGGTACAGGGCGCGGCGTTGTGGAAGAAATAGATCCACGACCAGTGTCCCATAAAGGTAGTTCCGCCCCATGCGACGCTTGCGGACTCCGCAACGTGGAGGTCCTTCGCGCCCGCGGCGAGCAGACGGTTGTACAGCGGAACGGTGTAGTTGGCATAACGCAGGGTTGTGTCCGCTCTGGAGTGGACAAACCACAGCGGTGTGTCAACCAAGGCCTGGAGCTGGCTGTCGGTGATCGCCGAGCTCATGTATCCCTGACAAATGGGATAGCCTGCGGCAAAGTAGCCGGGGAAGTTGACGATCAGGTTAATGGTCATGAAGCCGCCGTTGGAACAGCCGCCGACATAGATGCGATTGATGTCGATGTCGGGGTTGGCTTCCACGTACTTCGTGATCAGGCTCATGAGGACGTTGGTGTATTTGCTCTTGCCGTTGTTGCTCACGTTGCCGTCCATCCACATGGTAGGCGCCTGCGGTGCGAGGACATAAGCGCCGCCGAAGTGAGCCTGGGTTTCATCGGAGGCCAGGCTTACCACCTGATTGCCGTACAGGGTGATATAGGGGTCGGTGCCGCCTTCGCCGCCGCCATGCAGCCAGATGACCAGCGGGTTCTTTTTGTCGTCGGCCGCGGGTGCATAGGAGGCGTAGGAAAGGGTGATGCCGTCGGCGGTGTACTTGCCGGTGCGGTCAAACTTGTCCGCCTCGGGCGTCCATTTGCCGCCGTTTGTAAAGCTCACGAATCCATAGTCGCCGATGGGGCGCAGGAGGGTGATCGTAATGTTGTAGGGATCAATCCATTTGTTCATGCCTGAATAGACGAAGGGGTTGCCGACCGACGAGGTGCACCGCAGCTCGATCGTGATGTGGTTGCCGGGGAGCACGATCTCGTTGCCTTCCGCGTCAGAAACATAGGTGCCTGTAACCGTACGGTTCTGGGTGCCGGTGCGGACCGTGAAGAAGTTGCCGTTTTCCGCGATGTCGGCCAGGTCGGAGTTGTTGACCAGCTGGTCGCCGGTGTTTACAATGATCTTGTTGACGCCGGGGCCCCAGTCATAGCCGGTGACCATCCACTTGTAGGTGCCGTTCAGGGTCTCGATGGGTGCCGGAGGCTCGGGGAAGTCGATGACCTCGTCGCCCGCGAAGTGCGTGGTGCGCATCTTCATGTAGCAGAGGTTCTTGACGCTTCTCGCCAGCGCGTTGGACATGCCGACCGGATCAAGCTGGTTGTTGTAGTTGAGGATTGCGGTCTGGTTCGCGTTGCCCAGGGAGATGTCGTTCTGCGCCAGAATCATGTTGGGGGGAAGCATGTAGCCGCCCGAATAGAAGTCGGTGACCACATAGCCGCGGAAGCCCCACTCGCCGCGCAGGACGTCGGTACACAGCGCCTTGTTGCCGCCCGCCCAGACAGAGCCGATGCGGTTGAAGGCGGTCATCATGCCGGTGGCCTTGCCTTCCTTGACGCCGATCTCAAAGGGCTTGAGGTAAATTTCACGAATGGTCTGCTCGTCCGCCCAGGTGTTGACGCCCGAACGGTTGGCTTCACAGTCGTTGAGCGCGTAGTGCTTGAGGGTGACCGACACTTTCTTGGACTGTACGCCTCTTGTGACCGCCGCCGCGCATTTGCCGGATACCAGCGGATCTTCGGAATAATACTCAAAGTTGCGTCCGGAATAGGGGGTTCTGTGGATATTCAGCGCGGGTGCGTACCAGGATTGGAGACCGCAGAGAACTGCGTCGGCGCCGTGCGCCTCGCCCACTCTTTCAAGCAGCTCAACGTTCCAGGTACAGGCAAGGGCTGTGGCGATGGGCATTGCGGTACCGTTGCCGCCGACGCCGCCGCCGCTGCGCGCCTTGGCCTGCTGCGGGCCGTCGTTGTCAACCGTGCGCGGGATGCCCAGACGGGTGTTGCCGATGGTCTGATAGCCGCCCTGACGGCAGAGATCCGCCGCTTCGGTGAGGGTCAGCTGGCTGAGGAAGCTGTTCCACAGCGGGGAATTCCACAGCGCATCCTCCATGTTGCTGAAGGTGCCCGCCTCGACCGCCGCCTCGGCGCCGTCATAGATGGCCTGAAGCTGCGTCGGGTTTTCGCCTGCGGTTTCGCTGAACGGGAAAGCCGTGCCCGTGTCGGGAGCCGGGAATTTATCCAGGGTCGCGCGGACATCGTCGGGCATGGCAATGGTATTGGTTTCGGGCCTTGTGGGATAGGTGCCGTCATGGTTCGCTCTGGACAGGACGGTGCCGTTTCCTCTGGCGTCGGCAAACAGGTTCTTGAGGTCTGTTCCCGTCTTGGGGTCTTTTGTGGTGCGGAAGGCACTGGCCAGCGTGAAAGTGCCATTGAGTACTTTGCCCGCCTCGGAGGCATCTTTGGAGGCAAACACTCTATAGACGCCCTGGTCACAGACATAGTTGCCGTTTACGATGTCATAGGAGGAGATGTCATAGAGAGAGAAGGTCACAGTGACCGTCTCGGAAGCGTTCGGCGCAAGGAGGCTTGTTTTGGCATAGCCCGCCAGCACGCGCTTGGCTTTCTCGATGCCGCCCGCGGTGTAGGGCTGCTCCACATAGATCTCCACGACGTCCTTGCCGGCGACCGCGCCGGTGTTCCTGACGTCCACCTTGACCGAGACCTTGTCGCCGATCACGCTCTGCTGGTAGTTCGACCAGGCAAAGCTTGTATACGACAGGCCGTAGCCGAAGGGATAGACAACCCTCTCAGGCTTAAAGGTTTCCCAATAGCGGTAGCCAACATAGATACCCTCTTCGTATTCCAGGAACTTGTTCTGGTTGTTCGCGGAGGTCGTATTCCAGTTGGTGGTGGTGGTGGGGTTGTTCTGGATGGGGAAGGTGCCGGCATACTGGAAGGTGCCGAAGTTCAGATACGAGGGGTTGGCCTGCGGGTCATCCACAATGGTGTCGACCAGACGGCCGGAGGGGTTGTACCGGCCGAGCAGGGTGTCGGCGACGGCGGTGAAGCCGAAGCAGCCGGGCGCCCAGACGTACATGGCCGAGTCAACGCCGTATGCCGGATCCTTCACAAAGTTGGACTGCATGGTCTGGCAGGTGTCAAAAATTACGATCACGTTTGAGTGCGTAGCACCGACCGCTTTAATCAGATCATCCTCAGACTGCTTCAGATACAGTGCGGCGGCGCCCACGTCAGAGCCTTCCTGGCCGACACGGCCGAGCACCACGATCGCGGTGTCATACTCGGGATTTGCAATCGCGTTCTGATAGGCGTCTGACGCGCTCAGTGTTGCAAAAGGAATTTCGGGACGGGCCTGCGTCACGCCTTCGTTGGCGGTGCCGGTGAAGGCGTTGTAATAGGCTTGCAGTTCAGTATTATACTGGATGCCCGCGGTTTGCAGAGCCGCGTAGAAGTTCACTCTTCTGGTGCTCGCGGTGGTTGCGCCCGAGCCGCCGCCGTCGTAATACGGATTGGAGGCCGCTCTTCCGAATACGTTGACCTTTGTGCCGGGGGCAAGAGGCAGAGACTTTCCGCCGCCGGGAATGGCGTCGTTCTTCAGAAGGACGATGCCTTCCGATTCCGCCTCAATCGCAGTGGCCTGTGAAATGCGGGACTGCTCCGTGTTGTCATAGTTGCCGGATGCAAAGGTAACCATGCCGATGGTCAGCAGCAGGGTGACGCAAAGGATCATCGAAACAATTTGCTTTCCGAGGTTCTTTTTCCTCATTTTGATTTCCACTCCTTCATTATACACGCTTCCTGTGATTTCTCCTAAAATTCCTGGCTTTACGGCCCTCCTTTCCGCTCGCACTCCGCGATTTAATATGAGAAAAATTCAGACACAGATTCCCTAATTTTTATATGTCCAAACATTTCTTTCTCTTTTGATATGCCAGGCTCATATGTTAAGAATCATAAATAATTTTAATAATATACAATATAAACATGATAACTATTTTATTCATTGTATATCATTTTTTGCTCCCTTTTTCAATGCCTGGGCGCAACTGTCACTCAAACAGCGCAACTGTCATGTGACACACGTACTGACTGCGTGCAAAAGATGTGTCATGTTTTTTGCTTTGCGGACATCAAGATTTATAGACGACTATTCATATTCTCTCTTTATCCGCGTCATAATTCCATGATACACTGATATAAATGGAGGGATGCTTATGCACATAAAGCAATACGTGGAGGATTTCAAGCGCATCAGCATCCCCAAAAAAGCGGCTCTGTTTGTGCTTCTTCTGCTTCGGATCGCCGCCGCCTGGTGGTGTGTGACGACCATTCAAAAGTTTGTTTTCCCCATGCGCTATCATGTCCGCAACATCGGCAACATCGCCCCCATCGCACTTTGTGTGCTGCTGCTGATATTTCTGGTATTCCCCTTCCTCCCCCGCGCCGTCTGGAAAGCCTTTTCCCAACGCCGGTGGCTCAGGCTCCTGCGGGGCGTGCTGGTCGGCGTGCTCTGCGCCGTGACCGTGTACGGCTGCGTGCTGTTCGGCTCGATCAAACGGGCGGAGGAAAACCTGCCCGGGGACGAGCCGACGACACTGGTCGTGCTGGGCTGCAAGCTGTACGGCGACGTCCCCAGCCCCATGCTCTCCCGCCGCCTCTACACCGCCTATGAATACCTCTCCGCCCACCCGCAGACGGTGTGCATCGTCTCGGGCGGGCAGGGTGACGACGAAACCGCAACCGAAGGCTCGGTGATGAAGGCGCGGCTTGTAAAACTGGGCATCGACGAAAGCCGGATCTATACGGAGGAGAACTCCTTCGACACCGTCGAGAACTTGAGAAACTCCGCCGAGATTCTTGCGAGGGAAAACCTCCCGCCGAACATCGCAATTGTAACCGACGGATACCACCAGTTCCGCGCACAGTACCGCGCCCGGCAGCTGGGGCTTCAGGCGACCGGACTGCCCGCTCCGACCGACCGCTATCTCGAGGACACCTACTACATACGTGAGCTGTTTGCCTGCACCCAGATGTTCCTATTCGGATAAAAAACACGTCCGGCACTGAAACGAATCAGTGCCGGACGTGTTTTTTATTGCTACAGACCGATCTTCCATTTGATGATCGCCATAATCTCGCGCACCCAGTGGACGAACAGGACAAACGTCGGTGGGGGCGACGACACCGCCGACGTGGTGAAGCCCAGACGCCGGGCGTTCTCCTGCGCGCGGTATTCGTGGACGGCGTCGGTGCAAATCGCGAGCGCGTCGCCCTCATAGCCCGCCGCCCGCAGGATCTCAGCGCTGAACTGTATGTTTTCCTCGGTGTCCGCCGACTTGTTTTCGATCAGGATCCGTGAAGTGTCTATACCCTTCCCCACCAGGTATTCCGCCATCACGTCCCCCTCGGGCCGCGGCTCATCGGCGCCCTGCCCGCCCGAGACGATGCACAGCGCGTCAGGGTTCTCGGCAAGATAGTCATAGGCGGTGTTGAGCCGTTCGGTCAACACCGGTGCGGGACCCTCCTCGGTCACCCGTCCGCCGCACACCAGAAGCGGCGTGTTTGGTTCGGGCGTGCGGGCGTTCGCCGCAACCATCTCCCCGGTGAAAACGCCGGCGGTGACCACCAGGGCGAGCACGGCCGCGTGAAAGAGGATCAGCAGCGCTTTGCCCCAGCCTTTTGCCCACAGCGCCCGGTACAGAGCGCCCAAAATCTGCGGGCGCAGCGTCAGAAAAATACCGCCCGCGCACAGCGCGATCACCATCGCCATATAGACGGTAATTAGATAGGGCGGGTAAAACAGGGGTAGAAACGCCCAGATCAGCAGGACGAACAGCACCCCTGCGCTAAGCCATTGCCAGAGCTTGATTGGTTGCTTTTGGGTCATGGAACCCCTCCTTTTTTTGTGCGCCGACCCGCGCGCAGCGTCAGAACCGCAATTTCCGGCCGGTTGAACAGGCGCGGGATCAGTGCGCCCGCGAGACCTGTGCTGACAAACAGAACCGACGGCGAGCCTTCTGTGCGGTACACCCCCGCCGAATAGGGCGGGAAAAAGCGGCGGGTGGGCGAAAGCAGGCCGACGCCGAAGGGGCGCCACAATCCGCCGTGGATGTGCCCCGACAGGGTGAGGTCGGCACCCCAACCGGCATAGCCGGGAAACCCGTCGGGGTCGTGGGCAAGCAAAAGGGTGAAGGTGTCTTGCGGGCTGACACCCAGCGCGGCGTCCAGCTCCTCCGGCGCGGGCACAAGGGCGGGAACCGTGCTGAGCCGGCATCCGCCCTTCCATTGCCCGGGCGCAAAGCCGTAGATCCGGCAGGACGTCCCGCGGCGTTCCCATTCGGCAAACCCATTGTCAAGCAGCACCGCGCCGCGGCTCGTGCATTTCTCCAGTGTTTCGGGCAGCGTGTCCGCATAGAAGCCGTTTCGCTCGTGGTTGCCGAGCGAAAAATAGACCGGGTACTGCCCATGAAGCGCGTCGAGCAGCTCACAAAACGCGTTCGCGCTCTGGGGCGTGCCCTCCATCATGTCGCCCGACGCGAGGATCAGGTCGGGGTGATGGTGGCGGATATAGCGGGCGAGATTGGCATTGCGCCGCCCGAAACGCCGCCCGTGCAGATCGGTGATATGTACAAGCCCCAGCCCGTCCAATGCGGGCGGCAGGGTGTCGAGGGTGATGTCCTCCATGCGGACGCGCAGCGACAAATTGCTGCGTATTGTCTCCAGCACAAGCAGAAGGAAAAGCACACCCAGAAAAAACCACATACGTCCCCCTCCTTATCCCTGAAAGTATACCACACGCAGCAAAAAAGGTATGAAGAAATCATGACTTTTTCTGTTCAAATGAAAGTGCGCGAAGCACCTCCTCATATCCCACGCCCTGCACGACGATGGTTTTTTTGCCCTCACTGAACAGTCCGAGTGACAGCGAGCAAATGCCCAAACGGCGCTGGATCCGGGACTGGGTGATGCGGATCTCCTGCACACGGTCGCGGGGCAAAATCCCGCGCACCAGTGAGAGGTTCTTGTAGGTGGACAGCTCGATTGCGCCGTCCGACACCCGCACGCCCGCGCGCGAAAAACCCATCAAACAGATGAACAGCCGCCACACAGCGAACACCGCCAGAAACCCCCAAAGCAGCAGCAGGTACTCCCACAGCTGCGGCCAGAGGCACAGCGCACCCCCGCACAGCACGGTCACCCCGGCCAGCAGGATACAGGGCATCAGCACATAGCCGACTTTGGCCGAGCGCTTGGGCGCAATGCGCGCCCGGCCGGACAGGTCAAAGCCGGTCAGCGTCTGCACTGCGGCGCGCATGTCGTCGTTTTTCCCCGCCGCCAGCAGGGCGCGCTCCCCCTTTCCCTTGCCGTATCCCACCACCTGTAAATAGACCGTCTGAACCTTTAACAGCACCATGGGCAGGCTTTGCTGGATGGTGACGCCGTTGACCGCCGACCGCCGGGCAAAATGATGCCGCCGGGACAGCAGCCCCGACCGCGTGACCAGAAAGCCCTCGGACTGATACGCGGAAAAGCGGGCGTGCTTGAACAGGCGCGACAAAAAAGCCACCGCCCACCCCGCGAACAGTAGCCAAGACACCGACGCGACCAGCGGCGGCACGCCGAAGCGTAACAAAAGCTCGCCGACCGTGGCGGCGTCATAAATGCGCCGGGACAGATCCTCGCCGAAAATCTTGCCCAGCTGCCCGACAAAGGGCGCGGCGAGCAGCAGTCCCGACGCGGCGTTCGACCACGACGCGGCAAGCAGCGCCATCTGCCGGAAGCGGGTGACAAAGACCTGCCCCCGTTTGCCGGGCGGGGACAGCATCTCCATCATTTCCCGTGCGCCGCCCGCGCGGACCAGCAGGGTGATATCGGGTTTTTTCCGGCTGCCGCCCGGCGTCTCCAGCCGCAGTCGCGCCGCCCCGCACAGCGAAAGCAGCGGGGTGTGTTCAAAGGAGAGAAAGTCAATTCTTTTCGTATTGATCCGCACGGTGCGCCGCAGTGCCACCCCTTTTTCCACCGTCAGCACATTCTCCGCAAGCCCAAAGCGGAAGCCCCGCCACTCAAGCACCGCCATCACCACAATCAGCACGACCAGCACGGCGTTCCAGCCCGAACGGTAGAGCCGGTCAAAAAGGCTGCCGGTGCCGAACAGAAGTCCCTGCAAAAAGGGAATGATCAGCAGGAACGCAAAGCGTTTAAGACTTCCCAGCATGTACAGCGGATGGGTCCGCCGGAGGGGATACGCGGGCTGTGTCATGGCAGAATTCCTCCTGAAGTTTCTGGGCGTCAGCCCGCTCCAGCTCGCTCAGCCAAAGCACGCTGCCCGCGAGGTAAAAAAGGAGTGAGGCGGTGCCGTACAGGCGCGCTGCAGGCCCCTGAATCAGCTTAGCATACTGCACCCGGCCGCGGTGTATGAGCACGGTTTTTTTGATGAACACGCCGCTGTGCAGCGAGAGAAGCTCCTCGGTCTGCGTAAAGCGCACGTTTTTGCAGGCGGCGGGGATATAATAAATCAGAAGATAGAGTATGGCCGCGGAAAATACAATCAGCCACACGAACCCCACAACCCACTGAAAAAACAAGATCAGCCCGCCGGCAAAGGAAATCACCGCCCACACGGCAACCAGACGGATGCGCCATACGGCCGGGGCGCGCGCAGAGAGACGTCCCATGAACTCACTCCTTTTATCTAGTATGAGTTTTATATGGTAAAAATATGTAATTTGCATTGTCACCGCGCGGCTGATATAATGGGTACAGAAAATCAGGACGGGAGGATTCCCCATGAACCGACACATCGATATTCTGGACTCCACCCTGCGCGACGGGGCGCAGGCAGAGGGCATTTCCTTTTCGGTTGAGGATAAGCTGGACATCGTTCGACTGCTCGACAACCTGGGCATTTCCTACATAGAGGCGGGCAACCCCGGCTCGGTTCCGAAGGATCTGGCCTTTTTTGAGGCGGCGAAAAGTCTTTCCCTGCGCAACGCACAGCTCGTCGCCTTCGGCAGCACCCGGCGCAAGGGTATCCCAGTGACGGCGGACACGGGCGTCGCCGGCCTTTTGCGCGCGGACACGCGGCTCATCGCCGTGTTTGGGAAAAGCTGGGATCTGCACGTCACCGACGTCATCCGCACCGACCTCTCGGAAAATCTGAGCATGATTGAGGACACGGTTCGTTACCTGTGCGAGCAGGGCAAAACTGTTTTCTTTGACGCCGAACACTTCTTTGACGGCTATACGCGCAACTCCGAGTACGCCCTTCATACGCTCGCGGCGGCGCTGTCGGGCGGTGCGCAGGCGCTTGTGCTGTGCGACACCAACGGCGGGGCGTTCCCCCACGCCGTGGAGGAGGCCGTCAAAGCGGTCGCCGCCCGCTTCCCCGGCGTCACACTGGGCGTGCACATGCACAACGACGGCGGCATGGCGGTAGCCAACTCGATCCTTGCGGTGCAGGCGGGCGTGCGGCAGGTGCAGGGCACCTATCTGGGCTTCGGCGAGCGGACGGGCAACGCCTGCCTTGCGGCGATTCTGCCCAATTTGCAGCTCAAGCTGGGCTTTGACTGTATTCCCCCCGAACACATGGACGCCCTCACCCCGACGGCGCGCGCGGTCGCCGAGATCTGCAACGTGAGCCTCAAGCAGGGCGAGCCCTTTGTGGGCACGAGCGCCTTTGCCCATAAGGCGGGCATGCACGCCGACGGCGTGCTCAAGTCCGCCCGTTCCTTCGAGCACATTGCGCCCGAGCAGGTGGGCAACGAGCGGCGCTTCCTGATGTCGGAAATGGCGGGGCGCACCGTGATTCTGGAAAAAATTCGGGGCGTGCTGCCCCACCTGCAAAAGGAGTCGCCTGAGCTTCTGAAGGTGATGGACGCGCTCAAATCGCTCGAGCAGCAGGGCTATCAGTTTGAGGGCGCCGAGTCGAGTTTCGAGCTTCTCGTGCGCAAGCTGACCGGACGGTACGAGCCCTTTTTCGAGCTGATCAACTACAAAATCGTCAGCGGGCAGCCCTGTGAGGCGGGCTGCGCCTCTCTCGCCACGGTCAAGGTGCGGGTGGGCGACCGGGTGCAGCTGACGGCGGCCGAGGGCAACGGCCCGGTCAACGCGCTGGACAAAGCCATTCGCGGGGCGCTTGAGGTTTTTTACCCTGCCCTGTCGAGCGTCCATCTGACCGATTACAAAGTGCGCGTGATGGACTCGCGCGGCGCGACCGCCGCCACCGTGCGCGTGCTGATCACCTCGTCAGACGGACGGCGGGTGTGGTCGACGGTAGGCGTGTCGCCCGACATCATCGAGGCGTCGTGGGACGCCTTGCGCGACTCGATTGAATACAATCTCAGCGCAGACAAGGAAGAAGCCGGGACATGATGCCCCGGCTTCTTTTCTCAGCAGAATCCCTCATTGTAAACGCGCCAGGGATCGTCCTCGCTATCCCTGACCAGATTCCATTTCCATCCTTCCTGGACAGTGCCCGCTTCAAATCCGTTATCCCAGTCCCCTTCGTCAATCTTTAAGTTCGAAAACAAAACAACCGAATTCTTCTGGGGAGACCCCATCTCTTCGTCCGACTTTGCCTCGTCATACCACAGGGCCGTCATTGTGCAGCCCTCATAGCCCTTTAAGGCCTCCTTGACGCAGTCCACCGCCGCGTTTAGTTCCTCTTTGCTGAAACGGCTGGATTCACCAAGTGTGACCTTCGCCCACGACGCGTCGCCAGGTACGCGGGGGTAACAGGCGCACAGGGAAAGACTGAGCGCAAGTGCGCATACAAGAGCAAAAAACTTTTTCATCGAAATCCTCCTCACAACAGCATTTTGATATACTTCATCACGAATTTCCCCCACACCGATTTGCGCCCATAGAGCGCCCCCTTCAGGGTTTCGGTCAGCCGCGTGAGCGCCTGCTGCCCGGCCCTGTCCCCCGGCTGTCCCGAGAAGCGCGCTTTAAGCACGACCGTCATGCAGCTTTCACAATCCTCCTCCACGAGGAGGGGGAAAGCCGTGTGCAGATCCTCCGGATGATAGCAGATGGTTTCGGCGTCCTCCACCCGCTCGTTTGCAAGCAGGAGCACCAGATACTCATACCCGTGCAGGATGTTCTGATTGACGTCGGGCGTGGAGGTCAGCCGCATCCGGCGCTGGAGCGTCAGCCGCCGCACGACCGGAACCGCCGCGCCGGTCAGGATCACCAGCCCCAGCAGCACGAACCACAGCCAGCCCGCGTTCCCTTTTTTGCCGCTTTCCGGCTGCCTGGAAGAAGATGAAGAGGAAGGGGGCTTTGACGAGGGGGCGGAGGAGCTTTTCGGTTTGGAGGAACTTCCCGAAGAGGAGCGGGACGCCTGCGATGTCTTGCCCAGCTCGGGCTTCACGGTGGGCAATTCCTCCATATAGCCCGAATAGCCCGGCGTGACCTCAATCGGCACCCAGCCGAACCCGTCGGCATACACCTCGACCCAGGCGTGGGAATTGGTGTCCTTGAGCTCCATGCGCACCGGCTGCATCTGCTCGTCTGACCACAGCACCGCCGCGCCGTCGTCCTCCGGAATGTTCATCTCCAATCCGTCCGCCGCCGGCTTGGCACTTTTGATGTCCTTCTGCGTGATGACATAGCCCTCTGTGTAGCGCGCGGGAATGCCCATCGCCCGGAATATGATCGTAGCGGCCGACGCAAAATGCATACAGTAGCCCTTGTGGTTTTCGTACAGCATATAATTGATGGGATCTTCGCCCGGCGGCGTTGTGCCCGGCGTCAGGGAGTAGGACGCCTGCGCATACAGGTATTCGCGCACGCTGTTGCGCAGCTCAAGCAGGGAGTAGTCCCATGACCACGGTTCACCGTATTCTTCGCTCTCCCACCGCTCCTGCACATCCGCGGTCAGCCGTTCAAAGCCTGCGGGCACCTCCAAGTAATGGGCGTTGACGAAGGCGCGGTAGCTCCCTTCGGTGGAGGCCTCCACACGCGGCTGCCAGAAATCATTGTAGAATGGATCAAATCCAACGTTGTACATATACGTCTGGGCAAAGGGATTGGTCAGGCGACCCTCATTCAAAAAGCCTTCGGATACATAATTCTGTACATTCGTGAAACTTGCCTCATAGCTGTCTCCGCCTTTGAGCCTCGCATAGCGGTCATATTCATATTCGATGTCATCGCTCTTGTAGGACATATAGGGCAGGTAGGCATACTGCCGTCCCGCGCGCACCGGCTCAACCTGTATGGTACCGTCGACTTTGCGGAAACGCGCATCCTCCGGAAATTCCAGAACGACATCTCCCTGCTCATCCAGGAACTGCAGTCTACCATTCTTGTTCCCCCACCCTCCGTACTGGTACATCGCCTTTTCGAGCAGCGTGTTCTCGGGATAATACTGGCTGTCGTCGATGAATTCCTTCCCCTGCTCCGCCAGCGTACTGAAGGGCGCTTGTGTATACGCCCCGTCGGGCAGCTGCTCCCAGTTGCCGTTTTTGTAAACGCCCGCGGTAAATCCCCTGAGGTATACCGTTTCTGCGGGCATGGGCAGCGTGACCGCTAGGTCGGTTTTATGGTCAAAGGTCTTGTCCCCCGCCGCGGACAGCCTGCCGCGCACGCGGTCGGGGTTGTAGAAAAGCGAACGCAGGTCGGCGGTCATGGCAGCGGCGCGCATCTGATCAAGCGCCTCCGGGCGGGTGTACCCTCCCATGGAGAGAAACGCCTGTGAGAGCAGCAGCCCGCACAGCGTCAGGGCGCACACGGTCAGCACCGCCGGAGCAAACACCCTCGGCAGCGGCCGTGCCCGCATCCTTCCCGCTTTGCCCTGCACGTGCCCGGTGCGGTCGAAGTGCACCGAGCCCGCCGTCCGGGAAATGGCCAGCACACAGCCATACCCGCAGACCGACATGGCGAGAGGCAGAAAGGCAGGCGCAAGCCCGGGCAGAAATACAATCTCAATGAGCGGGAAGGTAAACAAAAACACGGGCAGCAGACGGGGGTTGCGGTTGACCGAATAGCCGCACGTCATGCACAGAAAATAGCTCAGCGCCAGAAGAAGCGGCCCTCCCGACTCGTACAGCGGCAGCTCCTCCGGCAAAATGAACATCAGCGCAAGCTGGGGCTGGAGGGAGGGCAGGGAGGCGTTCCACAGGGTTGCCAGCTCCGCCCACAGCTCCTCCCAGGCATACAGCCCGACGACAAACAGAAGCAGGACGGTGACATAAAAGACCCACTGGCCGGCGGACGAACGGTAGAGCGCGGAGAAGAAGAGCGACAGCCCGGCGGTCAGCAGGAGGATCAGCTCCACATCGACCGGCGTGTTGTAGCCGGTCACGAGGCATAAGAGCGGCCCGGCCGTCGCCAGAAAGGTCACGGCCGCATACAGCAGTATCTCCAGCAGGGGGTTGTTCCAGGCGGGCATCGTGCTGCCCATCCTGCCCAGAAACCGGAAGCCCTGCGTTTTATTGTTTCTCTTTTTTTTCATGCTACAATTCCAATCCCATCAGGCTTTTCTGAACGTCGGCGGCGCAAACCGGCAGGACGCGCAGCTTGTCCCCGGCAGTGGACGTCGGCGCGGGCGCGTCCTCCCTGCTCACCAGCAGCAGTGCGGCGGGCACAACCTGTCCGTGCAGGACGGGGTGCTCCCCTGCCTGTGGGTCGCCCGTGATCACAACCAGATGGCGGTTCGCGCCGGGCTGTGTGAGCGCCGACAGCGCCGGCTGTCCCGTGCCGGTTTCGGGCGGGCGGGACAGCAACTCCCGCAGAGCCTCATAGAGCAGCTCCCGCGAGAGAATCTCAAAGCGGTGTATAACCCCGCCCCGCAGGAAGCACAGCTCGTGCTCCACCTGCGCCTCCAGGAATAACGCGGAAAGGGTGGCGGCCGTGTCCAGCACGGCGTTTTTGATGACCGTGTCCGGTGCGCCCGAAAATTCCATGAGCAGGGTGACCGAATTTTTGCGCGGCAGACTGAACTCCTTGACCACGAACGCGCCGGTTTTTCCGGTCAGCTTCCAGTGGACATACTGCAGCCGGTCGCCCTCCCGGTACTCGCGCACGCCGAAAAACTCGCCCGGCACCGACCCGACCTTGTCGGGCGATACGCGCGAGGCGGTGGGATCCTCCTCGGGGATGGTGTGCAGGCTCGCCTGAATGGGGTGGGCATGAGGCCAGACGGTAAAACGAACCGGCGCAGGGGTTCCGAGCTTTCGGCGGAAAAGCCTGAACCAGTCGGTAAAGAACACCTTTGTACAGTCGAGCTCATAAGTGCCCGCCCCCTGGGTTTGCAGCATCCCCGACATCTCCTGCGCGCCGCGGGGCGGAACCGTAAAATGCACCCGCTGTTTGGCTTCCTCCCCGTCAAACCGGTTGACACAGCGCAGCGACACCTCGCAAAAGGTGATCGGAAAAAGGGAGCCGTTTTGGACGTGGATCCGGTAGGGCACGCCGCCCTTTAGGTCACTTTCCCCAGCTTTCAGGGTGACGCTGATGCGCCTGCGCGCAAGAAACGACCACACCGCTGTCAGGATCGCCACGATGTAGAGGGTGATCAGCAGCATAACCGGCAGCGTCCCCTGATAGCCGACCGAAAAAATCATCAGCACAATGGTCAGTAGCACATAAAAGATCTTTACCGGAATCATACAGGCTTCCTCTTCATCACGGGCAGGGGGATGTCCTTCTGAATGCCGCGCAGCACCGTAAGCGCGTCGGTCTCCGCCTTGGCCTTGGGCGTGAGCACGATGCGGTGGGTACAGGTGTCCAGAAAGACAAACTGCAGGTCGCCGGGCACCACATAGTCCCGGCCGCGCAGGAAGGCGCTGGCCTTGGCCATACGCATGAGGGCGATTGAACCGCGCGGGCTGATGCCCAGCCGGATCTTGGCATGGTCACGCGACGCCTGCACGAGCGACATCAGATAGTCATACACCGCGTCGTCCATATAGATGCTCTCGATCAGGCGCTGGATGTTTTCAATGGTCTCCCCCGTGATCACGGGGCGCACAGCATTCAGGGGATCGCCGCTCTCGCGCCCCTTGAGGATGCCGATTTCGCTCTGCCGGTTCGGGTATCCCATGGTCAGGCAAATCATAAAGCGGTCGAGCTGGGAGTCGGGCAGCAGTTGGGTGCCCACCGAGCCCACCGGGTTTTGGGTCGCGATCACGATATAGGGACGGGGCAGCTCATGCGAAACGCCGTCCACCGTCACTTTGCGCTCCTCCATCAGCTCGAGCAGCGCCGACTGAGTGCGCGACGAGGTTCGGTTGATTTCGTCGGCCAGAAAGAGGTTGCACAAAGCCGCGCCCGGCTTATATTCAAAGCGTCCCGACTGCTTGTTGAAAATGG
This sequence comes from Oscillospiraceae bacterium, assembly GCA_031551875.1. Classification (GTDB taxonomy): domain Bacteria; phylum Bacillota; class Clostridia; order Oscillospirales; family Acutalibacteraceae; genus JAVBNA01. The sequence continues at coordinate 44,197 of JAVBNA010000014.1, read as the reverse complement.
TAAATCCCACCACGTCGCTGGGCATGACGTCGGGGGTGAACTGGAGCCGCTTGCAGTCCAGGCTCATCGCTTTGGAAAAGGCCAGCGCCAGCGTGGTCTTTCCCACACCGGGCACGTCCTCAAGCAGAATATGCCCGCCCGCGAGAATTGCCATTATGGTCTTGGCGACCGCCTCGTCCTTGTTGACAATGACGCCTCGCACCTGTTCGATCACGGCGCACACCTGCTCATAGGCCGCCCGCAGCGCTCCGCTCTGAATGGTCATAGCTTCACATCCGATCCTTTATTTATCTCATTTCATCATATCATATCCCGTCTCCCAATACAAGGAAGCGGGGCGGGCGAATGCGTTCGGGAATTGTAAATATTTCATAAATTCATATGTACTATACCGATCGAATGTTAACACCGGCCTGTCTAATTTATGAAGTTTTTATGAAGCCGCGGCGGGCGTAGGGGACGCCCAATAAAAATTCATTGCGATTTGAAACGTTTTGGTGTATACTGAGAGGTAACAATTCTATGCTACAACGATTTCAACAGGGAGAGGCGGTTCATGATTTTCTCATCCGATATCGATTACGACGAAACAAACAACCTAAGCCTCCAACAAGCGGATCAGGAAAATTCCGCTGGCTTTCAATTTTTTGAACAGGCACAATACGATCAGGCCCTCGAGGCTTTCCAGCGTGCACTCAACCTCTATGAGGATGAGCTGGGCACTGCTCAGCCGCGCACACTTTCAGCCGCCGACCATGTGGCGGCCGCCCTCCACCGCACCGGTCAGTATGGCCGCGCGCAGGAGCAGTATCTGGGCGTGCTCACCCAGAAGGGCAAAACCTTCGGGGAGACGCACCCGGAAACCGCCGCCACCTGTGCCAATCTGGGCAACCTGTATGATGAGCTGGGCGACTATGACAAAGCGCTCGACCTGTATCACACCGCCCTTTCGATCTATGAGCGCACCAGCGGCCCGGACAGCGCGGAATTCGCCAAGGTGCTTGACAACCTCGCGGTGGTTTTCCAGAACATGGGCAACTTCCACGGGGCGCTTGAATATGCGCGGCGGGCGTGCGGGATTTTTGATCGAACCTGCGGCCCGGAGCATCCCGAAACCGCGCTGGCCTATCAAAACCTTGCCTCTGTGTACACCGCCACGGCAGACTACCCCGAAGCGATCGTCTGGCTTCAGAAGGCGCTGCGCATCCGGGAGGAGGCGCTGGGGGCTGAGCACCCCGACACCGCCGCCACCTATGACAGCATCGCGTCTGTGCACGACTGCATGGGCGAGCATAAAATGGCGCTGGCTTTGTACAACAAAGCGCTCGCGATCCGGGAGCGCCTGCTGGGGCGTGAGAATCTGGGAACCGCTGCCACCTACGGCAACATCGCGATTGTCCACTACAATATGGGCGATTATGCGGCGTCCCTGGAATGGTATGACAAATCGCTCTATGTCCATGAGCTCCTGCTGGGCAGCGACCATCCGGGCACGGCGCAGGTCTACAACAACATCGGCATGGTGTATGAAAAGCTGCGGCGATATGAAAAGGCGCTGGAGTGGTACGGCAAAGCTATGGATTCGTATGAGCGGTCCGCACACTGCGCGCCCGGCGATCTGGGGGACACCCTGTGCAACGTCGCCGACATTCACTACCTGACCGGCGGGCACGACCTTGCGCTCAGCTGGTACGCAAAAGCACTCGCAGCCTACACGGAGGCGGAAAATAAAAACGGCCTCTATTACATCCACCAACAGATGGCACAGCTCTATAAAAAGAAAAAAGACCCAAGCGCTGCCGCCGAGCATTTGCAGATGGCGGTGGAGATCGCCAACAGCAGAACTTGAGGATAAAACACAGGCCTCCCACACGGTAAAGCGCGGGAGGCTTTTTGTTTGAGGTCTATTCCCCGCCCCAGATCAGTAGCACCTCGCCCGTCTTTTTTGAGAAGGCAACGCTCCGGTCTCCCCCGCACACCTCTTCCCCGGGCAGGAAGCGCACAACCCACACCTCCTTTTCCGTGTCATACTGCGTCAATTGTGTTTTGTACATCCCATCAGACCCAATCTCAAGCACAAGCCGCGCGTACCGGTCTGCTGTCGCTTTGTCGGGGATGACATTGTCAGGCGTATCAAACAGCCCGTCCGCCATGATTGCCTGCTGATTAAAATGAATGGGTTCCACCTCCTTGATCACGGTCATTCCCTGTTCCCCCGGCTGACTGCTTGTGTTTGTCGTCTGGCAGCCGCACAGCATCAACATTCCCGCCGTGAGCAGTACGGCTAACCCCTTTTTTCTTGTTTTCTTCATAAATAACCCCTCCTTTTCATTTTGTTCTCTATTCTCTATAACCTCCCGGGCGCTTAGATTGTTGGAATCAACTGTTCATTTACACAAAAACGCTGTCCCACACAGCATGGGGCAGCGTTCATTTGAGAACGGCAAGAATCTCCCGATAGGCGTCACACAGCGTCTCCATCGTCTGGTTCCGACAGTTGGCCGGGCTGGTGGAGGGCAGATAATGGGGCGGGTGGCTGTGCGCCTGGGGCGCGCGGCGGGCAAAGAGGTCGGTTGCCGCGCGCCCGGTGGTAAACACCGCGCGGATGTCCGCCGCCGCAAACAACGGGGCAAAGTCGTTTAAGACCGGGTTTTTTATGGAGGCGTCCCCCGCGTTTTCAATGTCGCAGGCATGCAGCACGTCCCACAGCGCGATGCCCTTTTCCAGCAGAAAAGCGGTGCGCCCTTCCCGGCCGGGCGGTATCTCCCGCTCGAAAAGCCTTGCCATCACCGGCCAGAACCGGTTTCGCGGGTGGGCGTAGTAAAAGCCGCGCGCCCGTGACTGAGGGGACGCCATGGTTCCTAGGATCAGGATCCTTGAGCGCTCATCATAGATGGGCAAAAAAGGATGAACAATCATTGCGTTCCCTCCAGCAGTGACTGCACACCCAGCAGCACGCCAGTCTTGCCGCTGTGGTAATTGAGCCCGCCCTGCAGCCACGCCGCGTAGGGCTCTCTGAGCGGCGCGTCGGCGGACAGCTCAATGGATGCCCCGCCCGTAAAGGCGCCCGCCGCCATGATCACCTTGTGCTCATAGCCGGGCATATCCCACGGCTCGGGCACCACAAAGGAATCGACCGGTGCGCCCTTCTGCATGCCCTGGCAAAATTTGACCAACGCCGCTTCCTCCCCCAGCGTGACCGACTGGATGATGTCGGCGCGCGGCTCGTCAAAGCGCGGCGTGACGGGATAGCCCAGCCGCTCTAAGAGCGCCGCGGCGAACACCGCCGTTTTCAGCGCCTCACCGGCCACATGCGGCGCGTGAAACAGACCCATGAACAGCGCCCGGCTGTGGCCCAGCGTCGCGCCGATCTCCCGTCCCGTGCCCGGCGTGGTCAGCCGGTAGGCGCACATCTCCACAAGCTCCCGCCGTCCCGCGATGTACCCCCCCGTCGGCGCGATGCCGCCGCCGGGATTTTTGATGAGCGACCCCGCCATCAGGTCCGCTCCGTGCGCGGTTGGCTCGGTGCGCTGTACAAACTCGCCGTAGCAGTTGTCCACCATCACGATGCAGCCGGGGGCTTTTCGTTTGGCGACGGCCGCGATGCGCTCGATGTCCTCCGCGAACAGGGAGGGGCGCAGGGTGTATCCGCGCGAACGCTGTATGTACACCATCTTGGTATCCGATTTAATGGCCTCTTCCATGCCCGCGTAGTCGGGCGTCCCGTCGGGGCTGAGTGCCAGCTCTTCATAGCGTATGCCGAACTCCTTCAGGCTTCCGACGCCGTCCCCGGTCAGCCCGATCACGCCCAGCAGCGTGTCGTAAGGGCGTCCGGTGACGCTGAGCATGGTGTCGCCCGGACGCAGCGCCCCGAAGAGCGCCACGGTCAGCGCGTGGGTGCCGCTGACAAAATTGTGGCGAACGAGCGCGTCGGGCGCGCCCACCGCTTTGGCAAACACCTCATCGAGCTTGTCACGCCCCTCGTCGCCGTAGCCGTATCCGGTGGTCGCGCCGAAGTGCCGCTCGCTCACCCCGCAGGAGGTGAATGCGTGCAGCACTTTGTTCTGGTTGTATTCCGTGGTCTCCTCAATCAAGGCCAGCACTGGACGTATGTCCTCCTCGGCTTGTCTTTTAAGCGTCTCCAGACGCCCGCTGAGCGTAAAAAAATCCATATTGTATCCTTTCGGTTGTCTATTGAACTGTAACAATTGCCCAGGGATACACCGCCTGAAACCCGCGCTGTTCATAAAACGGGCGCATCGCGCCGGTGCACAGCAAAAGCACATCCTTGCCCTCCTGTTTCAGTTCACCGCACAGCGCGGCCAGCACGCGGGTGCTGTACCCCTTGCAGCGGGCCTCCGGATGGGTCGCCACGCCGCCTATAATCGCCTGATCGCCCGCTTCGGCAGTGGTCAGCGCGACCGAGACCAGGCACCCCTCTTCATACATCCCCCGTCCCCGTGTCACGCCGTGACGCAGACGGTGGGACAAATCGACATACAGCGCATCGCATTCAGGCAGGGTCATCCCCTCCCCCTCACAGGCGCACAGCAGCTCGGCGATGTCGCGCGGGGAAAGCTCGCTGCGCACACCATCGGATGCGGACGCCTCCCCCTCTTCGCACAGCGTCATCACAACGCCCCCGGCGAGCGGCGAAAACCCCGCCAGCAGCCCGGGCGGGCCGGTCACCTGCGCCACGCTTGGCAGCATGGCGCAAAAGGCGCGCAGCTCGTCGGCCAGCTCCCCTTCCTGCGGGGAGGCACACACGGTCAGCGCCCCATCCAGCCGTCCGGCCGCGGCAACGATTTGATTTTCTTCCTGAAGCTGTACCCAAAATTCCGCGAAGGGCTGTGAAAGCCCGTATGCCGCCACATCCCCCGCGAGCTTGACGCCGAACGCGTCGCGCGTCAGAAACTGAGCGAGCCGCTCCCGCAGTCCCTCGTCCGCCTTCCTGATCACGGTGTCTCCGCCATGCGGGCGGCGCAGGCGCTCGTAAGCGCCAGAACTGCCTCGTAGTCCTTCATGTCAATGACGCCGACCGGTGCGTGGATATACCGGCAGGGCAGCGACAGCGACAGTGTGCGCACGCCGCCCCGTGTCGTATGAATCGCGCCCGCGTTGTTGCCGCCTGCGACGCCCGCCTTGGGCTGTGCGGGAATGCCCTTCTCGCGGGCACAGGCAAACGCCATATCATAGCAGGCGCGGTCGTACACCGTGTGACCGTCCATGAAGGTGACCACCGCGCCGCCGCCCAGCGCACAGAAGCGCTTGTCTTTGGATACACCCGCGATGTCGGCGGCGGTGGTCGCCTCAATGGCGATTGCCGCGTCGGGCGCCACCGTATAGGCGGCCGCGCGCGCCCCGCGCAGACCCACCTCCTCCTGCACCGTGAAGGTGTAGTGCAGGTCATATTCCTGTTCCGCGCGCATGAGCTCAATGAGAACCGCGCAGCCCGCCCGGTCGTCGAGCGCCTTGGCGAGCACCCGGTCTTCGACGCACTCAAAATGGGGCGCAAACACCGCAATGTCGCCGGGCCACACCTGCCGCAGAGCGTCCTCCCTGTCCCGCGCGCCGATGTCGATATAGCGGGCGTCCTCTTCGGGGACGGCGTCCCGCTCCTTTTTATCGCACAGGTGCACCGGCTTCAGACCGGTGATGCCGGGGATGCACACATCCCCCACCCGCACCTGTATGCCGCACTGCACGCGCCCGTCCATCCCGCCGAGGCAGGTGTAGCGCAAAAGCCCCTCTTCGGTCACGCCGGTGATCATAAAGGCCACCTCGTCCATGTGCGCGTCAAGCAAAACCTTTTTGGCGGGGCGTTTTTTCCCTTTTTTGAATGCGAGGATGCTGCCGAGCGGATCAATTTTGATCTCGTCGGCAAGCCCTTCGATTTCCCGTAGAATCAGGGCGCGCACCTCGTCCTCGCGTCCCGGCGCGCCTGAGACACAGCACAGCTTTTCAAGAAGCTTTACATCGGCCACGGCCCCGCACCTCCTCTCATTGCATACCGACCCAAAAGCCGCGCGGCGGCGTCCAGGTCGGACAGCGCCGCCGCCTCGGCGGGCGTGTGCATGTTCCGGATGGGCACCGACAGGGTACAGGCCGGCACGCCGCCGCGCGATACGCCGATTACGTCGGCATTGGTGCCGGTCACGCCGCCCATCACCTCAAGGGAATGGGCGATGTCCTCCCCGCACAATTCGATCAGCGCCTCGCCCATTCTCCTGTCAAGCGTCGCGGCGCAGCCGATCATCACCCCGCCGCCTAAGGGCGCGGATTTCATCTCAGGCACGCCCGGCGCACGGGCAAAGCTCGTGTCCACAATGACCGCCTCGTCGGGTTTCTCCGCATAGGAGGACACCCTCGCCCCCTGCTCGCCGGTCTCCTCGCGGGTGCTGAACAGCAGCGTCACCCTGCAGAGCAGCCTGTCAGGCTCGATGTGTTCCAGCGCCGCGATCAGAATCGCCGCGCCCGCGCGGTTGTCGAGCGCCGTTGCGGTCACACGGTCGTGCAGAAGCGGCGTAAATACGGGCGCACAGTACAGCCGGTCGCCGGGGCGCACGCTCTCGCGCACCTCGTCCTCCGGACGGCACAGGTCAACCGCCATCTCGTCGATGGGCGGCACCTTGCCGGTCATTTCCTTTTGCAAATGGGGCGGCATGCTGCACACCACACCGGTCATCGCCTCCCGGCCGGCCAGCGTCACCCGCTGTCCCATCAGCGTCCGGCGGTCCACGCCGCCGCAGGGGGCAACCCGCACAAAGCCGTCGTCCAGAACGGCGGTCACCATCAGGCCGACCTGGTCGATGTGGGCGTCGAGCAGCAGATGCCGCTCCCCCTGCCCGATGGTCAGGCTCAGGTTGCCGAGGGCGTCGGTTTTCGCCCTCCCCCAGGGAGACAGCATGTCCGCGAGCAGGGCGGTCACCTCTCCCTCCGCCCCCGCGCCCCCCGGGCACAGACAGAGCGCCCGCAGGCGCTCCTCCCATTTCTTACAGTCCATGAATAATCTCCTTAAAATGATTGCCCCGCGCCTCAAAGTTTACATAGCTGTCAAAGCTCGCGCAGGCGGGGCTGAGCGACACAATGTCGCCCTGTACGGCGCGTCCGCGCGCGATGCCCACCGCCTCCTCCAGCGAGGACGCGTGCAGAATTTCGGGGCTTCCCTCTGCGTAATTGTCCGCCGCCTTAACCGCCGCCTCAATCTTCCCCGCGGTCGCCCCCATCAGGATGAGCGTCTTGACCTTGTCGACAATGACCGGCCCCAGCGCGTCAAAGGGAATTTTCTTATCATACCCGCCCGCGATCAAAATAATCTTGTCCGCATAGAGCGACAGCGTACCCGACGCCGTGCGGGTGGGGCTTGTGGCGATGGAATCGTTGTAATAGCGGACGCCGTCAAGGTCGCGCACAAACTCCGCGCGGTGCTCCACGCCCGAAAAGCTGCGTGCCACATGACGGATGTTGTCGGGCGACACCGTGCCCCAAACCGCCGTGATAGCCGCCAGATAGTTTTCCACATTGTGCAGCCCCGGGATGCGGATCTCCCCGGCCGGCAGGATGTCCTCGGTGCGCCCGCCGCAGGTGAATTTGAGCATGCCGTCCTCCAAGTAGGCGCCCGTGGCCGGCTTGCTCCGGCGGCTGAAAAAGAGCGTCTGCCCGCGCGTCAGCGGCGCAAAGCCCCTTGTGGTTTCGTTGTCCAGGTTGAGCACCGTCCGCCCGAAGGCATTCTGGTGGATCAGGATATTGAGCTTCGCGCCGATGTACTCCCCCATGTCCTTGTGCACATCCAGATGATTGGGGGAAATGTTGGTCACCACGGCGACGTCGGGGCTTTTACGCATGGAGATGAGCTGAAAGCTCGACAGCTCCACGACAGCGCAGTCGGACGGCTGTATGTCCTCGATGAGGGGCAGCAGCGCCCGGCCGATGTTTCCGCCCAGATGGACGGTTTTGCCCTCGGCGCGCAGCATTTCGGCGATGACCGAGGTGGTGGTGGTTTTGCCGTCACTGCCGGTCACGGCGTACAGCTTGCAGGGGCACAGGTCAAAAAAGACCTCCATTTCACTGGTAACCACGACGCCCCGCGCGCGCATTTCCTCCAGCTCGGACAGGTGGAACTGCATGCCCGGCGTGCGGAAAAGAATGTCCGCATCGAGCTCCTTTAAGTAGTCGGGGCCGAATTTGAGCACCGCGCCCATGGCCTCCATCTGATCGGCCACCTCGCCCAGCTGATCACGGGTGCGCCGGTCACAGGCGGTCACCAAAGCACCCTTCTCTATAAATTTCTCCACGAGGGGGGTGTTGCTGACGCCGATGCCGCAAAACGCCACCCGCTTCCCCCTGATACCGTCAAAAAAACGCTGTACTCTGCTGTCCATTTGCATCCATCCCTTCCAGATGTTCGTAATTACTTTCAGTGGCATGATAAATCATGAAGCTATAACTAATTTATTATACTCTCCTTTGCGTAAAATTCAACCATAAAAAATACGGCGGGAAACCAAAAGGTTTCCCGCCGCGTGAATTCTTTTTATTCCGACCAGGAATACATCTTGCGAAGCTCGGCGCCCACCGACTCCACCGGGTGCTCGGCCTCCATCCGGCGGCAGGCGTTGAAGTGCGCCCGGCCGGCCTTATTTTCGCTGATCCACTTGGAGGCGAAGGTGCCGTCCTGAATCTCACGCAGAACCGCTTTCATCTCCTTTTTGGTCTCCTCGGTGATCAGCCGGCGGCCGGTCTCGTAGTCGCCGTATTCGGCGGTGTCCGAGATGGAGTAGCGCATCATGGAGAAGCCGCCCTTGTAGATCAGGTCGACGATCAGCTTGAGCTCGTGCACACACTCAAAGTAGGCGTTTTCGGGCGCGTAGCCGGCCTCGCACAGCGTCTCAAAGCCCGCCTTCATCAGCGCGGTCACGCCGCCGCACAGCACCGCCTGCTCGCCGAACAGGTCGGTCTCGGTCTCGTCCTTGAAGGTGGTCTCCAGCACGCCCGCGCGTGCGCCGCCGATCCCCGCCGCATAGGCGAGCGCCGTGTCCAGCGCGTGTCCTGTCGCGTCGCGGTGAATGGCCACCAGGCAGGGCACGCCCTTGCCCTCGGTATACTCGCTGCGCACGGTGTGACCGGGACCCTTGGGCGCGATCATAAAGACGTCGACGTCCTCGGGCGGCACAATCTGGGTATAGTGAATGTTGAAGCCGTGGGCAAAGGCCAGCGCCTTGCCTGCGGTCAGATGGGGCTCAATCTCGTGTTTGTACAGCTCCGCCTGCCGCTCATCGGGCACCAGAAGCATCACAACGTCAGCCATCTGCACCGCCTCGCTGACTGCGGCCACTCTCAGCCCCTGCGCCTCGGCCTTCATCCGGCTCTTGCTTCCCTGGTACAGACCCACCACGACGTTGACGCCGCTCTCGTGCAGGTTGAGCGCATGTGCGTGTCCCTGGCTGCCGTAGCCGATAATTGCCACCGTCTTACCCTCCAGACGGTTCAAGTCACAGTCGCCCTGATAATAAATCTTTGCCATATTGATCCCCTCCTGATTTAATTCAAGTTTTTCTTATTCCGTGTAATCGCCGAGCCCTTTTCGATGGCGATGGTGCCCGTGCGCACAATTTCCTTGATGCCGTAGGGCTTGAGCAACGAAAGCAGCGTTTCACACCGCTCGAGCGTATCGGTGAATTCCAGCGTCAGCACAGTCTGTGCGACATCCACGATGCGCGCGCCCATCAGCTCGGCGATCTTCATCACCTCGGGGCGCTGCTTCGTGTTGCACCCGGCCTTCACAAGCATCAGCTCGCGGCTGAGCTGCTCGGCGGGCTCAAGCGTCTTGACCTTGATGACCGGAATGAGCTTGTTGAGCTGTTTTTCCACCTGCTCGACCAGATGCTCGTCGCCGCTGACCACAATGGTGATGCGCGAGATGGTCGGATCCTCGGTGACGCCGACCGCGAGGCTGTCGATGTTAAAGCCGCGGCGGGAAAAAAGCCCCGACACCTTGGACAGGACGCCCGCGTGGTTTTCCACCAGGATGGAAAGCGTGTGTTTCATGTCGTGAACCTCCCTTTACAGGTATCGGAGTAAATCCCCTTTGAGACGCTTATACTGGGTACGGTAGGATCCGCCCTTCTGCACGGGCACATAGACGGTCATGTCGGAAAAGCACACCCCCGCCGGCAGATGATACCGCCCCGGCGCCTGCGTGAGGTTTTTTCCCATGCGCGCCTCGAACAGTTGATTCATCTCATCCACGCAGGTCAGGCTCACGAGACTGACGTCCAGCTCGCTCCTCTGATCCGCATCGGGATACGCTTCTGTGAGCGTCTCCCAAAAGAGCGTCCCGTAGGACGCCTCGAGTTCCTCTGTGTACTCGTGGGTGCGCAGCAGCATGTAGCAGTCATAGCCCCAGAATTCCTGCCGTACATACAGGACAATGTCCCCGAAGGGGTTTTCAATCCGGCCGTGGAATTTGAATTCGTCGTGCAGCAGCTTGTTTTGCAGGGAGAGGAAAAATTCCTGCTCGTTTCTTGCGGTGACGAGAAAGCGGTCGGGCTCGATCGATTCCCCGCCGATTTTGACCGCAAAGAATACAATGGCCGCCGCGCTGAAAGCCAGCAGAAACACAAGCCCGATGATCAGGCCGTTGACCAGCGCGGCGTACTCATACCAGATGTCCAGCACAAACCCCAGAACCAACCCGAAGAGACACACGAGCGCCACAATGGCGATGACCCACCAGCCACGGTAGTATTTCGTCATACCCGCCGCCTCCTATTCCCGCGAGGGCCTGTCGGGATCCACCCGGCAGACCAGAACCGCCGTCCCCTCTGTGCTCAGCAGGCGCTCAATCGCGTCCTCCGCCTGCCCGTTTTCAGCGATTTCCCATGCGGGCAGGCCGTAGGCCTCGGCGATGCGGGCCAGGTCGGGCGTGCCGTCCAGCACGGTTCCCGAATGCCGCCCGCCGTAGAGGTTATCCTGAATCTCACGCACCATGCCCAGCCGGTCGTTTTTCATGATGATGATTTTGATCGGCACGCCGTGCTGTACCAGCGTACCCAGCTCGTTCATGTTCATCTGGAACGCGCCGTCGCCCAGCACCGCCACCACCTGCCTGTCCGGCTTCGCGAGCTTGACGCCCAGCGCGGCGGGGATGGAATACCCCATCGTGCCCAGGCCGCCGGTAGTGAGAAAACGGCCGCGTTTGATTCTAAAATGGTTGGCCGACCAGATCTGATTTTGCCCGACGTCGGCCACCAAAATGCACTTTTCATGTACGCGTCCGGACAGAATCTTCAAAAATTCAGCGGGATCCACAAAGCCCTTCTTGACCGCACGGGGCGGGGGCTTTTGTGCAAAGCCCGCAACCTTTTTGAGCCAGGTCTCGGAGGCGGTGTAGTCGCACTGCTCAGAGACCGCCTTGAGCACCTGCTTGATGTCCCCGACGATGGGGATGTGCACCGACATGTTTTTGCCGATCTCCGCCGGGTCGATGTCGATGTGAATGATTCTGGCCTTTTCGGCAATCTGGTCGGGAGAAGCCATCGCCCGGTCGCCCACCCGCGCCCCACACAGAATGAGCAGGTCGGCCTCCCGCACCGCGCGGTTGGCGGCGGCGACGCCGTGGGAGCCAAGCATGCCCACGTAGGAGGGGTGGTCGCTGGGCAGAATGCCGATGCCCATCATGGTGGAGACCACCGGAATGCCCGTCTTGCTTACAAACTTGGTCAGCTCGCCCCGCGCACTCGCGTTCACGACGCCGCCGCCGGCGCACAGCACCGGGCGCGTGGATCCCGCGATGGCCTCGGCCGCCCGCTTGATCTGGAGGGGATGCCCCTGCACCTTGGGCTTATAGCCGATGATATCCACCTTTTCGGGGTATTCAAACGAGGCGACCTGGTTTTGCTGGATGTCAATCGGGATGTCAATCAGCACAGGCCCCGGCCGGCCGGTGGAGGCGATGTGGAAGGCCTCTTTAAACACGCGCGGCAGGTCGGCGGTTTTCTTGACTAGGTAGCTGTACTTGGTGAAGGGCTCACAGGCGCCCGTGATGTCCGCCTCCTGAAATACGTCGCGCCCCAAAAGGTCGCTTCGCACCTGCCCGGTGATCGCGACCATCGGAATGGAATCCATATAGGCGGTGGCCAGCGCCGTGATCAGGTTGGTTGCGCCCGGCCCCGATGTGACCGCGCACACCGCCGTTCTGCCCGACGCCCGGGAGTAGCCGCTGGCAGCGTGCCCCGCGCCCTGTTCCTGCCGAACCAGAAGGAGGCGCAGGTCGGAGCCGTAAAGCGCGTCGAAAAAGGGGCAGATCGCGGCGCCCGGATATCCGAATACGACTGATACGCCCTCTTTTTCCAGGCATTTGACCATGATCTGCGCGCCGCTGTACATAAAAGTCCCCCCTGTTACCTGTTATAAGTTCGATGTCATTTTTTCCTGTCCGAGCCTTCGGATTTCTTTTCAGTATATCATATCATTCATAAAAATCATAGGGGCGCGGGGAAATATTAGTGCCCAGCATGGCAAGCATTCTATGGGCGCATAACGCCCGTCCGCTTGACATAACCTGTGGAGGAAGGTAAAATGAAGGAGTAAAACGTAAGATTAAACGCTGTGAGGGGGTTTTTCCATTGGCAACCGTACGTGACGCAAGACTTTCGCTCGCCTCCTTGTCCCTCTATAGGGGCGTGCTGTCCCACCCGGTCATGGAGGCGTTCTACGCGCTGTTGTCCTCCCTCTCGGCCGAACCCGAGACCTTCGGTGCGCGGTGGGGCGAATTTTTTGCCCTGCTGTGCGAGGCGGGCTATGCGGACAATTTTGCCGGCTGCCTGACCGGGCTCGCCCTTTATGACGACAACCTGTTTGCCCGCACCTGCGCGTCCATCGACGCCCGGCCGCTGCCGGAGCGGGTACGCGCCGCCGTCGAGCGCGACCTGCGGGTGCTGTGCGATGTGGCGCAGCTGACGCCCGACGACCTCGTCGACGCCTACGGCGACCGGGCGAGGCTCGGCTGTCTGGGACGGTCGCTGCCCCGCTGGGGAACCGGCGAACGCATCCGCGAGCTCCAGGGGCCGCCCGCCGAGTGCATGCAGAAAATGGCCGCCTTTTACGCCCGCAACGGCTGCGGGCTGTACGCCCGGTACGCCGCCTTTGTGTGGCGGGGCGGCGAGCTTGAGCCGGTGCTCAGCCCCGACCCGGTCAAGCTGGAATCGCTCAAGGAATACAAGCCCCAGCAGGCGCTGGTGCTCCAGAACACCGCCGATTTTGTCGAGGGCCTGCCCGCCAACAATTGTCTGCTCTACGGCGACCGGGGGACGGGCAAATCCTCCACGGTCAAGGCGCTGCTCCACCGCTTCCGCGACAAGGGGCTGCGCATGGTGGAGGTCAAGCGGGAGGCGCTGCATGAAATCCCCGCGCTGCTGGAAGCGCTGTCCCGGCTGCCCCTGCGCTTTATTCTTTTTCTGGACGACCTGTCCTTCGCCGACCACGGTGAGAGCTTCACGGCGCTCAAAGCAGTGCTGGAGGGGGGACTGACCGTGCGCCCGGACAATGCGCTGATTTATGCGACCTCCAACCGCCGTCATCTGGTGCGGGAGACCTTTTCCGACCGGGCGGGGGACGAGCTGCACCGCTCGGATTCCCTGCATGAGTCGCTTTCCCTCGCTGACCGGTTTGGCGTCTCGGTCTGTTTTTCCTCCCCCGACAGGGAGGAGTACCTCAAAATTGTGGCGGGTATTGCCGCCGACCACCGCCTGAAACTCGAACAAAGCGTACGCGACGCCGAGGCCGAAGTGTGGGCGCTGGGGCGCGGCGGACGTTCCCCCCGCGCCGCCCGTCAATACATTGATTTCGCCAAGGCCCGCGAAAGCCGGCTTCGCCTAAACCCGTCCGACGGACAAGTACGCTGAAAACTACCAACTTACAGAAAAAGGAGCGTTTTCCGTGTGTAAAAAACTGTCATGCTTCCTGCTCATCCTATGCCTGTTTCTGCCGCTGGCCGCCTGTCAAAAGGGCGGGGACGCGGAATCGGGCGGCGGGCAGGATCGGGATTATCCGGTGACAATTTCGGGGGTGACCCTGAACGCCGCGCCCAAAAAGACAATCGTGCTGTCGGCCTGCCTGGCCGACGTGGTCATCGCCTGCAACTATGAGGTTCTGCTGTGCGGGCGCAGCGCCGACTGTACACAGGAGGCTCTCCGTATCCTTCCCGACGTGGGCGATTCCTATGCCCCCGACACGGCCGCCATGCTGGCGCTCGAACCCGACGCGGTGCTGGCGGACGGGCCGCTGCCCGAGGACGTTACCTCTAAACTCAGCGGCGCGGGCGTTCCAGTCGTGGTCATTGCGCCCGCCGCCTCGCGCGCCGACTTTGAGCGGCTGTACACCGACGTGTGCTCGGTGCTCAACGGCGGAAAAACCGGCTATGCGCAGGGCGTCAAGGTCTCAAGCGACCTCTTTATGTCGGTCGACAACATCGGGCGCCTGATCCCCCAGACCAACACGCCGCCCACCGCCTGCTACGTCTACAACGCCGAGGGCGACATCGCCACCGGCGACACGCTGGCCGGCGCCCTGATCGGCGCGGCGGGCGCGCTCAACATCGCCGCCGACAACACCGACCGCATCATGGCGGCAGAGGAGCTTTCCCTTGCCAGTCCCACCTACATTTTCTGCGCGCAGGGCTGCAAGGATCAGCTCGCGGCAAACGCCCGCTTCAGCGGCATGAGCGCCGTCGCGGAGGGCCGATTGATCGAAATGCCGCCCGAACTGATGGAGCGGCAGGGCAAAACCATTCTGGAGGCCGTGTCCTTCCTCGCCGAGCACATGTATCCCGAAATGAACGCGAACGCCAGCGCGGAGCAGTCCTCTCAGGCACCGGAATCGTCCGTGCCGCCCGAGGTCACCTCCGCATCCGACAGCAGCCAGACGGCGACATCCTTCGCCCCGAAGACGTATGAAACCCTTCGTCCGGGCGACGAAAGCGGCAAGGTCAAGACCCTGCAAAAGCGCCTGATCGCCCTGGGCTACCTGACCGGCGACGCCGACGGCAAATACGGCTCGGGCACCGAGAACGCCGTCTCCGCCTTCCAGGAAAAGGCGGGGCTCACGGCTGACGGCGTCGCGGGCAACAAGACCCAGCAGCGTCTCTTCGCCGACGACGCCCCAAAGGCGTAAACAGCATAAGCATCGCATCGAGAGGAGGGACATCCGCCCCGCACACCACGGTCAGTCGCAACATCCTGACCTTAAACAAAACTACGGAGGAATTTCATAATGAACACAAAAAAGCCTGTCTTTCGGATCGTGTTTTCCGCGATCCTCGCGGCGCTGTATGCCGCGCTGACCTGGGGGTTCGCCCCGTGGGCGTTCGGGCCGGTGCAATGCCGCTTTTCCGAGGCGCTCACCGTGCTGGCCGCCGTGACCGCCGACGCCATTCCGGGGCTGACAATCGGATGCTTCCTCGCGAACCTCGTGGGCGGCAACGGTGTCCCCGACCTGGTTTTCGGCACCGCCGCCAGCCTGATTGCCGCGATCCTGTCCTATTCGGTGCGCGGCGTAACGTGGAAGGGCGTGTCGATCTTGTCCCCCCTGCCGCCCGTGCTGGTCAACGCCGTGGTCATCGGCTGGATGCTCACCCTCTTTTCCCCCGAGGGCTTTGCCTGGGGCACGTTTGCACTCACCGCCGCACAGGTGGGTCTCGGACAGCTGATCGCCTGTTACGGGCTGGGGCTTCCCCTTCTCGCCGCGATCCAGAGAATGCAAAAGGCAGGCCATCTGAATCTATAAAAAATTCCGCATGTCCCCGAAAAGAGGGGCGTGCGGAATTTTTTCTTACATCGCGAGGACGCCGCCCTCGGTTTTGAGCAGGATCAAAATCTCCTCTTCAATCCCTGTGCCGGCATTGATATACACAAGAACCGTTTCGCCGCTTTTCCCCGTGCAGGTGAACTCATAGCACAGCACCTCGTACTGGCCGCCAGTCGGAATGACCGCTTTTTTCCGGCTTGTCACTTTCAGCGCCGGACTGACGCTTTTCTGCGCCTGCTTCGCGCCGATGTCTCCGCCGCTTAAATCGCGCTTTTTGTGGTTCATCAGATAGCCGGTCGCACTGAAGGAGAGGATTTCCCCGTTGTCCAGCGCCACGCCCACCTTGACCAGGTCGGGGTAGCAAATCACGCCCTTCTGCTCATAGGCAAAGTTGATCGTACACACCCCTTCGTTGGTCAGGTAGTAGCTCTCCTTGAGCGACTTGAGGCCCTGTCCCGCAAGGTATTGCTTTGCCCTGAGCGCCGCCTGCTTATAGTCCAGCTTGGGATCGGTCACCGGCCGCGGGTTGAGAAACGAGTTGGGCAGCCCGCCGTCCTTCGTGACACTGACCGTGATGTCCCCCTTGGCGAAGTTCCACAGCGGCAGATTGCCGTTTGTGTCCGCCTGCGCCGCGAGCTGGCTTTCGGGCAGGCGCAGCAGGGCGGCCGCCGCTTTCTTGGCGTCCGACTCGGACATGCGCGGGAGGTTGCCGGTCAGATCTGATTTTTTGGTCAGCAGATGGTCGGAAAAGGGGCCGTCGTAGATGAGCGTCGGGAAGTCGGTAAATCCCTCCTCCATCTCGCGGAAGCCGTCGCTGAACACCGGCTGGGCCAGCCCCTCCATCGTGTTGTTCTCAATGGCATTCTCCACCTTGCCGACGGCATAGCCTCCCGCAGAGTAGTCGGCGCTGATGCGCGCAAACTCCTCGTTGACCGTTTTGGCGTACTGCCCGAGCGCGTATAGCCGCTCGCGGTCCTCCTCGGTCAGTGTCCGCCCCTTAGAAACCTTGTTTGACAACGACAGGGCGTATCCCCCCACCTGGGAGAGGAAGCTGCTGACGCTCTCCATCTGATCTGTGGAGACCGGCAGCGTGCTCAGGCTGTCTTTTGCCTGGCCGCTCTCGCTGAACAGCTTGTTCGCGGTGCTGACCAGCTGGGGGGAGGTATTGGCGTAGTAAGCCTTGTCCAGCGTAACCTGAATGTTGTTGACGTGGTCGCTGAGCTCGTCAAGGGCGCGCTGGTAGGTGTTCTCCAAATTGGTGCGGTAGCGCGCCGCCGTGGCATACCCGGCCGCGGCCAGTCCGCCCAGCACAAGGCAGAGCGTGAGTGTCAGGGTGCTGATCCGGATGAGGCTCCGGCGGGAAAGACGGTCAAGCATACTGGTTCCCTCCATTGTTCGAACCATGTCTCCACAATTCGATTTTTCTTTACAAATTATTTTTCAAAGGATATTTTTGCCCGCAAATCCATGAATATACTGATTTTTTCAAACTTTGTTCATTGTGAAATCGGGAAAAATGGTGTATAATAGGCTGTGCATAAGATATAGAAGCCAATTGATAAGGGACTGAGACGCCATCGAAAACACCGGAACGCGCATTTATCTGGACAACAGCGCCACGACACCTGTATGCGGGGAAGCGGTAAACGCGGCCGCGCACATGATGACCGAATGCTACGGAAACCCGTCGTCGCTCCATACCATGGGTCTTGAGGCCGAACGGCATTTAACCGCCGCGCGGGAAACAGTCGCCGCGGCGCTGGGCGCGGGTTCGGGTGAGATTGTATTTACCTCGGGGGGCACCGAATCGAACAACCTGGCCATTCTGGGTGCGGCGCACGCGCACAGACGCGCCGGCCGCCACATCATCACAACCTCTGTTGAACACCCCTCCGTGCTGGAAAGCGTGAAAGCGCTGGAAAAAGATGGATTTAACGCCACAATTTTACCGGTGGACGCACAGGGCGTCATTTCGCTTGACGAGCTGTCCTCCGCCCTGCGCCCCGACACGATTCTCATAAGCGTCATGCACGTCAACAATGAAACCGGCGCGGTCATGCCGGTTGAAAACATCAAAAAAATTTTAAAAATGAAAAAATCGGCCGCACTGCTTCATGTGGACGCGGTGCAGTCCTTTGGAAAGCTGCCGCTGCGTCCCGCGCGGGCAGGCATTGACCTCATGTCGGTCAGCGGCCATAAAATCCACGCGCCCAAGGGTGTGGGCGCTTTATACCTCGCAAGCGGCGTGCGCATCCTCCCCCGCGCCTTCGGGGGCGGGCAGGAAAAGTCTTTGCGGCCGGGCACCGAGCCGCTGCCCCTGATCGCCGCGCTCGCGGCAGCCACAGAGGCGCTGCCCGACCGGACACAGGAGCTGTCCCGGCAGTGCGCCCTCAACGTCTCGTTGCGGGACATGCTCACAGCGCTGCCCGGCGTGACGATCAACTCCCCCGGCGACGCACTTCCCTATCTGCTCAATTTTTCCGTAGAGGGCATCCGCTCGGAAATTTTACTCCATCAGCTGGCCTCACAGGGCATTTATGTGTCCAGCGGGTCGGCTTGTGCCAAAGGCAAGGGCAGCCATGTGCTGCGGGCGATGGGTTTGCCGCAGCCGCGGGTGGACAGCGCGATCCGCGTCAGCTTCAGCCGGTATACGACGTTAGGCAACCTCGAACAGCTTGTGCAGAGCGTTTCCGACGCGCTGCGTGTACTGACGCGAACATAATTGCTTCCCCAGTTCTAACCGCCCGAAACTTTTTTCGGAAATGCAATAAATTTAGAAAATGGAGCCAGAATACATGAAGGAACTGATCCTGTGCAAGCTGGGCGAGTTGGTGCTCAAGGGCCTCAACCGCCAAACTTTTGAAAGCGTACTGCTGAAAAATATACGCCGCCGGATTAAAGCGGCGGGCGAATTTGACATTCGCAATGTACAGTCCACCATTTACGTCGCGCCCAAAAACGACGAGGCCGACCTGCTCGACGCCGAGGAGATTCTGTCCAGGGTGTTCGGCATCGCGGCGCTGTCGCGGGCGTGTGTCTGTCAAAAAGACCTCAGAGACATCGTGGAAAAGGGCCTGTCCTACTTTGAGGACGAGCTGATGACCGCCTCCACATTCAAGGCCGCCGCCAAGCGGGCGGACAAAACCTTTCCGGTACAGTCCCCCGAAATCTGCGCCCACATGGGCGCAGCCATTCTTGAGAAATACCCCCACCTGCGGGTGGACGTGAAGAACCCCGAGCTGCTGGTCACGGTGGAAATCCGCGACTTCGGCGCCTATGTGCACGGCGGCGGCAAGCCCGGCGCGGGCGGTATGCCGGTGGGCACGGGCGGACGGGCTGCGCTCCTGATTTCGGGCGGCATTGACAGCCCGGTCGCCGCCTGGATGATGGCCAAGCGGGGCGTGCAGCTGACCGCCGTCCATTTTGTCAGCCCCCCCTACACCAGCGAACGCGCCGAGCAGAAGGTGGTCGACCTGCTGCGGGCGGTGGGGAAATACGCCGGGTGGATCCACCTGTTTATCGTGCCCTTTACCAAAACGCAGGAGGAGATCCGCGCCAAATGCCCGGAGGAGCTCTTTACGGTCATTATGCGCCGGTACATGATGAAAATTGCCGAACAGATCGCGCTGCGTGAGGGCTGTGAGGCACTGGTCACCGGCGAAAGCCTCGGCCAGGTCGCCAGCCAGACGATTATGGCGCTGCGCTGTACCGACGAGGCCAGCGCGCTGCCCGTCTTTCGCCCCCTGATTGGCATGGACAAAGAGGAGATCATCCGCATCGCGCGCAAAATCGACACCTATGACATTTCCATCCAGCCCTTTGAGGACTGCTGTACCGTCTTTACGCCGAAGCATCCGCGCACCCGCCCCGCCCTCGACTATGTCAAAGAGGCGGAGGAAACCCTTGACGGCGACGCCCTTATGGCCGAAGCGCTCGGCGGTGTGCGCATCATGCAGGTAAAATGATATAACCCGGCGTCGGGAGTACGCCGCAATTCAAATGTTTTGCGCGGCTGTGCGCCGGGCGGAAAAGGGGAAACGATGAAAAAGTTTGATGTGATACTGGTCGGCGCGGACAACGAAGCCCAGACCAAGGCCGTTCTCTACACTCTCGCGGGCGCGGGACTCTACGCGGAGGGCGACGGCTTTAAAAGCGTCCCCATCGACGGCCTGCTTGAAACCTTTCTGACCGGCCGGAACGCCGCGTCCTTCACGCTGATTGTCGGCGGGCTGGGCTTTGCGCCCGAGGACCGCACAGCCGAGCTGATCGCCGCGGCGCTCGGTCTCCCGCTCGAATACGACAGGGAGCTGGCCGCGCACATCGACGCGCGGCTCACTTTCCTCGACCCGCGCAAGGCGGACACCTATCCCTGTGCAAAGCTGCCCCGCGGCAGCGTCGTGCTGGAGGCCGAGGGCACACCGGTCCCAGGCTGTGTGATCGAGCTTCCTGAAAACACGGTCATCCTGCTGCCCGGTGAACCGGACGCGCTGTCCGCACTTGTGACCGGACAGCTGATTCCCTACCTCGAAAACATCGCGGGCGGCAAGACCGTGCGCCGCAAGCTCATGCTGTTTGGGCTGAGCGAGGAAGCGGTGCGCGAAAAGCTCGCCGAATTCACCGGAAAGCTCAACCCCACCCTTGTCCTTGAAAGCAAGGGTTTGCTCCACAATTTGAGCATATACATGACGGCGGCTGACAGCAAAACCGCCGAGCAGATGGTGCAGGAGACGCTTTCCGCCCTCTTTGACCGCTTTGGCACGGCAGCGATGGGCGTCGACTGCAACGGCCTTGAGGAGGTCGTGGTCAACCTGCTGCTATACAACAAGCTGCGCATTGCCGCCGCCGAGTCGTGCACAGGCGGACTCCTGTCCTCTCATCTGGTCAATGTCCCCGGCGCGTCGGGCGTTTTCGACCTGGGTGTCACCGCCTATGCGGGCGACAAAAAGGTCAATGTGCTCCATGTGCCGATTGAAACCCTCCAGCACTTCGGGGAGGTCAGCGCCGAAACCGCTGTCGCCATGGCGAACGGCGTGCGTGAGCTGTCCTATGCCGATCTGGGCGTGGGCATCACCGGCATTGCCGGCCCTGACGGCGGCACGCCTGAAAAGCCGGTCGGGCTGGTTTACATCGCAATTGCCGACCGTAAGCACGCACTGGTGAGACGTCTGAATCTGGGTGAAACGCAGAGCCGGGAAACCATCCGCGACCTCTCCACCCTCTATGCCCTGGACTTCATCCGCAAATATCTGATGAGCTATCCCGTCCCGCTGCCCGGATCGATCGAGCTGTCCGTGCTCGACCAAAACGTCCGGTCGGCTGTGATGAACTCGATATCCCCCCAGCCGCAGCAGCGGCCTGTCCCCCCTGCGGGCGCGCCCGCGGCAGCGCCGCAGCCTGTTCGTCAATCCGCCGGACCGGGCGGTTATGCGATGAACCCCGGCTTCCCTCCGGGCACGCCGGTTATCCCGGCCTATGCGCAGGAGCAAAACATCATCATCGAACGCATCGTCAACGAAAGGAGAAGACCCTAAATGAACCACTACGATCCGTTTTACAATCACTCCCAAACACCCCCCAATCAAAACGGACAGCCGTATTATCCTCCACAGCCCCAGAACCCGCCGCCGGCCTACCGGCCGACGCCGCCCCCTTCGCCGTACTTAGCCCCCCAAACCTACGGAGCCTATCCGCCCCCTCAGGCGGAAGCGCGTGTACTTCCCACCCAGCGGGCGGAGCTTGACCGTCCGCCCAGGCGCCGCGGCTTTTTCGCCACCGTCTTACCGTGGAAGGGCGACACCTTCGGGGACGTGCTGCGCAAGCTGATTTTTATCGCAGCACTTGTGACGTTCCTCTATTTCAGCGGCACGCTGGTCAACGACATCGTGATCAAGGCGATGAACCAGAACACCGCACAGGAGGAATATCAGGGCATGTACCACCCCGGCGCGGACATCGGCACGGACGAAACTGCCGTTGACACAAACGCGCCCAAAGTACGCCTGAAGGCCTTTGATGAGCTGTACGCCCAGAACAAGGACATCGCGGGCTGGATCAAAATCAACAACACGGTCATTGACTATCCGGTCTACCAGAGCGCGCCGGAGGATCCGGAATATTACCTCCACCGCACCCCCAAGCATAAGCAGAGCAACTACGGCTCCATTTTCATGGATTCGCGCATAGATATGTCGACCGACGATTACCGCGACGTCATCCTGTACGGGCATCATATGGCAGACGGCAGTATGTTCGCGCCGATTTCAAAGTATAAAAAGCTGGACTTCTATAAAAAATCTCCCACGGTTACCTTTAATTCCATCTACGAAAACGCCGAATGGAAGGTTTTCTCGGTGTTTATCACCAACACCGACGAGAAGCACGGCGACGTGTTTTATTTCATCCGCACCAAGTTCCAGGACGACAACGATTTCATGGGGTTTGTCACCCAGCTTCGGGTGCGCTCCATGCTGGACATCCCGGTGGATGTCCAGGCCGATGACAAAATCCTGCTGCTGTCCACCTGCTCCTATGAATTTGAGGGCTTCCGCACGGTTGTGTGCGCGCGGAAGGTGCGTCCCGGCGAGTCAAATAAAGTCGACGTTTCGCTGGCAAAAAAAGCCGAAAACCCGCTCTATCCCGACATCTGGTATGAGAAATTCGGCGGGACCAAGCCCGAAGTGCCGCAGTATGGCGGCGACGGCGACTACACCAAGGAAATCACAGCCGACCCCTTTTCCTGATTCTTTTCCGCGGACGGTGCGCCGTCCGTGTCTGGAGGAACCTTTCCATGAAATCCGAACTGATCTTTTATCTGGCGCGTCAGCCTCAGGAAAACCTCAGCTGTGTTGAAAACGCGCTGGGGGCGGCCGGGCAGTCCCTGTCGGCCGCCTGCGCGACTCAGAACCCCACCGATCTGGCTCTTGTGCTGTCCGACGCCTTTGCGCGCAGCCAGGTGGTATTCATTTCGGGCGGCCTGCTGCGCACCGATACCTATAACGTCTTTAATGTAATTTCCCGTGCGCTGGGCGTCCCGCTGGAGATCAAGTCAGGCTATACGCCGACGGTGAAAAATGCCCTGACGCTCGCGGGCGGGATCACGATCCCCGGCGTTTTGGACGGCATCGACGGCTGTATTCTGATCAGCGGCCTGCAAACTCTGATTCTTCTGCCCGACAGTCCCGCGAGCCTGTCACGCATGATGGAGGGCACGATCATGCCCTTCCTCACTGAGCGGTATTCGCTCGCCTCCCCCGTGGTGCGCGCCATGTCGGCGGGCTTTGCGCCGCCGCAGGCGCCGGCAGTTTCGGCGCCCGCGGTACCGGAGGTACCGCAGCCCTCTCCCCCCGCACAAGCCGAACCCGCGCCGTATGTTGCGGAAGCTGTCAAACGCGAGGAGAAAGCCGCTCCTCCTGAAGAAGAGGAAGCACTTCACAGCCTTTTGCCTGTGCGCACAGCGTCCTGCCTCGACGCGCCGGACGAGGACGAACCCGAGCACGGCGGAAAAACCTTTACCGCCGCCGGACGCGCGGCGGAAGATCCGGTGCAGGCCGAAAAACCATTTGTACCCGAACCCCAAAGCAAGGAAAAAAAATCCTTTTCGTTCCGGCCGTTTGTGGTCTCACTTGTTTCGCTGGTGGTACTGGCAGCGGTGGGCTTCGGGGCGCTGGGCGGAACGCGTATTTTCGGGTTTTTCAAAACGCCCGCCCAGTGTGAGGAAACCTACGACATGGTGCGTCAGATGTACGGGCAGCCGGGCAGTGTGACGCTTCCCACCGGCACACTCCCCAAATTCGGCAAGCTATACGAGCAGAACGACGACATCAAGGGCTGGATCACAGTCCCCGGCACGACGATCGACTACCCTGTCGTGCAGCCCGAATCGTCCGACGGCATCTATGCCGACCGGGATTTCACCGGCGCGATGAGCAAATACGGCACCCCCTATTTCGACTATGGAAACGACGTCGGCTCAGGCACCGGCAGTCTGATCATCTACGGCACGAACCACCGCGACGGCACGATGTTCTCGCCGCTTGAAGAGTACCGACGGCCGGAGTTTTACATAAAAAACAACACAATTAAACTCGACACCCTGTTCGGCGAAAGCAACTGGCAGATTTTTTCGGTCTGTCTGGTGGATTCGGCGGCCAAGGAATCCGAGTTTGACTACACCAAATCCTCCGAGATGGAGCCATATGATTTTTCGGAATATATTTATCAGCTGCGGGTGCGTTCGCTGATGCATTCCGACGTAATGATCGCTTCGGACGACCGCATTCTCACCCTCGTGACCGACTGTGAGGACTTTGAGGGCGCCCAGCTGGTGGTCGCCGCCGTGCAGTATGCGGACAGTCCCCAGCTCATGCAACTGGGCAGCCTCTCCGCCATAAAAAATCCTCAGCCGCTGATGCCGCAGAAGTGGTACGACAAATTCGGCGGCACTGCGCCCGACATTGACAAGGCGGGCTATCTGCTCATGCTGACCCAAAACGACACCGAGGCCGACGCCGCGCTTCAGACCTCGTCCGATAGCACCTCCACCGAGGTTTCCTCCGACACGTCCTCTTCGTCAAGCGCATCCTCATCGGCCAGCTCAAAGGGATCATCCTCCAAAACAAGCAGCACCAAGTCGGCGTCCTCCAAGGCGTCGAGCTCGTCCAAAGCAAGCTCTGCGAAGGAGAGCTCGTCCAAAAACACGGAAAGCCGCCCCACAGGCAGCGGTAAAACCCTCAAAGTCAAAAACAAAGGCAGCGTCATCACCGGGTCGGCGGAGGACATCGTCGCCCGCGTTGTGGCCGCCGAAATGGACTCGGGCTATGAGACCGATGCGCTCAAGGCGCAGGCCGTGGCCGCTTACACCTACATTTTGTGGGAGACCAACAAGGGCGTCGTCCCCTCGGTTCCCATGCGCACCCCCGGCACAAAGATTAAAAACGCGGTCAAGGCGGTTCTGGGCAAGAAGATGACCGTGAACGGCAAAACACCCTACACCCCCTATTTCGCGATTTCGGCGGGCAAAACCGTCAGCAATAAAAGCGTCTGGGGCGACAACCAGTCCCATCTCGTCCCGGTTGATTCCAGCTGGGAAAAGGGCGTTTCGGGCTATAAGGTGACGAAAACCGTATCAGCTGAGTCCATGAAGGAAAAAATGAAGAGCGGCTTCGGGATCACGCTGTCGGGCGACCCGTCCAAGTGGATTTCGGTCACCCAGCATGATTCGGCGGCCAGCTCGAGCGCAGGCTATGTGTCCGGCATGAAAATCGGCGGGCAGACCACCTCCGCGCGCACGGGCAAAAAAATCACCGGGCCCATGTTCAAAAGCGCCGTGGGCGGCATGCGTTCGCATGCCTTCACCGTGGAATACAAGGAGTCCTCCGACAGCTTTGTCATCACGACCTACGGCTGGGGCCACGGCGTCGGCATGCCGCAGAAGGGCGCCGACGGGATGGCCAAAAAAGGGTGCGGCTATGAGGAAATCCTCAAGCACTACTACACCGGCGTCAAAATTGTCAATGGCTAAAGCCGCCGAAAGGAGGGACGCCGCATGAACCGAGCCGATACGCTTGTGACCCGCATGGCCGAAGAGATCATCAAACAGGTCAAGGGCTATGCCCTTCAAGAGCCGGTGTACGGGCTGATCGTCTGCTATTCCACCGAAAACGGCGCATTTCCGCCCTGGATCGCGCTGGGTACGGCGCGGGAGCGGGCGCAGCTTTCCGAGGAGTGCGACCCGGAGGATCTGTATGCGCTGCTGTGGAGCGGCGAAAACCTCGAGCTGTACGACCCCATTGAGGCGCTTGAGGAAAACACGGCCTTTCTGGACGACTATGCCGCGTGGTTGGGCGAGGCCGAAAGCGACGGGCTTCTGCCCGAACGCGCAACCTCCCTCGCGCTGCGCGTCTGTTTTGCGCTCGCCAAGGCGGACTGGCCGGATATCTGCCCGGTCACCGGCGACTTCGCCGTGCTGTGCAACGACCAGAAATGCGAGTGGCTCTGGGACAACGCCGAAGTGCTGCTGGACGAGGCGCAAAAGCACGCGCTGCGCGAAAAGTATTACCTGCCCGGCTGACCGTTTTTTTCAGAAAATTTGCATTCCCATTTGACATTTGGTTGTTTTTTTCGTATCATGGTGTTAAATTTATACATTTGAAAGGGGTTTTCTCTGCCTATGGCACCCGATCCTGACGGCGGTTTTCTACTGCCACTCTTTACTGTGACACCCCAGCCCGCACCGGCGGGCAACTGGTTCGTGCAGATCCTGATCCTGATCCTGCTGATTTTTGTCAACGCCTTTTTCGCCGCGTCGGAAATCGCGATCATCTCGCTCAACGACAACAAGATCAAGCGGCTCGCCGAGGACGGTCACAAGCGCGCGGCCAAGATTCTCAGAATGACCAAAAATTCGAGCAATTTCCTCGCCACCATTCAGGTGGGCGTGACGCTGGCAGGCTTCCTGACCTCCGCCACGGCGGCGCAGAGCTTTTCCGGCTCGTTCGCAGACGCGCTGTTTTCGCTGTTCCCGGGCGTTCCTTACGGCGTCCTGACCACGGTTTCCACCATCCTGATCACCATTGTGCTCGCGTACTTCAATCTGGTGCTGGGCGAGCTGGTGCCCAAAAAAATTGCCCTGCAAAAGGCGGAGAAGCTCTCCTTTGCCGTCATCGGCGTTTTGGAATTCATCGCCAAGGTCACCCGCCCCTTCATCAAGCTCCTGTCCGCCTCCACGAATCTGATCGTGCGCCTGTTCGGAATTGACCCCAATGCTCACGAGCAAACCGTCACCGAGGAGGAAATTCTCATGCTGGTGGACGCCGGCGAGGAAAAGGGCGTCATAGAGGGCAGCGCCAAGGATATGATTGCGGGCATTTTCGAATTTGACGATACCCTGGCCAATGAGGTCATGACCCACCGCACCGATGTCACAGCGCTCGAGAACACCTCGACGCTTCAGGAAGCGGTTGAACTGGCCATCTCCTCGGGCTATTCGCGCATTCCGGTCTACGAGGAGGATCTGGACACGGTGCTCGGCATCCTCTATGTCAAGGATCTGCTGAAATATGTGGGCAACGCGGTCACCCCCGACGTCACGCTGGAATCGATTATGCGTCCGGCGCTGTTCGTGCCCGAGGGCAAAAAGTGCAGCGAGCTGTTTGCCGAGATGACCGACAACAAAACCCAGATTGCTGTCATTGTGGACGAGTACGGCGGCACGGAGGGTCTTGTGACCATGGAGGATCTCGTCGAGTCGATTGTCGGCAACATCCAGGACGAATACGACCACGAGGAGGAGGAAATCTCCCAGCTGTCCGAAAACGCTTTCACGCTTGAGGGCACCACCGGCATCGACGAGGTGGCCGATCTGGCGGGCGTGGACTTCCCCGAGGGGGATTATGACACCATCGCGGGCTTTATGGTCGACCGTCTGGGGCGCATCCCCAAGCCGGGCGAGCATCCCAAGGTTGAGTTCGGCAGCGTCTCCCTGTCGGTCGAGCGGGTGGAGGACCGGCGCATTTCCAAAATCCTGCTGGTGAAAAATGCATCCACTGAACCGGAGACCAAGCCCAAATCCTGATTTTATATTTTTAGGGCGCCCTTTTTATGGGGCGCCTTTTCTTGACAAAAAACGACACCCATGATATGATATCCTTAACAAATGAAAAGCACCTGGGGGGCTGGTAACCGAGCCGGCTGAGATTGGGCGTTTTCGCCCTGACCCATTGACCTGATCCAGATAATGCTGGCGGAGGGAATCCAAGATATGACACCTCTTTGGGTTTCCCAAAGGGTGTTTTTTGTTTGATTATTCTTTGGAGGAATGTATATGGAAAACAAAAACACCCTGCGGCTCGCGGAAACCGCAATCATGCTCGGGCTGGCCACCGTGCTCAGCCTAATCAAGTTTACGGACTTACCCTTCGGTGGTTCAGTTACCCTCTTCAGTATGCTACCCGTCATCCTTATCTGTTATCGCTACGGCTTCAAATGGGGGCTTCTGTCGGGAGTCACCTATGGAATTTTGCAGCTTGTGACCGGCCTCCAGGCGCTGCGCGGTGTGTCGGTGGCCACCTTCATCGGTGCCATCGTCCTCGATTATCTGCTCGCGTTCGGCATGTGTGCGCTGGCCGGGCTGTTCCGGCCGGTCAAAAGCCAGAAGCTCGGCCTGCCTCTGGGCGCGCTGGCCGCCTGTGCGGGACGGCTTCTTTGCCACTTTCTGTCGGGGGTGCTTCTATGGGGCGAGTATGCGAATATACAGCCGGTCTGGCTCTATTCACTCGGCTACAACGCCTCTTACATGATTCCCGAAGCGATCTTGAGTGTCGTGGGTGTTTTACTTCTCAGCCTCATGCTCGACTTCCGCAGTGAAAACATCACACGCAAAGCCGCGTACTGATTGTTTTTCGCTCCCCCGCTCGACCGATTGGTCGGGCGGGATTTTTTTAAAAACTCTTTCTTTTTTTTAACATTTTGTGGTATACTACTTTTTAATGCGCAGTGCGGTTTCGCCTAAAAACACCATATTATTCCTTTATCAGGAATTTTTTGCGCGCACTAATCTCAACAGAAAGGTCATGTATTAGGATGGAAGAAATTAAGCTGGCCGCTGACACGGCGGCCGAGGAATCAAAAGAAACAGTGCGGAAGAAAACTTTGTTTCACCGTCTGCGCGGCTTCCGGGAAACGGCCAGAGGACGGCAAAAAAACCGGGTGACGCTGTTGCTCACGCAGATTTATCTCGCTCTCATGTCCCTTGCCACCATCGTAACCGCCGAGCTTCTTCAGCCGGGCGGCGTGAAGGACTTCTTCGACTTCATCGACCGGGACACCGTCCTGTTTGCGTTGTCGGTGCTGCTGGTGTGGATCGCGGCGGAGCTCGTCTACTTTCTCTCCTTTAAGCCCTGGCTTACTCTGTGGCTTATCTATCTGCCGGTCAACATTCTCGCCCTCATTTGCGGCCTCAAGCTGGAATTCAGGGACGAACCCCTGGTGTTTGCCGACTTTACCATGATCCGGGAAACCCTCGGCGTAACCGGTGATTACGGCATGAAATTCCGTCCCATCTATGTGCTTGCAATTTTATGTTTTCTGACCTTTCTTTACCTGGCCGCATGGCTGAAAAAGCTTCCGGTCGGCTGGAAAATACGCACCATTTCGGCTGTCCTCGCGCTCGCGCTGTCGATCACCGGCTTTCACTTTCTGGCCGGCTCAACCGACTCTTTTCTCAACGGGCGCTATCACAGGCACCGCTGGAACCTGCGCACGGAATACAAAAACAACGGCTTTGTGCTCGGCTTTATTTTCACGATCAAATCAACCATCATGCCCCCTCCCGACGGATACGGCGAGCAGGCGGTCAAGGACGCGGCGGCACGGCTGGGCTATGAGGAAAAACCGCTGACCACAACGCTGACCGACGATGAAAAGCCTAATATTATTGTGATTATGGACGAATCCTTCTGGGATATCCGGCAAATCACCGACGCGGCGTTTTCTGAGGATCCGCTTGCGGTTTGGGACAGCCTGGCTGCGCGACCCGATGTACAGGCGGGAAGCATCCTTTCGCCGCAGTTTGGCGGCGGCACCTCCAACGTGGAGTATGAGTTTTTAACCGGTATGACCATGCGTTTTTATCCCATGACCGCCAATATTTACCTCAACAACATTCGCTCCAAAACCTGGTCGCTTGCCTGGTATTTTAAAGAGCTGGGCTACCAGACACAGGCCGTCCATCCCTATTTGGACTGGTTCTGGCGGCGCAATGAGGACTACCCTCTGATGGGCTTTGACGCGAGCTACTTTGACACCGATCTGACTCACAAACGACACAGTGGAAAATTCATCGGAGACACCGAGCTTGCACAGGAGATCATCGACCGTGTGCCCAAGGATTCCGACCGGCCGATTTTCACCTTCGCCATCTCCATGGAAAATCACGGGCCGCACGTCGGCGGCCGGTATAAAAACTACGACATCACCGTTTCCGGCCTGGGCGAGGACGACCTCGGCCCCGTTATGGACTTTACGCAGGGCGTCTATGACGCGCAGAAAATGCTCCAGACTCTGATCGAACATTATGAGGACAGCGAACGTCCCACCTGCATCATGATGTTCGGCGACCACGCCCCCACCATTTCCAACCGCAACACGCTGTATATCGACGACACGCGCACGAAGGCCGACCGGCTGGCCATCCGCAAGTGTCCCCTGATGCTCTGGACGAACACCGGAAAACTGCCCGAAAAGTTCTCCACGATCAGCACCTTTATGCTGGCGCCTGAGCTGCTTTCGGCGGCGGGACTCCCGCTGACCGGCTATCAGGAGGTGCTCAGGGAGCTCAAAACCAGCACCACCTGCGGCTTCAATCCCTTCTATACGCTCGACACAAAGGGAAACCCCATGAAGGAGAATAAGTCATTTGTGCAAAAAATAAACGATTTGCAGCTTTTGCAGTATGACGCGACCTACGGCAAGCACTACGCCGTTGATCTGTTCGGAAAGCAGACCGACACACCGTAACGTACAGGAGGTTAAACATGAGTAAATCAACACTTATTGGTGCCGTGGAACAACCGCTGACCGAAGTGTCCGAGACGGGGGAGTCTGCACAACCCGACGGCGGGAACAAAAACAAGCTGAAAGCCCTCAATCAAAAATGGCGGGCGCGCAAAGCGAAGTGCCGGCAAAAACAGCGCACACCGGTCACCCTGCTTCTCTCCCAGCTCTATCTGATCCTGCTGTCGGCGGGCACAGTGCTCACCGCACAGCTGTTCCAGCCGCAGGGGGCGGACACCCTCAAGAAGGTCGCCGAAGTCAACCCCGGCGTACTCTTTGTCACGTTCCTGGTCATTCTTCTGTTCTCTGAATTTTTTTATCTGATCAGCCTCAAGCCGTGGCTGCCCGCCGCCGTGATCTACCCGGTGATCAGCATCATGACGCTGATCGGCGGGCTCAAGCTCCAGTTCCGGGGCGAACCTCTTGTCTTTTCCGACTTTTTTCTCATTAAGGAAGCGTTTAACGTCGCGGGTGACTATGGCATTAAGATGCGTCCGATCTACTATGTATCGGTGCTCGCCTTACTGTTTATGCTGTGGCTGCCCTCCTTTTTTAAAAAATTCAAACCAAGAATCCGGATACGCATCCTCGTTGCGGCGGTCACGATTGCCGCGTTTATCCCGCTCTCTTTCCTTGTTTTTATCGGCGACGGTTCACTGCTTGCCTCCAACTACATCAATTCTGTGTGGAATCCCAGGCTGGAGTATGAAAACAACGGCGTGATCGCCGGCTTTATCCACAACACGCAGCTCAGTATGATGCTGCCCCCCGACAACTATTCGAAAAAGTCGGTGGAGGAAGCCGCCGAACGGCTGGGCTATGCACCCCGGCCTGTGGGCACCGACCTGAGCGACGAAGAAAAGCCGAACATAATTGTCGTCATGAACGAGTGCTTCTGGGACACCGACTTTATGACCGCGACGCGCTTTACGCCCGATCCTCTTTTAAATCTGCGCTCCATCGGTGAGGGTAAGGACGCCGGCTTCGGATATACCCTCTCTCCCCAATTCGGGGGAGGCACCGCCAACGTGGAATATGAATTTTTGACCGGCATGAGCATGCGCTACCATCAGGCGACCAACATCATCTATCAGAACAGCATCACGGAAAAGACCTGGTCGCTCGCCTGGTATTTCCGGTCGCTGGGCTATGAAACCCAGGCCATCCACCCCTATTTTGACTGGTACTGGCACCGCAACCGAAACTACCCGCTCATGGGCTTTGAAAACATGTACTTCAAGGACACCATGCACAACACCCAAGCGAGGGGTCCCTTTATCAGTGACGAGTCTGCGGGAAAGGAGATTATGGCGCGTGTGCCCAAGGCTTCGGACAAGCCGATTTTCACCTTCGTGGTGACCATGCAAAACCACGGCCCCCACAAGGGCGGGCAATACAACTCCTTCTTCACCGAGATATCCGGCCTCGAGAAAAATGAAAATCTTTCTAAACGCGCGCATGACTATGCCGAGGGCGCCTACGACTCGGACGCGTTGTTTGCCGCGCTGTGCGAGCATTACAAGGATGCCAAGCGTCCGACCTACATCCTGATGTTCGGTGACCACGCTCCGCCCGTCGCCAACCAGGACGGCCTGTTTGGGGGCGGAAAGGCCTCCATCGAGGACAAGTTTAATATGCAGCGCACCCCGGTCATCCTGTGGTCAAACACCGGAAAGGAGATCCCCGAGATCCAGAACACCAGCGACTTTATGCTGGGGACGGTTCTGCTTAAAACGGCGGGGCTCCCGCTGACCGGCTATCAGGCCACGCTCGAGCGTCTGATGGACAGCACCCGCGGGTTTACCTTTCAGTACACGCTTGACGCAAAGGGACAGCCTGTCAAAGAGACCGAAGAGCTGACACAGAAGATTGACGACCTTGGGCTTTTACAGTATGACGCGAGCTTCGGCAAGCATTATGTGGCGGATCTGTTTACGGACACGGGCGAATAGACCCCGGACGGTGAAATTTTTTCCAAAACTGAATTTGACAGAAAATTCAACATATGCTATAATGCTAACGCCGAGTAGGCAACCGCCCCTTTCCCAGGTTCAGGGAGTAAACCTAGTTTATATAGGTGCTTCGCCTGCCCTGTACTTCGGTTTGCGGGTAATCTTATGAATGAGGTGAAACCACACATGCTTCTCAAAGAGGACAAAGACTTGGTCATCAGCGAATACGCGCTCCATGAGGGAGACACCGGTTCGCCCGAGGTGCAGATCGCCATTCTCACACGCAGAATCAACGATCTGACCGGGCATCTCAAGATCCACAAAAAGGATCATCACTCCCGGCGCGGGCTTCTCAAAATGGTCGGTCAGCGGCGCGGCCTTCTCAACTACCTGACCAAAACCGACATCGAGAGATACCGTTCGATCATCGCGCGGCTGGGTCTGCGTAAATAAGAGAAAAAACTTGGGGCAGGGGACATTTTGTTTCCTGCCTTTGGGCTTTTTCTACCGCCAAATTTGTCAGTCACAGGAGGGCAGGGGGCGGTAGCAATGAAACGAGGGTTTCCGGAGCCTCTATCCTCGGAAACGTTGGTTTTATTGCTATATCCTTTGCCTCCCTGATTATAACCGCCGGACAGGCTCTGCCTGGCTGGAAACAGAAAACGGAGGTAAAAACATGTTTGAAAACTACCGCGTATTTGAAACCGAGCTGGCGGGACGCCCGCTGATCCTGGAGACGGGCAAAATCGCCCAGCTGGCCAACGGCGCCGTCTTTGTGCGCTATGGCGAGACGGTGGTCAACGTCGCCGTCACCGCGTCCTCGAAGCCGCGCGACGGCATTGACTTCTTTCCGCTGTCGGTCGACTTTGAGGAAAAGCTCTACTCGGTCGGCAAAATCCCCGGCTCCTTCTTAAAGCGTGAGGGACGCCCGTCGGAAAAAGCAGTGCTGGTCTCGCGCGTCATTGACCGCCCCATCCGCCCCCTCTTCCCCAAGGATATGCGCAACGACGTGTCGGTGGTGTGTACGGTCATGTCGGTTGATCCCGACTGCTCACCCGAAATCGCCGCCATGATCGGCACCTCGGCGGCGCTCACCATTTCCGACATTCCGTGGAAGGGCCCCCTTTCGGGCGTTTCCGTAGGCCTCATTGACGGCCAGTTTATCATCAATCCCGACGCCGAGCAGCGCAAGGTCTCCAAAATGGCGGTTACGGTGGCCTCCACCGATTCGCTCATCGCCATGATCGAGGCGGGCGCGGATATGGTATCCGACGAAGAGATGTACAATGGCATCATGGCCGGCCACGAAGCCAATCAGAAGGTCATTCAGTTCATTAAGGATATTCAGGCGCAGATCGGCAAGGAGAAGTTTGATTATCCCTCCAACGAGCCCGACGCGGATATGTTTGAGGCGGTCAAGGCCTATGCGCAGGACGCGATCAAGACCGCGCTTGACACCGACGACAAGTCGGTGCGCGACGCGCGTCTCAAGCCGATCTACGAGGACGTTCAGGCGCATTTTGCCGAGCAGTACCCCGATGCACAGGGCAAAATTGACGAGTGCCTCTACAAGACCCAGAAATATATCGTGCGCCGCTGGCTGCTCGACGAGCAGAAGCGCGTGGACGGACGCGGCATGGATCAGATGCGCCCGCTGGCGTCCGAGGTCTCGTTGCTGCCCCGCACCCACGGCTCCGGCCTCTTCACCCGAGGACAGACCCAGGTGCTCACCTCGGTCACTCTTGGCCCGATCAGCGACCGTCAGCTGCTTGACGGCATTGACGAGGACGAATTCAAGCGCTATATGCATCACTACAACTTCCCCTCCTACTCGGTGGGCGAAACCCGTCCGAGCCGCGGCCCCGGCCGCCGTGAAATCGGTCACGGCGCACTGGCTGAACGCGCACTCGTGCCGGTCATCCCGAAGGAGGAGGATTTCCCCTACGCGCTCCGCCTGGTGTCCGAAGTGGTGTCCTCCAACGGCTCCACCTCCCAGGGTGCGATCTGCGGCTCGACGCTGGCCCTCATGGACGCCGGCGTCCCTCTCAAGGCTCCCGTCGCGGGCATCTCCTGCGGCCTGATCACCGAGGGTGAGCGCTGGATGACCATGGTGGACATTCAGGGGCTCGAGGATTTCTTCGGCGACATGGACTTTAAGGTCGCCGGCACCCATGACGGTATCACCGCCATCCAGATGGATCTCAAGATCGACGGCCTGACCCCCGAAATGGTCAAAGAGGCCCTCGAGAAAACCCATAAAGCGCGCAGCTACATCCTCGATGAGATCATGCTCAAGGCCATCGCCGCGCCGCGCGAGGAGCTGTCCAAGTATGCGCCCAAGATGCTGACCACCACCGTGCCGGTCGAGAAGATCCGCGAGGTCATCGGCTCGGGCGGCAAGGTCATTCAGAAGATCTGCGCTGAGTGTGAGGTCAAGGTGGACATTGACGACGACGGACATGTCTACATCGCCGGCATTGACATCGACAACTGCCGCCGCGCGCTGACCATCGTCGAAACCATCGTCAACGATCCTGAGCCGGGCGCGATTTTCCGCGGCCGTGTGACACGTCTCATGGACTTCGGCGCGTTTGTGGAAATCGCGCCGGGCAAAGAGGGGCTTGTGCATATCTCCCGTCTCGACGTCAAGCGCACCGAGAAGGTGACCGACGCCGTCAACGTGGGCGATGAGGTCATTGTCAAGGTGCTTGAGATCGACGACAAGGGCCGCCTCAACCTCTCCCGCCGCGACGCGCTGATCGAGGTGGAGGGGCTTGTCCCCGAAAATACGATTTCCGACGCACCCCGCCGCCCCGCCCCAAGACGGGACGACCGGAGAGACGGCGGATTCCGCGGCCCCCGCCGCTAACCCCAAAATTTAGAAACGTAAACGCCCGCGAAAGCGGGCGTTTTTACAGAGCTGAAAGGATGCCTTTGGATGGAACAAGTTACCCTTCGAAACGGACTGCGCGTCATGCTCGCGCCCGACGACCGCGTGCGCACCGCCTGCTTCGGCGTATGGGTGGGCGCGGGGTCGTGCTATGAGGACGACACCCGCAGCGGCGTCTCCCACTTCATCGAGCACATCCTCTTCAAGGGCACAGGCCGCCGCTCCGCCCGCGACATCGCCGAGGAGATGGACATGCTGGGCGGGCAGATTTATGCCTACACCGCCAAGGAATGCACCAGTTTTTACGTCCGCACCCTCTCCGAGCATGTGGACAAGGGCTTTGAAATACTATGCGACATGCTGTCCGATCCCGCCATGCGGGAGGAGGACGTAGACGCCGAGCGCGGCGTGATCCTCGAAGAGATCAGCATGAGCGAGGACGAGCCGGAGGATCTGGTCACCGAGCAGATGTACGCCCAGTGCTGGAAAAACTGCGCCTACGGCAAGGAGATTCTGGGCACCCGCGATACGGTGAACGCCCTGCACAGCAGCGAGCTGCGCACGTTTATGAAGGACGCCTACACCGCCTCGCGTATGGTGATTTCGATCGGCGGGCGCTTTGACAGAGCCTCCTTCCTTGCGCTGTGTGAGCGCTATTTCGGCGATCTGCCGGGCGACGGTGCGCCCTTCCGTCCGCAGCTTCAGGTGGACTACTCCCCCGCCTGCGTGCTGACCCCCCGCGATCTTGAGCAGACGCACATCTGCCTATGCGTCCCCGGCCTGCACAGCGAAAGCGAAAACCGGTACGCGCTGGGCATGCTCAACTCCATCATGGGCGGCTCTTCCTCATCCCGGCTGTTTCAGAAAATTCGCGAGGAGCTGGGGCTCGCCTACGCGGTCTATTCCGACGCGGTGTGCTACACTGGCGGCGGCGTGGTGGGCATGTACCTAGCCGTCAGCCCCGACGTGGCTGAGCGCGCGGTGAGCGAGGCGATGGACATTTTCCGCGCCATGGGGCAGGGCGTCTCGGACAAGGAGTTCGAACGTACCCGCGAGCACTTTAAGACCTCCCTGATCATGAGTCTCGAAAGCGTGTCCTCCCGCGTCGCCAATATGGGCACCAAGGCGCTGCTGCGCGGCAAAGTCAAGACCGACGACGAGCTGCTGGGGGAAATTGACAGGGTATCGAAGCGCGACGTCGAGGCGATGGGCCGATGCGTGGCGGCGGCGCTGTCCGAGCTCACCGTCTCGGTCGTCGGCCCTGTGCGCGACCCCTCCTTTTACGAGACACTGCGCACCTAAGGGGCGTGGACGTCAAACCCCCTGCATGATCAAAACCTCTTTTTGTGTACATTGCTGTTTCTGCGGCAAAACGGTCGACAGACGCGCAAAAATGGGATAAAATATATATCTTATAGTGGTCGGAACATTTTTACGCCCTTTTATAAAGGGATTCACCCGTCTTTCCCCGGATGTGCGTGTTCTGGTCGCTGTGAAATTTTAGAAAAGAAGGCAGAACCATTCATGCAAAACATCCAGTTTTCCCAAATGAACCTCTCGGAGGAGGTTCTGAAGGCCGTGGAGGACATGGGCTTTGAAGAGGCCACTTCCATCCAGGCGCGCGCCATTCCGCTCATCATGGCGGGCAGCGACGTCATCGGCCATTCCCAGACCGGCACGGGCAAAACCGCCGCTTTCAGCCTCCCCGCGATCGAGAAGGTGGATCCAAAGCTCGGTCGCAGCATACAGACGCTGATCCTGTGCCCGACGCGCGAGCTTGCGGTGCAGGCATGCGACGAGATCAAGAAGTTCACCAAACACAAGCCCTATGTGCGCGCCGTCCCCATCTACGGCGGACAGCAGATTGACCGGCAGTTTGCCGCCCTCAGACAGGGCGCGCAGATCGTGGTGGGCACGCCCGGCCGTGTGATGGATCACATGCGCCGCGGTACACTCAAGCTCGATCGCCTGCGCATGATCATCCTCGACGAGGCGGACGAAATGCTCAGCATGGGCTTCCGCGAGGACATCGAGACCATATTACAGGACGTTCCCGAAGAGCGCCAGACCATTCTCTTCTCGGCGACCATGTCCCGGGAAATTATGCAAATTACAAAGAAATATCAGAAAAACCCCGAGCTTGTGCGCGTCACGCCCGAACAGCTGACCGTGCCCAGCATTGAGCAGCTCTATTATGAGGTGCCCTACGGCAAAAAGCCAGAGGTGCTCAGCCGTCTGCTTGACGTGTACAACCCCGGCCTTTCGATGGTGTTCTGCAACACCAAGAAGCAGGTGGACGAGCTGGTGGAGGAGCTGCAAACCCGCGGCTATTCCGCCGAGGGGCTGCACGGCGACATGAAGCAAAACGAGCGCACCCGCGTGATGAATTCCTTTAAGACGGGACGGTGCGACGTGCTGGTGGCCACCGACGTCGCGGCGCGCGGCATCGACGTGGACAACATCGAGGCTGTATTTAACTATGACATCCCCCAGGACGTGGAATACTACGTCCACCGCATCGGCCGTACAGGGCGTGCGGGCAAGGAGGGCCGTTCCTTCACCTTTGTGTGCGGGCGGCGGCAGATTTTTGAGCTGCAGAGCATTGAGCGCTTTACCCGCTCCAAAATCCAGCACCGGGCGGTGCCCTCCAGCAGCGAGGTCATGGAAACCCGTACCCGCACCTTTATGGACGAGGTCAAGGGTGTGATCGAGGCAGGGGGACTGGAGCAGTATAACCCCATTCTCGACGGGCTGATGGAGGACTATGCCACCACCGATATTTCCGCCGCGCTGATTCATATGCTGGTCACCAAAGACGGCGGAGGCCTGATTGCCGACAAAAAGGATGACGCCCTTTTCCGCGCCGAATCGGGGAAGCTGCGCACGGCGCGCGACAATCCCCCGGCCCGCCGGAACGACCGGCGTCCTGTTGCCCCCCGCCGGGTGACAGGGGGACGTCCCGAGGACGCGGGCATGTCCAAGGTGCGCATCAACATCGGACGGGAGGCGCGGGTGAGCGCCAACCACATCCTGGGCGCGGTCGCCGGTGAAACCGGGCTTCCGGGCAAGGCCTTCGGACGTATCGAAATCGGCGACGATCACACCATCGTCAGTGTGCCCAGCGAGCACATCGGACTGGTGCTCGAATCGATGAAAGACACCAAAATCATGGGCCGGAAAACCCAGACCAGACGACTCAAATAGTCAAGTGCCCCCCACAAGAACACACACGTCACGGACAGGCATATGCCTGATGGAGAGGTGAAACCGATGAATACAATGTGCAAACGCATGCTCTGTATTTCTCTGATTCTCACGCTGCTGCTCGGAACACTGGGCGGCTGTAAAAAGCAGGAGGAGGAGAAGGACGAGGCGTCCTCCTTCGTCGTTTCCTCTGTTGTCAGCATTCCCATCACCAAGGATCAGCCCCTCAACCCCCTGACCGGCGAGCATGACATTCTCGACACGAGCGTCGGAAAACGCCCGATCGCCGTCATGATCAACAACATCAAAAAGGCCTGGCCTCAGTGCGGGATTGGAAGCGCCGACGTCATGTATGAAATCGAGGTCGAGGGCGGCATCACGCGCATGATGGCGGTGTTTGCAAGCGACGACCGTCTGCCCGAAAAGCTTGGCTCGGTGCGCAGCTGCCGCCCCTATTTTCTCAATCTGGCGGGCGGGCACGACGCGATCTACGTCGGGCACGGCTGGAGCAGCACAACCAAGAATCTTCTGTCCAATCAAAAGGTCATGGACTATATCAACGGGGTTGTCCACGGTTCGGCCGTTTACCGCGACGCTGAAAAAAGAGCGCAGAAGGGGCTTGAGCATTCGAGCTACACCTCGAAGGAGCTCCTTCAGAAGTTCATTTCTAGCAAAAAAATGCGTGACACCGTGACCGATGAGCGCAGGAACAAGACCTTTCTGACCTTCCGTGACCCCGACATGCCCCAGGCGGTGGGTGCGCCCTGCGACACGCTGACGGTGCCCTTCTCAAGCTATGCGACGTCGGTGTTCTCCTATGATAAAACCGCCAAAACCTACGCAAAGTCGGAGTTTTCCAAGGAGCATATCGATGAGGCATCCGGCAAGCCATTGGTTTTCACCAACGTGTTTGTGCTCTTCCTGCCCAGCGGTATGGAGGACAAGCAGCATCTGACCTTCTCCTTCGACGGCGGCGGCACGGGCTTCTATGCGTCAAACGGCGCGATTCAGCCCATCAAGTGGCAAAAGGGCAAAAATTATACCGACTCCTTTACGTTTACCGATGAAAACGGGCAGCCCATGGCGGTCAATGCGGGAAAATCCATGATCTGCCTGGTCAAGAACACCCGGACGGACAAGGTGAAATATACCGGAGCTGCTGCGGACGGGAGCACGTCGAGCCAATAAAATACAGTAAAAAGTGCGGGGCTTTCGCCCCGCATTTTTTCGAAGCGGAGGGATCCTCTTTATGACCATCGAAAAAGCGTTGCCCAAAGACGCCGGGCGGATTGCCGCGCTGGCAAAGGAGATCTGGACCGAGCACTACACGCCTCTGATCGGCGCCGGGCAGGTCAACTATATGCTTGGCACCATCCAGAGCACGGAGGGCATCACCGAGCAGATGGAAACCGGCGGATATGCCTACTATATCGTCCGCTGTGACGGCGAGGACGCGGGCTACTGCGGGGTGCAGTGGCAGGACGACAAAAGCGCCCTTTTTTTGAGCAAGCTCTACGTCGCCGCCCGCCACCGCAAAAAGGGGTTTTCCAAAGCGCTGCTCGAACGGGCCATGGGCGACTTTCCCGCCCTGCAATCGGTCTACCTGACCGTCTATAAGGAAAACAACGGCTCCATTGAGGCCTACAAAAGGATGGGCTTCGTGATCACCGACAAGGTCTACCTCGACATCGGACAGGGTTTTGCAATGGATGACTTTGTGATGACGCTGACACCCGAAAAATAAGCCGCAGCAGGAAGCCCGGAGCATTTGCTCCGGGCTTCCTGCTTATTATATCCCGTATTTCATCTGAACCCGCCGTATTTTGCGTCGCCACACCGTATAGGTCGGCAGCAGGAACACGACCGTCGCGATGCCGTGAGAAAGCGTAAAGGGAAGCCCGGCGGCGTAGCCGGTCACAATCGCCTCCCAGGTGACCGGCGCGACAAAGCCGATGACCGTCCAGGAATCCATCACCGCGCTGTACAGAAAGGCGGACAGGAAGCCGAAAATATAAATGACAAGCGGCTTCCCCGTGACCTCCCGCCGGCCCAGCAGCCCGGCGAGAAAGCCGATCAGCCCCCAGGCGTACATCTGCCAGGGTGTCCACGGCCCCTGCCCGAAATACATGTTGGAGGAGAGCGCCGCCAGCGCGCCAGTCAGAAACCCCGCCTGCGGGCCGAAGCACACGCCGCCGATGATCACGATGGCGGTGACCGGCTTAAAATTCGGAAAGGGCGCGAAGAGGATGCGCCCCGCGGCGGCGATGGCCGCCAGCACGACGAGGGGCATGATGTCGCGGGGACGGGGCTTCTGCCTTTCAAAGCGCAGGAAAAAGGGGACAACCGACACGCAGGCGGCCAGCATCGTAAGTAGCGCCGTCTGCTCTGCCCCGCACAGGGCGCACACGGCCAGAATGACCGGGAGCATCCCCAGCGCGAGCACCTCGGACGCTTGAAGCAGCCTACGCATAATCCAAATCCTCCTCGAGCACGCAGCCCTCGACAAGCCCCCTTGTCATGCGGTTGGTTTCGGTCGTATAAAACAGGTTGGCCGTGAAAAAGGCGCGCGCCTCCTCGGTGCAGACAATGCCGCCGTCAAAAAGCATGGAGCAGCGGTCGGCGGCCTCGGCGGCAAACTCGGCGTTGTGCGTCACGAGGAAAATCGTCTTTCCCTCCGCCTTGAGACTGGACAGGATCCCGCACAGCTCCCTCCGTCCCGCTGCGTCGATCCCCTTGGTGGGCTCGTCGAGCAGCAGGATGTCGGGCGACAGCAGCAGCAGCTTGGCCAGCGCCGCCCTCTGCTTTTCGCCGCCGCTCAGATCGTACGGATGCCGTTCGCGCAGCGGAGACAGCCGCAAAAACGCCAGCATCTCGTCGACCTCCCGCTCGCTGTAGCCCGCATGCCCCCGCCACTCACACAGCTCCTCATACACCGTGTCCCGGGTGAACAGCGCGTCGGGGTTCTGGGACAGCAGCCCGCACCGCAGGCCGTCTTTCCTCCTGACCCTCCCCCGGTTTGGCTGATACACCCCGCACAGCAAATGCAAAAGCGTGGTTTTCCCGCTCCCGTTTCCGCCCAGCAGGGCGTGGATTTCCCCGCGATTAACCGACAAATTTGTATCCCTGACGACAAAATTCTCCTTTGTCCCATATCGATACCACAGGCCTTTCCCCTCCAGAACCGGCTCGGTTTCGGACACCGGTTGCTGCGGGCGCTTGGCCTTGAACTGTGCCTTTTGGGACGCAAGCCAGGCTCGCCCGCTTTTGACGTTCAGCGGGCAATGCTCCGAAGCCCCCATCCGGAGCGCGGCCCGGGCAGGCGCGGGCAAGGCGGCGGCAAAGGGATGCCCGGCGTTGTGCAGCCACGCCGCAAACTCCGGCGGACGGTAGCAGGTCACGCCGCCGCGCTCCAAAAACACCACCCGGCTTGCCAGTGAGAGAGGCTCCTCCA
Source organism: Oscillospiraceae bacterium (assembly GCA_031551875.1). GTDB lineage: Bacteria > Bacillota > Clostridia > Oscillospirales > Acutalibacteraceae > JAVBNA01. The sequence goes on along the minus strand of JAVBNA010000014.1, from coordinate 2,346 downwards.
GACGGTGCTCGGACAGGATGATTGTTGTGCCCAGCTCGTCGCTGATGCGCTGGAGCATGGCGAAAAAGGACTTGGCGGCGACCGGATCGAGCTGTGCCGCCGGTTCGTCGAGGAGAAGCACCGCCGGCTGCATGACCATTACGGCCGCCAGGTTGAGCAGCTGCTTCTGCCCGCCCGACAGGGTGTGCGTCCCGCGCTCAAGCAGAGCCTCCATGCCGAAAAAGCTGACAATCTCTGCCATTTTCCTGCGAATTACGGCGGGGGGCGTGTTCAGATTTTCCAGACCGAAGGCGAGCTCGCTCCGCACGGTGTCCAGCACGAGCTGGTTGTCGGGATTCTGCGAAACAAAGCCCACCTCGGAGGCGGTTTTGCGCTTGTCCGCGGGCTGTGAAAAGAGGCGGATCTCCCCCGTTGCGCGGCCGACCGGCGCAATCTCCGGCTTCATGCTGCGCAGCAGCGTCGTTTTCCCGCTCCCGGTCTCCCCGCAGAGCAGGACAAACTCTCCGGGCATCACCCGCAGCGTCACATCGGACAGCACCGGGGTGTGCGTTCCGGGGTAGGAAAACGAAAAGTTGATCAGTTCAACCGCAGACATAGAAGTCTCTCCCTCCCTTCCAGCACAAGCGGGCACAGCAGATACACGCTGTAGAAAAGCACCGTCCACGGCGAGAGGGCGGCCGGGGTCAGAACCGGATAAAACGCGAACCGGCTGTCCGGGCTTTGCAAGAGGACGCCCAAAGCAGCGAGCAGGCACAGGAGAATCCCGCACAGCGCCCCGTCGTACCGCGTAAAGCGCTCATGGGTATACCGGCTGCGCGGTCTGCCCCCGGCATACCCCCGCGCGCGCATGGACTGCGCCGTTTCAATGGAGTTTTCCATGCTCCAGCTCATGAGTACGGACGCAAGACGGATCCCCGACGCGGTTTTCCGGCGCCGGCTGAGCGTCTCATTTCCGATCAGGGCGCGCTGCGCCGTGTCAATCTCCCGCCCCTTGCGGAGCGTTTCGGGGATGTATCGGAAAATCATGCTCACCATCATGGACAGGGTGGGCGCGATCCTGCCAAACAGGATGAGAAACTTGCCGCCCGTCATCATTTCCTGATAGCAGGAAAACCAGACGATCACGCTGACCAGCATCCCCCCGGAGCACAGCCCGTATAAAGCCGCCTCCTTTGTGACCGGGGTTCCGCCCGCATAAAACAGCACGCTTAGCCCCATGCCGCTCAGCAGCGCGTTGGCGGCCGTGAGCACCAACAGCATGATCAGGTAGCCCGGAAGCCTTTTGAACAAAGCCGCCGCGCCCTTCAGGGACAGCAGGGTGACGCTGCCCGCCGCAAAGGAAATGGCGACCAGCACCGGGTGCAGCGACGACATGGTCAGCCCCAGCACGCCGGCAAAATAGAGGAACAGCACGGCGGGATGCGCCTGAGAAAAAACATTGCTCCGCATCGGCTACAAGTCCTTTCCGTCGTCACAGGTATACTGGAAGCGGACGACGTCGCCGTCTTTCAGTGTACATTTGCCGCAGCTATCACTGGGAAACGTCCCGTTGACGCTGTACAGCCAGCCGCTTTTCGCGCCGCACGCCTTCTCCCTGAGCGAGCTGATCGAATAGACATACTGCCCCAGGGCGGACGACCGCGCGCCCACCACGAGGCCGCTCTTTTTCAGGGCGTCGTACGCGCTGGCGCCCTTGTCCAGCGTGATCTTTCTGCCCGACAGCATGACGCCGTCCCCCGCGATGGCAAGGGCGGTTTCGTTGCCCTGCGCCACGGCGGTTTTACAGTCCACCGACAGGGTGACCGTAATACCCGTCGGCTCCGCCGACTCAGGGCTTTTCGAGGAGGCTGCCCCGGAGGGGGTGGAGGAGGGGCTTTTCGAGGAGGACGGCTTGGGCTTCTCTGTGTCCCGGGAGGACACCGGTTTTTTCGTCCCTTTTGGGATGGCTTTATATGAGGATCCGCTCTGTGTTGCTTTGACCGAGGACGCCGCGGAGGACATTTCCGTGCTGACGGTCTCCGAACTGACACCGGCAACAGAGACTTCCCCGGACGCGCCGGATTGCAGTTGAGAGCTGTACAAAGTCTCCGAAGAAACCGGGGCGCGCCCGGAAGAGGCGCATCCGGCGAGAAGGCTCACGGCCATCGCCGCCGCGGCCATCCAAATTCTATATCGTTTCATATTTTCTTCCTCCTTTATTTGAGCTTCGTATTGTAAAGTTAAATGAAAGTTGAGAACCCCTCATCCTTAGTGGTACAATGTTTCTGCTACAAAACGCGTACCTCCCAAAAGAAAGAGGAGTTCTCATGCAGAAAGTATACCAATTCAGATGCCCAAAATGCAACA
>JAVBNA010000001.1:0-155046 GCA_031551875.1 Oscillospiraceae bacterium | reverse complement strand
GTTCCAAAGGGTTTATCATTTCAGATCCGATAACTTCCATCGAATAACAGCCTATTGAAATTTGAAATCTTGACTGCTTTCGGCGGTCTGCTTTGCTTTGCCCCTTTTTAGCGCGGGGCTGCTGTGTTTTGTTTCAACCTTGACAACTTCCTCTCTTTCTTTTAATAAACGGTCGTCCGACCGGCCGAGCACTCACTCTTATTCCGCATATTCGGAGAACATATCCTTGCCGACGCCGCAAACGGGGCATACCCAATCATCAGGGATATCCTCAAATGCCGTACCCGGCGTAATTCCTCCGTCAGGATCTCCCGCTTTGGGATCATAGACATAACCGCACGCGTCACAGACATAGCTTTTCATTTTGACAGTGCCCCTTTCTTTGTTTTATTTACAAGTTTGTATTTATTACAATTATCTTATACTTTTTTTCATTTATTGTCAATAGCTTTTCAAACTTTTCTTTCGGATATACCTTTTATTTTTTTACAAGGAGGCGTATAATGACATATAGAATTGTATTAAGACAAGGAGCGTGCCTACATTGCCCGTTTCAGAATCCATGAGGGATATCATTGAAAATGACATCGTCCGGCTGCGGTCGGCCATCAAATCCAAGCACCTCAGTGTGCATAAAGAGCTGTACGACTCAATCCTCCAGACTTATGACACGGTGATACCCGGTCTTACCGTCGGCTTGGAGAATGCGGAGCGGCAGGTGGAGGTCGTGGCACCCTTCCGTAAAAAGCCCACCACGCGCTCCACCCGCCTCAACGGGGATCTGCTGCGCGCCAACCTTGGGAAGCTTGCCACAAGGCTTGAAATTTTTCTCGAGGACGGCGGCGTTTCGGACACAGACGCGCCGCCTGAGTTTGCAGCACCCATCTGGCAGGACATCGCCGAACAGTCCCCCCTCCCCGCACCGCCTCCGCCTCCCTCCCGGGAACAGATTAAAAGTGCGGACGGCATTGACGTCGCCATCCGCACCGTGCAGACGCGCACCGATCTTTCGCCCGAGCGCCGGGAGGATTTTATGGGTGTACTGACGCAAATCAAGGAGGCCATCGTACATGAGCCCGACAAACGGGAGCGGTGGAAGCTGATTCGTCCGCTGCTCAGCTGGGCGTACAAGCAGACCGATCCCTCCATTGCGTCGGACGTGCTTTTTTTGATTTCTGAATCGATTGGATAGATACGACAATGAATAAGGAAGGCCGGAAAAATACAAATTTTTCCGGCCTTCCTTATTTCTCAGGCTGAAAGATTAAAAACTTTCACAAAAATATAGAAGACCCCAAATACAATCCCAATTGCTAAGGCAAGCGTAATGACACAAATTAAGACCATAAGTAAAACACTGAGAAAAATCTTTAAGCCTTTACGATTAGGCCATTTTAAATCGATTGCACGATAGAATTTTCCAAAGCACTTCTCACTTAGCCATTCGGGAAAAAATTGTAAAAAACCGTCAATGATAAAATCAAGCATACATTACACCTTTCTCGGAAACTAAACCCGATTTATATAAAACCATACCACAGTACAACAATAAACACAAGCTGAAATGGAAGCAGCTCCCTTCAGCTTGTGTTTTTTATTGGCTTATACCGCGGATTGTTTATACCTCTTCATGAATTCTTAAGATTTTTACCGGCGTCATCTTTAGATTTAAGGGATATACTCATTCTCAGAAAGGGCAAAAGGAGGTATAATGAAAGCCTATCACGAAAAAGATGGAGTGGAAGCATGGAACAGTTTAACATCCTGGTGTGCGACGACGACGCGGACATTGTGTCGGCCATTGAGATTTACCTTGCGAGCGAGGGGTATCGCGTTTTAAAAGCCTACGACGGCATGCAGGCGCTTGAAGCCGTCGAAAAAAATGAAATTCATTTGATATTAATGGATGTGATGATGCCGATGCTGGACGGGATCCACGCCACGGTCAAAATCCGCCAGAAGCACAACATTCCCATCGTGATCCTGAGCGCAAAAAGTGAGGACACCGACAAGATCCTCGGACTCAACATGGGCGCGGACGACTACATCACCAAGCCCTTCAACCCGCTTGAGCTGATCGCCCGGGTCAAATCCGGCCTGCGGCGCTATGCGACGCTTGGGAGCATGCCCAAAAAGGTCGGCGTATACACAACCGGCGGGCTCAGTCTGGATGACGGAGACAAGACCGTGACGGTGGACGGGGAAAACGTCTCCCTGACACCCATTGAGTACAACATCTTAAAGCTTCTCCTCCAAAACAAGGGGCGCGTGTTCTCCACCGAGCAGATTTTTGACCAGGTGTGGAATGAGCCCTATTGCAGCGACAACATTGTTGCCGTACATATTCGGCACATTCGGGAAAAAATTGAGATCAACCCCAAGGAGCCGCGTTACATCAAAGTAGTGTGGGGACTTGGTTACAAGGTGGAAAGGATTGAATCATGAAATCGCTTATACAAAACAGATTGGTCAAAGCAGCGCTCCACATCCTCTACTTTTTGGCGTTTACCGTAACCCTTGTGTCGGGCGCAATTCTGCTGTATTCAGCCGCCAATCCCGTATACAACCCCGGCAAACCTTCAACGGGTGAATATGACATCTCGCTGTACGACGGCCCGCTGCAAATGGACATCGATAACATCGTGAAGCTCTGCACGGGAGATCCATTTGATTCAGACATCATCGCGGGCTATCCCGATGAAGGTTATATGGACGAATACACTTATGAGCGCAATGAATTTGAAAAAATGTATTCTCTCGGCAATCGGGAACACACAAGCTTTCGGTTTATCGCCGTACAAAAGGCAGCCAACACTGTACTGATGACCAATATTCTTGACGCCAATCCCACTAAAAATTATTGGGACATCATGCAGAAAGAATGCCACGACTATCTACGGATAGAGAATGCCGACCATGACCTAGTGATTTATGCCGGTATTTCCAACCCGCTCGTCTCCGGGGACACCTATGACTACATCCATTACACTTTTCTGCTCCAACGCACCATGTACTCAATCGGGCTTCCCTTCCTGCTCGTGTGCCTTCCTCTTACGGCGCTGCTCTTCATCCTGCTCTGTCTTGCGGCCGGACGCAAAGCCGGAGAGGCGGGCGTCGTCCTGACCGCTTTTGACCGGTTTCCGATTGAGGCCGTGCTGTTCATGCTGGGCGGTGGTTTTCTTGTAGTATTTTCTATCTCCATGTTCCTCGCACAGTATAATAATTACAGCCCGCTTGACGCTTTCTTTAACACCGCTGCTCTGGTGATGATCTACCTGTCCGGCTATACCGCCCTGATGGTATTGTTCACCAGCCTTGTCAAACGCATCAAGACACATTCCCTTCTCAAGCGGTCGCTGATTTACCGTTTCCTGCGCCTGATCATAAACGGCATCGCCTACATTTTCAGGCATATCCGGCTCGGCCTCAAGGTTCTGCTGCTCTCTGGCGCAGCCGCGGCAGCACTGGATTTCCTTTTCCTGATCTTCTGGGAAGACAGCAGCGGCTTTACCCTTCTCCTTATACTGCTCTTTGAGCTTGCTCTCGTTCTGCTGGTTACACTGTATGCGATCGGGCTGCAAAAGCTGTCAAAGGGCGCACAGAAAATTGCCGAAGGAGATTTAGATCATCATGTTGACAGCTCACGCATGTTGCCCGGCATCAAGGCGCTGGGCGAGTCAATGAACCGCATCGGTGACGGCATGACAACCGCGCTGGAGGAGCGCATGAAGAGCGAAATGCTCAAAACCGAACTGATCACCAATGTTTCCCACGACATCAAAACCCCGCTGACCTCCATCATTAACTACGTTGACCTGCTTAAAAAGGAAAACATCGCCGATCCCAAGCAGCGTGAATACCTTTCCATCCTCGACAATAAATCCCAGCGGCTGAAGATTCTGATTGAGGATCTGGTGGAAGCCTCCAAGGCCTCCACAGGCAATTTGCAGCTCAGCTGGGGAAAGGTGGGCCTCAAAGAGCTTGTACTGCAGGCAAGCGGAGAGTTTTCCGAAAAGCTCAAAGCGCGTGACTTGACGCTGTCCTTGAATTTGCCCGACAAGCCGGTCTATATTTATGCCGACGGCCGCTATGTCTGGCGGGTGGTGGAAAATCTTTTTTCCAATGCGGTCAAATATTCCCTGTCTCGCACACGGGTGTATGTTGATTTGAACGTGCAGGACGGCAGGGCGCAGTTTATGATCCGAAACATTTCCAGTGAACCGCTCAATTTCTCCGCCGAGGAGCTGATCGAGCGCTTCTTCCGGGGTGACCGCTCACGCGGCACCGAGGGCAGCGGCCTGGGGCTCTCCATCGCCAAAAGCCTGACCGAAATGCAAAAAGGAAGCTTTTCCCTGTCCATCGACGGTGACCTGTTCAAGGCCATCGCAGAATTTAAGCTGTATACCCCCGGACAGGAAGAAAAAGAGTCGTAAGCGTCAGAACGAAAGTGAGGGATTCTCCATGAACGCCACAACAAAAGCCAAGCTGCTCACCATAAAAACCCTGCTGGCCGTTTCTGCCGGCCTCGGCATACTAATGTGGAGCTGTCAGACGCAGCAAAATGCCGAGACCGGCGACCCTCTCCCCTCCACATCCTATGCCTCACTGCCCGCGTCACGTGAATCGGCCGGTGACTCCTCTCTTTCACCCATCGACGGCATGGTCATATCGGACATGGCCGCAGCGCAAAGTCAGATTGAATCCGGCAGCCCCATCAGACAGGAAGACAGCAGCGCTTTCTCTCAAACGGCATCCTCAGCCTCCTCGGTGCCCGTTTCTGGCAAGTCTGAGTTTATTCGCATGTCATTCAGCCGTTCCAGCAGGCAGTTTTGGGGACAGGTGAAAAACTTCCCCTCTCCCGGAATTTACAAAGTTGCTCTTTTTCTGATTGTAGACGGAAAAGCATACAACCTCCTCGAATATGTGACGGGGATGAAAAAGGAGTTTTTGACCATACCATCCATGGAAGATTACACTTTTGGCATCTCCGCAAAGTCATTTCAAGGCAAATTTCCTGAATATGTAGACGCCGCCCAGTCCTATGAGGTGTATTTGCTGGCCGAATCCTATAAAGGCAAAACCAGCGATTCCTACACCGAAATCAAGAAAAACGCAATTGCTGTGTACAAGGGAAGCTTTGACGAATAGCTGAGTTCCTCTTTTATCTCAAAATAAAGTCGTTGTCAGAAGTTAAAAACTATGATATGATAAAGGCAAAATTCCGGAGACTTCTTCGGAGAAAAGAGGGATACAATGGCACGCTATGTCAACACCATTCCGCTGAGCAAGATCGACGTCAATTTTGTCGCCAACGAAATTGCCAAGTACATGACCACCGAGGGCTTCAAGAGTGTCATGCACCAGGGGCAGAGAGTGTGGAAAAAAGGCACCGGCTGGGTCACCGCTCCGCAGTATCTGGCCATCACCTTCACCCCTGCCAATGTCACCGTGGAGGCGTTTATCAAGTTTGCCCTTCTGCCCGGCGTTTACGTGGGTGAAATGGGCGTCGACGGCCTCTTTGGCGCTGTTCCCAAAGCTCTGCTTAAAACGCGCGTCCAGCAGGTGGAGCAGTACCTGTACACCCTGTTGCAAAGCCAGCAGGCCTACGCCGCTCAGGCACCGGCCGCTCCGCAGGCGTAGTTCTAACAAAATCACAAAAAAGGAACCGCAGGACAAGTTGTCCTGCGGTTCCTTTTTTACTGCTTTTTCTTCTTTTCTTCATGAAGGCGTATGTTTTCACTGACCCGGTACTTAACAATGTCCCGGATCAGGTCATAGGGCATGGGCTTAGAAAAGGGAAACTGGATGGCGCCCTTCGAGTTTTTATAACCCTCCAGCCTGTCGGCAAACGCTTCCACTCCTTCAGAGCCCGGATAAAGACCGACGTGATTTTTAAAGGCGGCAAAGTGAATCAGGTTGCCGTACAGCGCAAAGGTTGGCATGCGCCAGCTAATCTTTTCCTCCGTGCCCTCCGGCACACACGACCGGATCACGGACCAAAGCTCCCGTAAAACCGGATGCACTTCTTCGGGCTGGAGCGCGATATATTCCTCAATGGTGGTATATCCCAGGTTTTTCTCTTCCATATACTTCACATCTCCTCTATGCTTTAAAGAATTCCTCAAAGGCCCGGCAGGCCATATACACGTCCAGCTTGGAAACTACCTCAAAGGGTGAATGCATGGAAAGCACCGGCACGCCGACGTCAACAACATCGACATCGAGGTTTGCGATATATTTGGCTACTGTGCCGCCGCCGCCCGCGTCCACCTTGCCCAGCTCGCCCGTCTGCCACAGGATTTTTTTCCCGTCGAGCAGCGCCCTCACCTTCGCCATCAGCTCCGCCGAGGCGTCGCTGGTGTCGTGCTTGCCGCCCGAACCGGTGTATTTGGTCACCACCACGCCGCTGTTGAGGAAGCAGGAATTGTTGATCTCATACACGCTCGGAAAGGAGGGGTCGTACGCGGCATTGACGTCGGCCGACAGGCAGACCGAAGCACGCAGCACATCACGCACAGACAGCGACTGTGACTGTGCGAGGTCGGCGATAAAATACTCCATAAAGCGGGAGTGCAGACCGGTGTTGCCTTCGCTGCCCGATTCCTCTTTGTCGGCCAGCACGGTCATCACGGTGTTTTTCGGCGTTTCCTCCAGCCGGAGCACCGCCTCCAGCGCAGTATAGGCGCACACACGGTCGTCCTGCCCGTAGGCGCCGATCATGCTGCGGTCAAAGCCGACCTCCGACGCGGGAAACGCAGGCACAAGCTCAAGCTCCGCCGACAGGAAGTCGTGCTCGGTAATGCCGTATTTTTCTTTCAGCAGCTTCATGATACCCAGTTTGACCAGGTCGCCCGCCTTGTCCCCCTTGACGGAACGGCTGCCGATCAGAATGTTGAGGTTCTCCCCCTCAATCGCCTTGGTCAGCGGCTGCTTCATCTGCTCACGCGATAGGTGGGGCAGCAGGTCGGTCACGCAGAATTTCGGGTCGCCCGCCTCCTCCCCCAGCTTTACATCCACAAAGTTCCCATCCTTGCGCACGATCCGGCCGTGCAGGGCGAGCGGGATGGCGGTCCACTGGTATTTTTTGATGCCGCCGTAGTAGTGGGATTTGAAATAAGCCAGGTCACTTGCCTCAAACAGCGGGATGGGCTTTAAGTCCAGACGAGGCGAATCAATGTGGGCGGCGGCAATGCGCACGCCCTCCGAAAGGCTCTCGCTGCCGATCACCGTCAGAATCAGCGCCTTGTCCCGGTGATTGTAGTAAATTCGATCTCCGGGATGTAACTCGCCGCCCGGCCGGTATTCCACAAAACCGGCTTCCCTGGCGGCCTCAACGGCGTAGGTCACCGCCTCGCGCTCGGTCTTGGCCGCGTCCATAAACTCCATATACCCGCCGGCAAATTCGTAGGCGCGCTCAATCGTAGCCTCGTCCTCGGTCTGATATCCGTTCTTCTTCTGGATGAGCAGCGATTCCCGCAGCGCATCCAGTTCTTTTTTGTTGTTATTGTCCTTGGTCAATCAATTTGCCTCCTTTGAATTCATACAGCCAGTTGTAAACCTTCTTGTAATCCAGAACGCGCGAAACATAAAGCCGCGTGTCGCCGTAAGGAATGTGGTCAAGCGTTACGCCGTCGGTCGACATTTCGGGGTCGGAAAGCCACTCACGGGTGATGCCTATGCCCGCGTGATAGCCGCACAGCACCTCCGCGTCGCCCTCATACCGCTCGGACAGTATTTTGAGAAGCATTGTCCCATATCGGACGTTGGTTTCAGGGTCAAAGAGCGCGTCCTCGGAAAGCTCCTCCTTGGTTTTTGTCTGCAACCAGGAAAACGTATCGGGCGTCAGCTGCATTAAACCCTTGGCACCGATGGAGGAAACCGCGCTGGGGTTAAACCCGCTTTCTGCGCGGATCACCGAAAATACAAAATCCTGCTCAAGACCATTTTCCTCCGCATACTGCTTCACAAGCTGGGAATACTCCAGAGGATACATGCGCCTCATCACCGCCCGCGTCCCCTGCTCGATCCCATATGCGGCGAGCAGCAGAAGCAAAAGAACTAGAAGCGTGCTAATCCCCCAATGTAACTTTTTTTTCATAAAACGCCTCCTTGATCGAATCGATGACCGCCAGCGTGTCTCTGAAAAGAGCCTCGTCACTGTGCTCATTCCTTAGAATATAATCGGAATGGGCGGCGTAGAAGGTGTCGTCCCGCTGCGCGGACATGCGGCGCAGGGCGGCTTCCTCGGACAGGGCGTCGCGCGCCATAATCCGTGCTTTCCGGACTTCCTGCGGCGCAAGCACTGAAATCACCGCGTCACACAAACGGTGTGCGCCGCTTTCGATCAACAAAGGTGCGTCCAGCACTATTATATCTACTCCGAGCACAAAAAATTCTTCGGTTTGTTTTTGAATGCGTGCCATCACCGCCGGATGTGTAATCGCGTTGAGCGTCCGCCGCTCCTCCTCGCCTGTAAAAGCGCGGGCGGCAAGCAGCGTACGGTTCAGGCTTCCGTCCGTGTTCAATATGTCCTTGCCAAAGGCCCCGGCAAGCCGGCACAAAGTTTCACTGCCGGCTTCGGTCACCTGCCGCGCCACCCGGTCGGCATCAATCACCGCACAGCCCGCCTGCGCGCACGCACGGGCTGCCGTGCTCTTGCCCGCGCCGGTCGGACCGGTCAAACCAATGAGAAGCCCGCGTCGTGGCTCAGTCCCGCCGGTTTCTATCAAATGAAAAGCCGCCGCGCGGATCAGGCGGTTGTACACCGCAAGCCCAAGCCCGCACGTCGCGGGGCAGCGGGCAAACACTCTCTTCACGCCCAGCGCGTCCACCTCGCGCAGCGCATCAAACAAACGACGCGCCTGCGCTTTGGGGTTGTCCTTTGCGCCATAGGATACACAGGGGCAGGAAAAATGTTCCTCTTCCCCGTCGAAGCACAGCACGCCGCAGGTGCCGTCCTGCTGTGTTTTTAAATATTCTACAAATTCATTTATGCCGCCCTTGACCACAGTGATCTCGGTTTTGGGCGCGTAATGCTTATATTTCATGCCGGGCGACGCGGCGCGCTGCCCGGCCTCCATCTGATGCTCCACCGCCGCGTCCACCGTGATGTCAGGCAGCACGGCGCGCAGCTGTTCGAGCGTAATCCCGCCCGGACGCAGTAGCACCGGGTGCTCCCCGCACAACGTCACCACGGTGGACTCCACGCCCACCTTACAAGCTCCGCCGTCGAGTATGGCGGCGATTTTTCCGTCCAAATCCTGCAGCACGTGCTCGGCCGCCGTGGGACTGGGCAGGCCCGAGCGGTTGGCCGAGGGTGCGGCCAGCGGCACACCAGCCGCCTTGATGACCGCCTGCGCAACCGTATGGGCGGGCAGACGCACGGCGACCGTATCCAGTCCGGCGCTCACCTCTTCGGGGATACACGCCGCCTTTGGCAGAATCATGGTCAGCGGCCCTGGCCAGAAGGCACGTGCCAGCAGCTTTGCACTGTCGGGCACATGAGACACCAGCGATTGAAGCGCGTCCTCCGACGCGATGTGCACAATGAGGGGGTTGTCCTGCGGGCGGCCTTTGGCGGCAAAAATGCGCTTCACCGCGTCCCCGTCCAGCGCGTTGGCGGCAAGACCGTAGACCGTTTCGGTGGGAATCGCAACCAGCTCCCCCGCCGCAAGCAGCGCCGCAGCACGGTCAATGCCCGCCCGGTCGGCCTGCAGCCGCTCGGTTTTCATCGTGTGCTCTTTCATGGGTTTATTCTATCTCCTGTGCGCTTTCAAGCTTGGCCGCCCGGTCGGCGGTGATCAGCGCGTCAATGATTTCGTCAATGCTCCCGTTGAGGATGTCGTCCAGACGGTAGATGGTCAGCCCGATGCGGTGATCAGTCATGCGCCCCTGCGGATAGTTGTAGGTGCGGATGCGCTCACTGCGGTCGCCGGTGCCAACCTGGGAGCGGCGTTCCGAAGAGATGGCCGCTTCCTGCGCCTCGAGCTGCGCCTCATAGATACGCGAACGCAGAATTTTCATCGCCCGTTCCTTGTTTTTATGCTGGCTGCGCTCGTCCTGACATTCGACGATAGTGCCGGTAGGAATGTGCGTGATGCGGATGGCCGATTCGGTCTTGTTGACGTGCTGACCGCCCGCGCCGCCCGCACGGTAGGTATCGATCTGCAAATCGGCGGGGTTGATTTCAACCTCTACGTCCTCCGCCTCGGGCAACACCGCCACCGTAACGGTGGAGGTATGGATACGCCCCTGTGTTTCGGTTTCAGGCACACGCTGGACACGATGGACGCCGCTTTCGTACTTGAGCCGCGAATACGCGCCGTCTCCCGTGATCATAAAGCTGACTTCCTTGAAGCCGCCCAGCTCGGTTTCGTTGGCGTTCATCATCTCGCATTTCCAGCCGCGCTCTTCCGAATACATGGAGTACATGCGGTAAAGAACCGCCGAAAAGAGCGCCGCCTCCTCCCCGCCCGCGCCGCCGCGGATCTCCATGATGACGTTTTTGTCGTCGTTGGGGTCACGGGGCAGCAGCAATATCTTGAGTTCGTCGGCCGTGCGCTCAATGGACACCTTGGCCTCTTCCAGCTCCTCCTGCACCATGTCGCGGAAATCTTTGTCCATGCCCCCCTCATCGAGCATCTGGCGCGCTTCCTCCATCGCGGTCTGCGCCGCCCTGTACTCGCGGTATTTCCCCACGATGGGGGTCATACTTTTATGCTCCTTCATAATCTGCCGGTACTCCTCCTGATTGGACACCACCTCGGGGTCATACAGGCGCTGGTTGAGCTCCTCATACCGGCTTTCAAATACTTCCAGTCGTTCAAACAATTTTTAAACACCCTGCTCCTCTGTAGATTTGGGAAGGACCGACTTGATGTTTTTCTCAAGCTTTGACCGCGGCGCCATAATCTCATGCCCGCAGCCCGCACACCTGATTTTGAAATCCATGCCGATCCGTAAGACAAGAAACTGCTGGCTGCCGCATGGATGCTTTTTTTTCATGACCAGCGTGTCGCCCACTTTGACATCCATTTGATTCCCCGCCTTCCCGTTATTTTACAATTACTATTTATTATACCACGCACTTCCTGTTCTGGGCAATCTTTTTCCGTGTAAACTTTGATTCGGTTGCCAATAATAGTGATGTGAGAATAAAACAGAAAGGAAAATATAACGCATGAGCGAACGAATTTTATCGGAATTTGATTCCTTTGAATCCGCCGAGCAGGCTGCCCGGCGCATCCTCGGACAGGCGGATACGATCCGCCGCATCAGCATCTATCCCCGGCGTGAGATTCCCCCGCCTGGCACCTCCCGTATAGGCTTTATCCCGCCTGTGCCCGCTGCCGACTGCCCCGAATACAGCCTACCCGGACGCAAAAGTGTTTCAAACGGTTACGGCTATTATGAGCCGGGACAGGCCAAGGAAATGCTTCTGGTCGCCGACATGGAGGAATCGGACGCGCGCAATGTTTCCCGTATCCTGCGCAATGCCGGGGGGCTTAAAATCAATTCTTTTACGTTGTAATCAAAATCAATTCCTCCCGCGCGCTTCTATCATGCCCCCTTTTTGCATATACGTTACGGACAAGAAAAAGGAGGGTTTTGAAAATGACCGCATATAAGCCGGAGGGTTTTTTACTGAATACACCTCAGAACCTCTATGCACTGTCCAGCCACAGCACCTTACAGGAGGCCTGTCAGGCGCGCACCGTGCTGGAGGCGCGCGCCGTTGTCTGTGACAGCTCTCACAACCTGCTCGTGGATCTCGGATGCATGAACGGCATCATTCCCCGCGAGGAAGGCGCCATTGGCATCCGCGAGGGCACGGTGCGCGATATCGCGGTCATCTCCCGGGTCAATAAGCCGGTTTGCTTTCAAGTGGAGTCGTTTGACCGGGACAAATATGGCAAGCCGCGGGCGGTTCTCTCCCGCCGCGCCGCACAGGAGACCTGTCAGCGGGAGTATCTTTCCGCCCTGCAATGCGGAGACATCGTCCCCGCACGGGTGACCCATCTGGACTGCTTCGGCGCATTCGCCGACATCGGCTGCGGGGTGCCCTCCCTGGTCCCCATTGACTCCATCTCGGTTTCGCGCATCGAGCATTCGCGTGAGCGCTTTACCTCGGGCATGGACATCCGCGCCATTGTCAAGTCGGTCGACGAGGACGGGCGCATCTGCCTGTCCCATAAGGAGCTTCTGGGCACCTGGGAGGAAAACGCCGCCCGCTTTGAGCACGGCGAAACCGTGGCGGGCATTGTGCGTTCGGTGGAGGAATACGGCATTTTTGTCGAGCTGACACCCAACCTGGCCGGTCTAGCCGAGCCGCGTGAGGGCGTACATATCGGACAGCTTGCCAGCGTCTATATCAAAAATCTGATTCCTGAGCGCATGAAAATCAAGCTGATCATCATCGACACCTTCTCAGAGTATATACCGCCTAAACCGCCGGTCTATTATTATGAAGGCAGCCACATCGACCGCTTTGTCTATTCACCCGCCTGCGCCGACCGTTTAATTGAAACCCGGTTTGATATGAATATCTGAATCACAGCAGCGCAGACTGAGTATTAGGAGCCTCTCCGGTTTTCTCCGGAGGGGCCTTTGTGCGGACAAATCAATACGCGCAAAAAAATATTTTTGCAGGATTCACTTTTTTATCTTGCGTTTTTTATCTCATTATATTACAATGGTTCAGGTTATGAATACTATATATATGGGGGTATCACTATGCCAGCCTATCGTGAACTGTCCCGGGATCAGCTGACCGCTGAGCTCAGCGCACTGTCCGAAACGTACAAAGTCTATCAGGCGCAAAATCTCAAGCTGGATATGTCGCGCGGAAAGCCGGGCGCCGAACAGCTTGATTTGTCCATGGAAATGCTGAGCCTACTGCCCGACCCGGCGGACTGCAAGGCGGAAAACGGCTTTGACTGCCGCAACTACGGGCTGATGGAGGGCATTCCTGAGGCGCGGGCTTTTTTTGCACAGCTTCTCGGTGTGGAGGCCGACAACGTGATCGTCGGCGGAAACTCAAGCCTCAACCTAATGTATGACGTGATCAGCGGCGTCATGACCCACGGCTTGCGCGGGCATACGCCCTGGATGAAGCAGGAAGGGGTCAAGTTCCTCTGCCCGGTGCCCGGCTACGACCGGCATTTCAGTGTGACCGGCCACTTCGGCATTGAGATGATTACCGTGCCCATGACGCCGGACGGCCCCGACATGGACGAGGTTGAACGGCTGGTGGCAAACGACAGCGCCATCAAAGGCATCTGGTGCATCCCGAAATACTCCAACCCCGAAGGCATCACCTATTCGGATGAAACCGTGCGGCGCTTCGGGGCGCTTACGCCCGCCGCCCCCGACTTTGTGATCATGTGGGATAACGCGTACTGCGTCCATGACATCGAGGCGGAGCCGGACATCCTGCTGAACATCATGGATGAGTGCAAAAAGAATGGCAATGAGAATCTGCCGATGCTGTTCACCTCCACCTCCAAGATCACGTTTCCCGGCGCGGGTGTTTCCGCTGTAGCAGCCTCGCCCGAAAACATTGAAAACCTGAAAAAGCGCATTTTCTTCCAGACCATTGGATACGACAAGCTCAACCAACTGCGTCATATGCGCTATGTCGGAGATATGGACGCGCTGCGCGCGCTCATGAAAAAGCACGCGGCGATGCTCCGCCCCAAATTTGAGACCGTGCTGCGCACACTGGACGACAGTCTTGGCGGTCTTGAAATCCTGTCCTGGAAGAAGCCTCACGGCGGCTATTTTGTCAGTGTGGACACCCTGCCCGGCTGCGCGGCCCGCGTGATCGCACTTTGCAAAGAGGCGGGCGTGGTCATGACGCCGGCGGGCGCAACCTTTCCCTATGGCCGTGACCCCCAGAACCGCAATATCCGCATTGCCCCCACTTTTCCGCCGGTTTCGGAGCTCAGTGTCGCCATGGAGCTGTTCTGCCTGTGCGTGAAAATCGCCTCGCTTGAATCCCTGCTTGGATAAACCTGCGTAAACACGGCCCCTTTGTTGAACCTTCCAAAAAAATGAGAGATTCACACGGATAAATGCATTGACATTTTATATGAAAAACAATATAATGGTTCATGTCATGTTCACGGGATGTTCCATACGTTGGGATCCATTCTCTTCCTTGCGGTGCACCTCGGAGAGATTCCCTTCCGGCAACAGTGGACAAGCATACGCATAGGAGGATTCATTCATGAAGCGAATAGGCAAACCGGTATTTTTTATCGTGGCGTTGCTGATTATTGTGCTGACATATGCTGCTTTCTTCGGTATATATGCACAAAACGGCGACCTCAAAAACACCTATATCAAAGGTGCCGGCGACATACGCTGGGGCATTGATATCCGCGGCGGCGCGGAAGCGACCTTTGTGCCCGCGGGCGGACAGAACGCCACAGACGACGAAATGGCAGCGGCCAAGGCGGTCATTGAACAGCGTCTGGTGGGTCAAAACATCACCGACTACGAGCTGTTTTCCGATCTGACCAACGACCGCATCATTGTCCGTTTCCCCTGGAAATCAGATGAGGCATCGTTTGACCCCGAGGAGGCCATCAACGAGCTGGCTGCTACGGCTGAGCTCACCTTCCGCGAGGGCAACGAATACTCACAGGATTACGACGCGTCTGGCAACATGATTATGGTTCCCACCGGCATCACCGAGAGCAACGTCATCCTGGTTGGTAAGGATATCAAGAAAGCCACCGTTATGGTCAGTTCACAGAAGGTGTCTGAATATTCCATTCAGCTCGAGTTGCAGGGTGAAGGTCCCACGAAGTTCGCCACGGCGACCTCGAAGCTTGCACCTACGGGCACTATCTCCATTTGGATGGACAACACGATGATTTCCTATCCGACGGTGCAAAGCGCCATCACCGACGGCATTGCCTCCATCACGGGCAGCTTTACCCTGGAAGAGGCGCAGGCTCTTGCCAACAAGATCAACGCGGGCGCCCTGCCCTTCAAGCTGGAAACCAGAGACTTTGGTACGATCAACCCCTCCATGGGCGCGTCGTCACTGGACGCCATGCTTTTGGCCGGTATCATCGCATTTGTGCTGATTGTCCTTCTTATGATGTACTTTTTCCGTCTGCCCGGCGTGGTCGCGAGCATCGCTCTGTTGGGACAGGTTGGCGGCATGATCGCCATGGTGTCTGGCTTTATCCCCGCATTCAACAGCTTTACGCTGACCCTGCCCGGTATCGCCGGTATGATTCTCTCCATCGGTATGGGTGTTGACGCCAACGTCATCACCAGCGAGCGAATCCGTGAAGAGATCCGCACCGGCAAGACGCTGGACGGTTCGCTGGATGCCGGCTCTGAAAACAGCTTCTCAGCTATTTTTGACGGAAATATCACGGTCATTATCGTCGCTGTGGTACTGATGGGCGTGTTTGGCCCGCCCGACGGCATTTGCGCCATCCTGCTCACTCCCTTCCTCTGGATGTTCGGCGCAGCCACCACCGGCGCGATCTATTCCTTCGGTTACACCCTGTTCACCGGAATCATTTTCAACTTCATCATGGGTGTTACGGCATCCCGTCTGATGCTTAAATCGCTGTCCAGATTCAAGATAATGCGTAACAAATGGCTGTATGGGGGCTTTTCGTCCAAAGAACTTCAGGGAGGTGAAGCCAAATGATCAGAAAGATTAACTTTGATTTTTGCGGACACAGAAAGCTGTGGCTGATCATCTCCGGAGCGATCATGGCAATAGGACTTCTCTTTAACGTGATTTTTGGCTCGGTTGTGGACATTAAATTCACTGGAGGCGCCATCGTCAAATATGCCTACACCGGCGACATTGACAGCGGCGTCGTGGGTGATGAGATTTCGGCCGCCATCGGAAAAACCGTGGAGGTTCAGGTCAACACAAACGTTGTCTCGGCAACAAGCGCAACCCCGGTCAACAACCTTTCGATTTCAATCTCGGACAATGAGGGTCTGCCGCCTGAGCAGCAGAAGCTCATGCTCACAACGCTTCAGGAAAAGCACGAGGCCAACAATTTTGAACAGCTCACTTCCTCTTCGGTTGATCCCACCATGGGTTCTGAGTTTTTTCTGAAATGCCTGATTGCTGTTTTGCTTGCGTCGTTACTGATGGTTATTTATGTGGCCTTCCGTTTCCGGAAAATCGGCGGATGGTCGGCCGGTGTATTTGCGCTGGTCGCACTGGTGCATGATATAGTCGTGGTATATTTTACCTTTGTTATCTTTCGGCTGCCCATCAACGACAACTTTATTGCTGTCGCGCTTTCCATTCTTGGCTATTCTCTCAATGACACGATTGTTATCTATGACCGTGTTCGTGAAAACCGTAAACTTCTCGGCACGAAAACCCCGCTTGGAACTCTGGTCAACAAGAGTCTCAACCAAACCTTCAGCCGTACCTTCATTACCGCGCTGTGCGTGCTGATTGCGATCGCGGTTGTCACCATCGTGGGCTACATCTACAACATCGAAAGCATTATCACTTTCGCGCTGCCCATGATGTTCGGTGTCGTCTCCGGCTTCTATTCCTCGGTCTGCCTCTCAGGCCCCTTATGGGTTGTCTGGCAGGAATACAAGGCCAAGAAAAAGACGGAGAAACGACTGGCTGCTGTGAAGTCCAGCAAAAAGTAATCAGGTATTCCTTACAACAAACCGGCTCGTACTTTGTACGGGCCGGTTCTCTTCACCTAACAAAATAGGAGTGCGCAATCATTTGCGCACTCCTATTTTTGTATGTCTGTTTGCATAACCTCGATTTGAACGCTCTACTGAATTGAGCACTCAAGATAACGCTCAATCTCCTCATCATCCTTTTTCTTCTTTTCCAGATACAGGAGAATGGCCGCAACCGCAGCAGCCACAGCGGCAGCCGCAGAAATAATTCCAATGATAAGGGCCAGCTTATTTGACTTTTTCATGAGAACACCTCCAGAGCATCTCTTTATTATATTCATATAATACCCTATTTCACCCAAAAAAGTCAACATCACACAGGTAAATAAATCGTTTCCTCTGCCTGAACTGCTCAAAAATTATTTATGAACGCCACCAGAGAACCGGCTTTTTTCACTATTTCAATTTGGCACGGGCACGCTGCCCACGCCAGACCCAGATGATAAACAGCCCCAGGAACGAGATCGACATCATCCAGGTCATCAGAAGAAAGCGGGTGTCATACACGCCCGAAAACCGCTCGAAAAGCCGCACCTCAAGCACGAAGGTCTGACGGGCGGTCTGTCCGTACACATCGGTCTGGGTACACTCCAGAATATGCCGGCCGGGCTCTTTGGCTACAACAAACGGACTGCCCGGAGATACAGGCGTCAGCGCATCCTGATCATAGCTCCACTGCGATTCCTGTCCGGTCACGTCAACCTCGCCGTCGATCAGCGAAACCAGCGGGAAGCTCTCCCCGACATACACCGAATGATAGCTTGAGCCGGCGCTGATAACGATGTCCTCCGGCTGAATGGGAACGGCATTCGTGCGCACGGCGGCCGTCTTAATGGTCTCCCCGCCTGTTTCATCCTTGATCATGACTCTGTATTCATACCAGGTATTGGGTAAAAGGCCGCCTTCCGTCATCTTCGATACGCCGCCGGAAATGACCTCCCAGCCGTCCTCTTCCCTTTTCTGCCATTCATAGGTTGCATTGGTCAGGTCGGTTGTGCTGACCCACAGCGAAATGCTGTCGGTCGACTTGGATACAGCCAGACCGGAATTGGTGATGCTAAATAAAAGCTGCGGCTGGTCGTCCGGCTTCACGGTGTTATGGGCCACGTTCCCGTTGATGTCCATGGCCTCAATCGAATACTCCACGCCCACTTCCGCCTCAAAAGCGAATCCGTTTTTCTGAGACGCCATCCGGGATACGCTCACTGGATCTCCGGCCTGTGAGAAGATTGAAACCCGCGCAACGTCACAATCGTCAACAACGTCAAAGCTGCACATCATACGATCCATGGCGGCTGTTTTTTCAAAAGACAGCTCCCCGAAAACCGGCGGCGTATTGTCCAGCACGCGTACACGCACAGTGTGCGAAAGTCCGTCAATGCATTCGGCGAGGACAATTGCCATCCCCACCTTTTGCGGCATGAGCTTGCAGTTCATCCCGTCGGGAACAATGGATATACAATCTGCACCCTCCAGAATGGTCCAGGTCAGCTTGGTTTCGGTTGCATCGGCCGGCTGGATCTTGGGCACCAGTTCAAGCGGCTTATCCATGGAAACGATTTCCACCGACTGCGGCAGCGTGATATTGGTCACCCTTCGGTAAACGTTGAGCGTCGTTTCCCGGATGTGCGGGGTTCCGTGAGCATCAAAAATATGTACGCGCAGGATGAATTCCCCCGATCGCTGCGGCACGAATACAATGTCATTCCCCTGCCACTCCAGCGTGTAGGCCTCCTCCGGCGCTTTCCTGCCCGACAGCAGCACCTCCGCCCTACGCGTGTTGACCGCACCTTCAATGGGCAGCAGCGTAACCTCCATGCGGTTGACCGAACCGGGCTCAACGCGCCTCTGGTCGATGTTCTGGATATACACATTTTCAATCGCCCGATAGAGCGTAATATTAGGACTTTCACCCGCTGTTTTGCTGCTTATCTCAATCCCCTTGCGTTCCTCTTTCAAATAACCGGCGGCTGTAACCGTCAGATCGTACATACCCTCAGGCACACTGGAAAAATGAAAGGCGACCTTATTCCACGCGTCAAATACAAAGGTATCCGAAAAGCGGATGCCGGGCCGGTCGGTACGGGTCAGCATTACCGTATAGGTCTCCTCGTTTTTGAGCCCGCGCACATAGCCTTTAAACAGGTTGGCGTCAGTTTTTATAAATGAAAGCGTCTCAAGCGAAAGTTGTCCGTTTTTCAGTGCCGCAAAGGCACACAAAACAGGCTCACCCGTCCGAGGCAGCGACACCGCATACCTGCCGTCCGCTTCCCGCGTAACGTTTGAATAAATTGAGAGGCCGTCCCCGCGCTTCGCCTCGAGAACCAGTCTTAATGCGCCGGTGTTCAGCTTGACCGCACTCTTTCTGTCCGTAATGGCAACCGGGTCATCGCCCTCCAACATATAGGAGTACTGGGTCTGTTCCGCACTTGCCTTTTTCTGCCATTTTAAGAGGGGCAACGCCCCGTCGGGCAATTGCCAGACCGATCCGAAATTAAAGGTTTCAGACAGCGTCTCTTCGCTCATTTGCTCTTGAATCAAAGGGCTGTTGATATCGAACAGCAGAGCTGTTTTTGCATGAATGCCTTTGTGTTGCGGCGTCCCAAACAGTTCGTATACAGAACAATCAGGCGATATGCCATAGACGGTGTGCGCGGTGAGCGACGCGTTTCCTGAAGGCAGATCCAGAAGCCGCCCGACCAAAATCCCGGAATTGTCCGCATTTTTCGATGTGGTCTTTGCACTGTCACTCAGCACCACGGCATAGCAGTCGGTCAGGGTAACCTGACCGCGCATATCCGCGACCAGTCCTCCTGTAATCTTGCCGGACAATGCTCCTGCAAAATAGCACCCCTCTATCTTTGTCCGCCCCAGCACAACCGAGGCGATTCCTGCGGCATACATGTCACCGTCCAGTCCTCCCCCGACGGTTTCCACACCAAAGTTTGTGAGGGCCGCGTCCTTGAGATAGCCAAAGGGAGACGCCGTGCCCATGCTCTTGGTCACCACGCCGCGGATGCCGTACAGACGGTGTCCCTCCCCCGAAAAACGTCCGGAGAAGGGATGCTCTTCCGTTCCCACGGGCATGAGTGTCGTTTCCGACCCAAAATTGAGGTCGGCCGTAAGCGTAAATGTTTTCCCTTTGGTGGCAATGACACCCGTATTGACCTGAAGCGCCCACCGGTTCCACTGCTCGGGCGTGTCAATGCTGTAGATCCCGTCTTTCTCCTCCGGCAAGGATGGCGGAGGCGCAGAGGATGCGCCTGAATCTACGGAATCCGAAGAGGTTATCATCGAAGAAATGTCGGAAACGTCGGAGGCGGGCGCACGCAAGTAACCCAAAGAAGCCCCTTCCGCCCGAAGCGGAAGAAGTAGGCATCCCAAAAGCAGGCTGACCAATAAAAGCAGCCCTGTCGCGGTTCCCTTACGTTTCATTCAAAATGGCTCCCAAAATAAACATTTAGATTAATGCGCTGAATTTTTCAAGCAGTTTGGACAGAAAAACAATCTCATCCTCCGCGAAGCCACTGATGATCTCTCCTAAAATCTGGCGGCGAAAACGTCTGTGCGCGCCCATCACCTTGTTGCCGGCCTCGGTTAGCGAAATCTGTACCACACGCCGGTCGGTATCGGTGCGTGCACGTTCCACAAGCCCTTTTTTAACAAGTCGGTTGACCGCAATAGTCAGGGTGCTGATGGTGACGCCCAGATGCCCCGCAACGTCGGTCATCTTACCGCCGCGCCCCTTTTCAATCCCTTCCAGTGTATGCATCTCCGAAACCGAAAGTTTGCCTCCCGAAGCTTTTCGGGCAGATTCACGCTCCACACGGGAAAGGGCTTCAAAAATATCGCTGATCTGGCCATTGAGTTTTTCTCGAATGGGTTGCAGTTCCATCGGTTTTTGCCCTCAAATTTCTCAAAATATTTCATATTATACTTTATTCCCCTGTACACCATAGATTATAAGAAAATTGCATCCTTTTGTCAACTACAGCCCGATTACGATTTGGATACAATTTTGTTTTTTTTTAGAAAAATTTTTCATATCAAATCCTCTTTGGGGAAAAATAGCTGTAAGTTCAGTAATTTTAAGGAGGACGAACCATGTTAAAACCCTTTGAGCAAAAGCCCATGCCCCTTGAGGACACGATCATGGACTGGAAAAGCGTCTACCCGAAGCCCTACAACAAAAATGAGATTGACCCTTACACCCGCATCCGCATCATTTTGATGAACGGCATCGAGGTTGAGGCGGCCATGTTTTCCCATCAATTCCACCGTCACTGCACGTCCAATGATCTGCGCCGGGATCTCGCCCTTATGCGCCGCACTGAGCAGCTCCAGCAAAAGCACATCAACTGGCTCAAGCCGCTCAACGAAACCCAGCTGGAAACCACAATCGGTTATGAGCACGTCGCGGTCGATTTGACTGCGTGGCTCGCGCAGAATGAGCCCGACCCATATGCCAAGTCTCTCTTGGATTTTGCCCTGCTGGAGGACTTCGACCACCTCTACCGCTATGCAAACCTCCTAAACCTAGACCACAATATCCCGGCGCAGCAGATGGTCAAAAACTATGTGGAGGTCACGCCCGGCCGACCGACCATCGCCGAGCACCGCTTCCCTTATGAAGAAGTCAAAAATCATCTGGACTTTAAAACCGCCGACATCCGCTCCAAGCTCAACGCACTGATCATCACCGCCGGCGAGCAGCAGACCATGAACTTCTATATGAACTTGGGAAACACCTATTCCAATGACTTGGGACGTCAGCTCTATCTTGAGATCGGCATGATTGAGGAGCAGCATGTCAGTCAGTACGGTTCACTGCTCGACCCGAATGCAACGTGGCTGGAAAGCCTTTTACTGCATGAGTATATGGAATGTTACCTTTATTATTCCTTCTATGAGGATGAGCTCGACCAGAACATCAAGTCGGTTTGGGAGTGCCATTTGCAGCAGGAGCTCGCCCACCTGCACAAGGCGGCGGAGCTTCTGCAAAAGTATGAGAAGAAAACCTGGGATCAGGTTGTTCCGGCGCAGTTTCCGGGGCTGCTCCAGTTCCACGACACCCGTGACTACGTGCGTAAGGTGCTGGGCGAGCAGATCGACCTGACCGCCGACCGAGAGGGTTTTGCCCCGGTGGACAGCCTGCCGGAGAGCCATGAGTTCTTCTCTTACCAGCAGCGGGTCAACGGGGATCTTGATGCGGTGGCCAGCCACAATGTCATCACCGCCCACCAGCAGAACAAACGCGAGGATTACCGCAGCGAAAAGGCGCCAAACCCTGTCGAATCGTTGCATGACCGGACTCGCGACAACGTGAGCATTGCACGGTGCAAAAATCCGGCAATGGCGCGCGGTTAAGTGCCCTATGGAGGACGGTGAAGGCCGTCCTCCTTTTGCGGAAAAACGGAATAGCATTTCTTTCATCCGTATGGTATAATAGGGTCTGCCCAATAAGATGCAAATGGGAAGAGGGACGAAAACCATGGTATTTTGTGTGGAACCGGGCGCGTGGGAGGCGGTGTTCGCCGTACCC
Organism: Oscillospiraceae bacterium; assembly: GCA_031551875.1. Classification (GTDB taxonomy): domain Bacteria; phylum Bacillota; class Clostridia; order Oscillospirales; family Acutalibacteraceae; genus JAVBNA01. The sequence goes on along the minus strand of JAVBNA010000001.1, from coordinate 132,806 downwards.
AGCGCGGTGGTTGACCGATACATAAAGTTCGCCGGAAAGGCGCAGCTCCGGGTGCTGCTCTATCTGCTGCGTCATCCGGGAACAGAGATTGAGGAACAGGCGCTTTCTGATGCGCTTGCACTGCACCCTGACGAGGTGTCGCAGGCGCTTGGCTTCTGGAAAGAGGAAGGGCTGCTGTATCCTAAAGGAGCTGTGCCCGCGCCCCCTGGACCCTCTGCTGCTGAGCCATTGCCGACAAAAACGTCTCCGAACGCAGAACCGGCTGCGACACCCGAAGCGCCTCCTGCTCCCCGCAAGCCCAAAATTGTCACACGCACGCCCATCAACGACCCGGCCGTCGTAGCGGCGCGCATCAACGAATCGCCTGAGCTTCGGGCACTCATGGAGGAAACCGAGGTCATCCTGGGGAAAAATCTGCGCACCTGGGAGGCCGACGTGCTCATCAACCTGCACGACGCCGATGGGATGCCGGTCGATGTGATTGTCATGGTAGTGCAGTACGCGGTTGCGCGCGGTCGGGCGACCATCCGCTATATTGAAACCACCGCCCGCAACTGGATTGACGAGGGCGTGGACACCTTTGAGATGGCTGAGCAGAAAATCAGGCGTCTGACCTCCGCGGGCAACGCCTGGAAAAAGGTTTCGGCGCTGCTCCACATCGATACGCGTAAGCCCTCGGCCAAGGAAGAGGAGCTTGTCCTTATATGGAAGGACGAATGGAAGATGCCCGATCCGCTGATTTTGGAAGCCTACGACCGGTGTGTCAATGCGACGGGGAAAATGAGTTTTGCTTACATACACAGAATCCTGCTGCGCTGGCATGAGGAAGGCTTTATGACACTAAAGCAGGTGGAGGCCGGAGAGGCCAAGCCGGACGTCAAAAAGAGCACGCAGGGCAAAAAAGGGAAGCCGTCTCCTTCCTACGATCTGGAAGCCTTTGAACAGCTGATCATGAACGGCGACTTGACCCTGGAAAAGTAAGACCCTGTTTGAAAGGTTGGAATTTCAATGAAATTTGACGAAGCCATTTTGCGCCGCGCCGAGGAACGCATCCGCGACCGGCGCAGACACGCTGAAGATACTTCTGAACGGCGCAGGCAAAGCCTTCAGGAAAAGTTGCCCCAGCTGTCCGCGCTGCAGGCGGGCATTGCCAGCGGCGGCACCAAGCTCATCCGCACCATCCTGCGCAAGGATGAGGACGCCAAAGAGCAGATCGAGAAAATCCGGGAGGAAAACCTCTTTTTACAGGAGCAGGTAGGGCACCTGCTTGCGTCAGAAGGGCTTCCGCCCGATTATTTAAAATCGCCTTACACCTGTACGCAGTGCAGTGACGAGGGGTATATTGACGGCAAGATGTGTGAATGTCTGAAGCTTATGATCAAGCAGTGCTCGTATGAGCGCCTGAACACAAGCATCCCGCTGGCCGGGTACACCTTTGACCGGTTTTCGCTTGAATATTATGAGAACGAACCTGATAAAATGGGTGTCTCGCCCCGGATGCGCATGGAGAAAAACTTCCGTTACTGCAAACAGTATGCCGAGAAGTTTACTCCGGGCTCGGACAGCCTGCTGATGCAGGGCGCAACGGGACTTGGGAAAACTCATCTTTCGCTCGCCATTGCCGGGGCGGTGATCGAAAAAGGATACGGCGTGATCTACGGCTCCATTCAGAACCTGATCGCCAAAATCGAAAAAGAAAAGTTCGGCCGGGACAGCGAGGAGGACACCCTGCAAAACCTGCTGGGCTGTGACCTGCTGATTCTCGACGATCTGGGCACTGAATTCCTTTCGGCGTTTGTGCTGTCGGCCATCCACAACCTCATCAACACGCGCCTGCTTTCGGGAAAACCCACTATCATCAGCACCAACCTAAGTACGGCGGAGCTGGAGGATAAATACGGGGAGCGCATCGTCTCCCGCATGATCGGCGGTTATCAGGTGCTCTACTATGCCGGCGGCGATGTCCGGCAAAAGAAGCGGTTTCGTATCCTTTCCCCCAAGGGGGAAAGCTGACCAAAAAGGAAGAGGCGGGACAATTTGTCCCGCCTCTTCCTTTTTGGTTACGGCCTCCGGCCGTGATACGAAACCGCATTCAGTGCGCTGCGGTACACCTCCCTGATCGGGAGACCGCACCGAAGTGCCAGCTCTTTTGCACTTTCATATTCCACACTGTATTTTTCGATGTCGTGGTAAGAACTCCGCTTGAGGTTGACCTTCCCCTCAGGAAGGTCAACCTCAAGCGGCTCACGCCGCATCTTTGTGCGCTCGCTCTCCCGGCGCCGCAGTCCGATCGCCGATGTCTCTCTGAAAATCAGCCCGGTCATCTGCGTTTCCTGCCCAGGGCTGCACAGTACGGTCAAAACTGTCCCCGGGCGGCTTTTTTTCATGGTGACCGGCGTAAAGTAAACCTCCAGCGCACCGGCGGCAAAAAGCACCTCCATCGCAAAGGACAGCCGTTCGGGCGTATCGTCGTCCAGCGCTGTTTCAAGCTCCACCACGCGGTCAGCATATTCCTCCGTCTCTTCGGTCTCCACAATAAACGCGCGCAGGACATTCGGGTGGGGAAACTCCTTTGCCCCCGCGCCCATTCCAATTTTCAGCACCCGCGCCGTCTCCGGACGCCCCTTCCCAGTCCACAGCGCCGCCACAATCGCCGCTCCGGTGGGCGTGACCATCTCCCCCTCGATATCGGTGAGGGAAAGTGCGATGCCGGCCGCGCGAACCAGCTCAAGCGTCGCGGGCACCGGCACCGGCATAAGCCCGTGCTGACAGTGCACCTGCCCGCGCCCCTCGGTCAGCGGCGAGCAGGAAAGCCCATCAAAGCCGAGGTTGTCCAGACACACGGTAGCACCCACGATATCAACAATGGAATCGACCGCGCCCACCTCGTGAAAATGCACCTCCTCGGGCGACTTCCCGTGCACTCTCCCCTCGGCCTGTGCCAGACACGTAAAGATGCGCCTAGACATTGTCCGGGCGGCTTCGCTGAGTTGCGCACGGTCTAGAATGGGAAAAATATCGCGCAAGGTTCTATGTTCATGGGCATGTGTATGGCTGTGCCCGGCGTCCTCCAGGTGCACATGAAAGCGCGCCGCCGACAGCCCGCACTTGACCGCGCGCCCGATCTCCACCCGATACCCGTCCATGTGAAGCGACCCAAGCGCCGCTTCAAGCACCGATTTGTCAGCGCCCAGATCAAGCAGCGCCGCCACGGTCATGTCGCCGCTGATGCCCGAACTGCATTCCAGATAAAGCTGCCTCACTACCCTTCCCCCTTTTCCGAAACCGCTGCGCCGCGGTTGATCTGGGCAGCCAGATACCCTCCGCCGAACCCGTTGTCAATGTTCACTACGCCGATGCCTACCGCGCAGGAATTGAGCATGGTCAGCAGCGCCGACAGCCCGCCAAAGCTTGCGCCGTATCCGACTGAAGTCGGCACCGCCACGACCGGCTTGTCGATCAGCCCGGCAATCACGCTGGGCAGCGCCCCCTCCATGCCTGCCACCGCCACAACGGCGCTGGCCTTTTTGATGCCGTCCACCTGTGCGAGCAGACGGTGCAGCCCTGATATGCCCACATCATAGATACGTACCACCCGTGCGCCGCACATCTCGGCGGTCACCGCCGCTTCCTCCGCAACCGGCAGATCCGCCGTACCGCCTGTGCACACCGCCACAAGTCCCTGCCCCTCGACAGCGCTTTGCGACGCCGTGATGACACGCGCCGCCTCATGATAGACCGCTTCGGGCAGACTTACGCGCACCGCGTCAAACTGCTCCCGTGTCGCGCGGGTGGCCATCAGCCGCCCGCCGCGCATGTAAATCCGCTGTGCAATTTCCGCAACCTGCGCAGCGGTTTTGCCCTGGCAAAAAATCACCTCAGGGAAGCCGGTGCGCAGCTGCCGGTGATGGTCAAGCCTCGCAAAGCCGATATCCTCATAGGGCAGTCCGCGCAGCATTTCCGCCGCTTTCTCGACCGATGTCTCGCCCGTCCGAACCGCCGCAAGCAGCCTTTTCACATCCATATCGTTTCCCCTTCCCGCAGGTTTTCGTCCATACTTCCCGAACAAAAAAACTCCGCATCCAGTGTCACATAGCGAAGGCCCAGAGCCTTGAGTTTCTCCGTGATTTCACCCGCACGGAGAAGAAAACGTTCCGCCTGCGCACGTTCAATTTCAATGCGTCCCATGTCGCCGTGCAGACGCAGACGGCACACGGTAAAGCCGCAGCCATGCAGGATATCTTCTCCCTGTTCGATCACCTTGAGCCGGCCGGGCGTGAGCTCCTCCCCGTACGGCAGCCGAGTCGCCAGGCAGGGCGAGGAGGGCCGGTCCGCAACCGGCAGGGTAAGCTCCCTCGCCCATGTGCGGATCTCCTGCTTTGTGAAGCCGCACTGCGCAAAAGGACTTACAATGCCCAGCTCCTCGAGCGCTTTGCGGCCGGGGCGGTGGATGTGCAGGTCGTCGGCATTGGTGCCGTCGGCCGCGCGGGCAAGCCCATGCGTCTGCGCAAATCCGAGCAGCACCTCGAAGACCGCTTTTTTGCAGTGGTAACAACGGTCGGGCCGATTGTGACGTACCGCAGGCAGGCTCAGCACGTCCACCGACAAAGCATGATGTGGTATGCCCGCTTCCTGCGCAAGCTTCTCCGCCCAATCCAAATCGGACTTTGGGGTCAGGCCGGTCTCAAAGGTCACCGCCTCCACGCGCCCGCCCGTCGTGGACGCAAGCTTTACCAGCAGGGCGCTGTCCACCCCGCCCGACAATGCGACACAGAGCCCGTCATGGACGAGCTCTGTTAACAGCGTTTGCAGATTTTTCCGCTTACCGTTCATCCGATTAAAACTCCGCCGACCCGGTGGTGCGCGGGAAGGGCAGGACGTCGCGGATGTTCGGAATGCCGGTGAGGTACATGATCAGGCGTTCAAAGCCTAGGCCGTAGCCCGCGTGCTTTGTGCCGCCATAACGGCGCAGGTCGAGATACCACCAGTAGTCCTCCTCGCGCAGACCCAGCTCGTGAATCCGGTCAAGCAGCACGTCCATGCGCTCCTCGCGCTGGCTGCCGCCGATGATCTCGCCGATGCCCGGCACGAGAAGATCCACCGCCGCCACGGTTTTCCCGTCCTCATTGATGCGCATATAGAAGGATTTGATCTCCTTGGGATAGTTGGTGACAAACACCGGCTTTTTAAAGACCACCTCTGTCAGATACTTTTCATGCTCGGTCTGTAGATCGGCACCCCAGTGCACGGGGTATTCAAAGACCTGCCCGCTCTTCAGGAGGTGTTCAACCGCTTCGGTGTAGGTGCATACGCCGAAGTCCGACTCGACAATTGAGCGAAGGCGCTCGAGCAGCCCCTTGTCCATAAAGGTGCTAAAAAATTCCATGTCCTGCGGACAGGTGTCCAGCACATACTGAATGACCGACTTGATCATGTCGCGCGCAAGATCCATCGCGTCCTGCAAATCGGCAAAGGCAATCTCCGGCTCGATCATCCAGAATTCCGCCGCGTGCTTCATTGTATAGGATTTCTCCGCGCGGAAGGTAGGCCCAAAGGTGTAAATCTTCCCAAAGGCCTGTGCCATACACTCGCCCTCGAGCTGTCCCGACACGGTGAGCGCCGTACGCTTGCCGAAAAAGTCCTGCGCGAAGTCCACCTCGCCCGATTCGGTCCGAGGCGGCTCATGGAGATCCAGCGTGGTTACGGTGAACATCTCGCCCGCGCCCTCACAGTCGCTGCCGGTGATCAGGGGGGTGTGCGCATAGACAAAGCCGCGCTCATTAAAAAACCTGTGGATGGCAAAGGCGGCGGCCGAGCGCACCCGATAGGCCGCGCTGAAGGTATTGGTGCGCGGACGCAAGTGAGCGATAGTTCTCAGGTATTCCATGGTGTGACGCTTCTTCTGAAGCGGGTATTCGGGCGTTGATTCCCCCTCCACCTCGATGTGCGTCGCGTGAATTTCAAAAGGCTGTTTGGCGTCCGGCGTCAGCACCAGGTTGCCCTGTACAATAAGCGCCGCGCCAACGTTCTGTCCCGCAATCTCTTTAAAGTTTTCCAGCGTGTCCGCCATAAAAACAATCTGCACCGATTTGAAACAGCTTCCGTCATTGAGCTCAATGAAGCCCAGCGATTTGGAGTCCCGGATGGTTCGTGCCCAGCCGCACACGGTGATTTCGCCCAGAAGGTGGGCGTCGGGCTGCGCATACAGCGCGGAAAGCTCGATTCTTTTCATTGTAGTGCTCCCCTTCATGTTAAACTTTTGTTATTGTACCATTATAAGGAAGCAAATTCAATCCCTATTCTGGCGCATAACGGGGGAAAGATGCGTCAAAATAGAACATAGAAAGGAACGTGAGTGATATGTTCAACCATTCCAGCGAGCAGCTTCTTGAAGAAATTTACAAGAGCGCCAAAATGGGGATGCAGGCGACAAAGCAGGTCGCCGAAAAAACCGAAAACAACTCCCAGCGCGCCGATATCAACCGCCAGAACAACATGTATCACCGTCTCGCCGAATCAGCGGGCGAGCGGCTGGCCAAAAACGGCCAGCTGCCCGGCGAGAACAGTGTGATGGAGAAAGCGGCTCTGTGGGGTTCCATCCAGATGAACACGCTGACCGGGGTGGGGCCCTCCAAGATTTCCGAAATCATGATCAACGGCTGCAACATGGGCATCGTGGACATCACAAAGAAAATGAACGATTGCCGTGATGCGGACAGCTTTTCCCAAAAGCTTGGTCAGGAGTTCATCAAGCATTCGGAAGAAAACATCGAAAACATGAAAGCATATCTATAAGTTAATTAAACTGAAAAACGGAAAAACTTGCCCCACTCCAAAGTAAGGCAAGTTTTTCCGTTTTTATCGGCCGAAAGAGAGGAGTTGTTTTCGCATTAATGTGACGCCAGCTCAATGAGCAGGGATTTAAGCGCCTTGATTCCCACGGCGGTTTTGGTCAGCTCCTCAAGGGTAATGCCGCCCATGTCGGGTGCCTTCTCCTTGAGATAGCTTCGTGCGTTCGGCCCGCCCCACGCCAAAACAACCTCCTTAAGATCGTCCGGCATGTCGTAATCGTCGAGAAGGGTTTTATCCTGACTTTTCTGATAATAATCAAAAGCAAATTGGTGGAACATGGCCCAGTGTACATTGTAGATCCGGTCATACCGCTCCGCCATCTCTACAATTCTTCCGTTTTGCATGTCTACCCCACACCCCCGTCTCAATTGATTTAATATCAAACGCTATATCTCTTCTTCCATACGATGCCCGAGGCATATAATGCCGTCAGGCCTCTCCCCCCTTTTTACTGGGCCTTGCCCGTTTATCAAGAATCACCGCCAAAATCAGCGTTGATGCCGTTGTCACCACCGACATCAGCACGTAAAGCGCCAGCTTTTTCTGTGAACAGAGAAGCAACACTGCCGCCAGGGCCAGCAGCCCGACCGTAACCATACGGCTGATGTGCCCATAGAGCTTGCACTCCCTCACTGTAAGCGGATGGTTCTTATGTATATGAGGCGCATATCTGACGACCAGCGCCAGCGATCCTAGTGCCAAAGCGCCCGAAATAATGCCCAGCGCCGTCAAGCTGATGCCGCTCAGAAGGGTAGCCGCCGCCACATTTCCCAGATAGCACAATACTGTCGTCAAAAAACAGCGCAAATGGCTGTCGGCGTGATAGCCTCCCGTATACCGGCGGAGGAACATAAAGCAAATTAAGAATACCAGGGTCTCCAAAATATTCCCATAGACGATGGAGAAAATAAGCAGTGCCATGACACTGGAAAAATCAGAGATAAAGGATTGTATTCCATAGCACAGCGACTCCTCGTCCTGATCCGGCGCGGCTTTTTTGAGCGCTGACGCGATTTTCTGTGCAATTCTTTGCAGCACGGCTCACCCATCCTTCTTTGTATTTTCACCTGTCCTCAATTAGCATACTAGCACAACATTTTCCAGCTTTGGGGAATTTAAGGATTTTCGACGATTGCATGTTGTTTATCGACGACATAGAAAAAACAAGCCGCCCCAGCGGGAGATCTTGTCTCCCGCTGGGGCGGCTTGCTCTCTAATTTTACTAATTCCCCTTCAGCATGCGTTTGAGGTCGTCCTCGCTGAGAATTGGGATTCCGAGCGACTGTGCCTTCAAAAGCTTACTGCCCGCCTCCTCCCCTGCCACGACAAAGCCGGTCTTTTTTGAAACGCTGCCCGAAACCTTTCCGCCACCCGCTTCAATCAGCGCCTGGGCTTCACTGCGCGTCAGGGTCGGCAATGTGCCGGTCAGCACAAAGGTTTTTCCCGCAAGGGGGGCATCTCCCTCTGCGACCGGTGCTTCTTGAACACCCACACCGTATGTGCGCAGCCGGACAAGCAAATGCGCGGTTTCCTCCATGGCGAAATAGCGAACCACATGCTCTGCCATGACCTCTCCAAAGCCGTCGATGGCGACAATATCGGGAAGCGTGGCCGCCCGCAGCGCCTCCATGGTCGGAAACCGCCGGCACAAAAGCTTTGCGGCCGCTGCGCCGATGTTTCGGATGCCCAGCGCATAAATCAGACGGTGAAGGGGATTTCCTTTGGACTGTTCAATCGCGCTGAGCAGGTTATCGGCCGACTTTTCCCCCATCCGTTCCAACGCGATCAGCTGCTCCCGCCGCAGGGCGTACAGATCCGCCGGAGATGAAATCAGCTTGTTTTCTATAAGCTGCTCAAGGACGGCAGAGCCCAGCCCCGTGATGTCCATGGCATCTCTGGAGACAAAATGAATCATATGACGCACAAGCTGCGCGGGACATTCGGTGTTGTCACAGCGCGTGGCCGCCTCACCGGGCAGCTTTTCCACCGCCCCGCCGCACGACGGGCAAATGGTCGGAAGCGAATAGCGCTCCGCGCCCGGCTCGTGACACACCACCCGCACCACCTCGGGAATGATATCCCCCGCCTTGCGCAGGATAACTGTGTCGCCGATGCGGATGTCCTTTTCCAAAATGAAGTCTGCGTTGTGCAGGGTGGCACGGGAAACGGTGGTTCCCGCCAGTGTTACCGGCTCAAACAGGCCGGTTGGCGTCAGCACGCCCGTACGTCCCACATTGACCTCCACCGCAAGCAGGCGGGTCTCCCGCTCCTCCGGCGGATATTTGTAAGCGATGGCCCACTTAGGGAACTTGGATGTGCTGCCCAATAGCCGCCGCACGGCAAAATCGTCCACCTTGACCACCGCGCCGTCAATGCTATAGGAAAGCGATCCGCGCATCTGACCGATCGCTTCAATCTCCTTCACCGCCTCCTCCATGCCGGACACCCTACGGTAGCCGGGCGAAACATGGAAGCCCTGTTCCCTCATAAATTTCAGTGACGCCGTGTGTGATTCCAGTGCGAGCCCCTCAGCCTGCTGGAGGTTGAAAACAAAAATGTCCAGGCTGCGTTCCCTTGTAACGGCGGAATGCTTCTGACGCAGGGAGCCCGCCGCGGCGTTGCGGGGGTTTTTGAAGGCCTTTTCTCCCCGCTCCTCCTGACGGAGCAAAAGCGCTTCGAAGCTCTCCCTGGACATGTACACCTCCCCGCGCACAATCAGGTCGCCGGTATAGGTTTTCAGGCGCTTGGGCAGGGAACCAATGGTGCGGAGGTTTTCGGTCACGTCCTCCCCCACGACACCGTCCCCGCGGGTCGCCCCGCGCACAAAGAGGCCCCCTCTGTATTCGAGCGACACCGAAAGCCCGTCAATCTTCTGTTCCACCACATAGGCGGTACGCTCCACCACCGTCTGCACCCGCTTGTCAAATTCAAAGAGCTCTCCGGTATCAAACGCGTCCTGAAGGCTCTCCATCGGCACCTGATGCGTCACGGGCGCAAAGCTTGAAGAGGCCTGCCCGCCCACATGCAGCGAGGGGGAATCGGGACGCACAAGGTCGGGAAACTCCTCCTCGAGCACCTTCAGCTCCCGCGTCAGCGCGTCATACGCGGCGTCGTCAATTTCGGGCGCATCGAGATTATAATATAAATCGCTGTGGCGGTTGATCTCTTTGATGAGGGCGTCCATACGCGCCTGAACTGTTTTCTGTTCCATGGATTTTCCTGCCTTTTATTTTGTTTTGGAAAACTCGTCAACGCTCTTTTCGTACTCCCCTGACAGGTTGACAAAATTGTCGGGCACTTCGCCGACAATGACCGTTTCGGCGATGACAAAATCTGTTTCCAGGTCGGTCGAGGTGTTGTAGCCAGGAATGACCACGTACACGCTGGTTTTGACCTTGAGGATGATCCGGTGCAGCGTCTGGTTAATGCCCGCGCCGGAAAGGTCACTGGTCACCTCGGTGTACACATTTCCCCTGAGCTCAACCAGCAGGGGGATTTTTGGTCCCCGGCCGCGCGTGAAATCATTGCCCAGCAGGGTACCGATGGGAATCTTGATCTCGCGTAGCGTATTTTCCCCGAACTTTTCCAGAATCTTGTTGGAGGCCAGCGCTTTGAGCCGGTTGATGCGGGCGATATCTGTCTGAATGGTGTTTACTTTGCCGTCGGAACCAACATCCACATGCACAAGCGCGTCACTGCCCTCCTCCTCAATCGCCTTTGTGATGGCGTCGTTGATGGCCACCGTTGAGATCTGCCTAGCCTGCGACGCGATTAGCGTTTTGATCAGCGGGCGCAGCTGGCTGTCGATCAGCAGCACCAGCACCAGTAGGATGCCCAGTATGACGAGCAGCTTCCGTCCTGTGGTTTTTGTCCTGCGTCTTCTATACCACCTCATGCGCAATCACCTCTCTGCCCCATACTACACAAAAACAGAAAAAAGGTGAAAAAACGCGCAAAAAAGGTGTTTTATATGTCTTTTTGTAAATAAATCATATCGGTGAGCCTGATCCCGTCTTCCACCATGGGATGGTCATACTGTTCAAAAAAGTTTTTGACCCGGTGGGAAATCACAAATCCACATCCTGCATAAAACGAAAGAATTCGGGGCGTCTCCCCCGTGCCGACCAGCATGGTTTTTCCCAAAGACTTGTAACGGCCGAGAGCATATTGAACCAGCATTTTCCCGTAGCCGCGCTGCCGGACGTGCTCCGCAACCGCCAGATTTTTGATCTCAAAGATGTCTTTCCCCTCCCGTGTCACCACGCACACGCCGATCGGATCCCGATCCGAATCATAAAGCGCATACAGGTCTCCCCGTTCCAGATAAGCGTCGATCATGGACTCCTGTTCATCGGCCAAGAGAAGAAGCGGCAAAAATTTCCGCTTGTCCCGCTCTATTTTTTCAATTCTCATGTATCTATATCCTCCTCTTCGGGGCGCACCGTTGCGGCAACCGCTACACAATATACGCTTTCCGCCCCCGCCTTTTTAAGCACACGGACGCATTCCCGCAGTGTTGAGCCGGTGGTAACCACATCGTCGCAAAGTAAAATATTTTCCCCGAAAATTTCCTTTTGATCAAGCGCCCCATAAACACCCCGGACGTTTTTCCGCCGCTCGGCCGCGCTGAGCGTGCGCTGGGGCAGGTTGTCCACCCGCTTTTCGAGAAGCGGATCACAGGGTACATCCAAACGTTCTCCCAGCTGCCGCGCCAGCGTCATCGTGTGGTCAAAGCCGCGTTCCGCGAACCATTCTCCGCTCATGGGCACGGGACAGACCACATCAAATTCAGGCAGGCCGAGCCGGTTTATGCTGTCGGCCATGGCGTGCGAAAAGGGGGCGCACAGCCCAGTCACGCTCTCAAATTTATAGGCATGGATCGCTTTACGCACCGTGCCCGCATAGACAAAAGGCACGACGCAAAGAACACGCGGCCCATCGGGACATCCGCAGTTCTCCCTCTCCTCCCGGCACTCCATGCACAGCGTCCTGAAGTTGCGGTCGGCCAGCGCCCGCGCACAGTCGTCACATAGCGTAGGGCCGATGGGCACCACATCGTCACACACGGCGCAGCGAGGCGGAAAGAGCAGATCAAGGATAAAATTCCATGCTTTCTTGACTGACACAGCCATATTATCACCCTTCCATCAGCAGATAGCGCAGCCCGGTATACCGCTTGTTCTTCTGCGTGTTCCCAATCATCTGGCTGAGCACACCGCTGCGCCCCACCAGAACCAGAAGCGTTTTTGCGCGCGTGACCGCCGTGTATAACAGGTTGCGGTAATACAGGCGCGGCGGGCCCGGGTAGACCGGCATGACCACGCACTCAAATTCGTTGCCCTGGCTTTTGTGCACGGTCACCGCGTAGGCCAGCTCAAGATCCTCTGCGGTCTCCTTATCATAGACCGCCACACGGTCATCAAACCGGATGGTCGCCGTGCCGCTGCGGGTGTCGACGCTCATCAGAATCCCCACGTCGCCGTTAAAAAACCCTTCCCCCTCAGTGCCGTCGGAGCGGATCCACTGGATGTCATAATTGTTGCGGATCTGCATGACCTTGTCTCCCTCACGAAAAAGGCTTCCTCCCACGCTGAGCTCCCGCTTTTTCGTGTCTGGGGGATTGAGGGCTCCCTGCAGCCTTTTGTTGAGCTCCACGGTGCCCAAATCCCCCTTGCGGGAGGGAGACAGAACCTGGATGTCAGCAAAGGGCGAATATCCGTAGGAATTCGGAAGCCGCCGGCCGCACAGGTCGATGAGGGTGTCGGAGATGGCGTCAGGCTCCTGACAAGACAGAAAGAAGAAGTCGCTCGTACGGGTGACTAAATCGGGCATTTCGCCCCGCACAATGCGGTGGGCATTCGTGACGATCAGGCTGTTCATTGACTGGCGGAACACCTCTTTAAGCTGTACCACCGGGATGATGCCCGACTCGATCAGGTCGTGCAGCACGTTGCCCGAGCCCACCGGCGGCAGCTGGTCACAGTCGCCGACCATAATCAGCCGGCAGCCCATCGGCAGCGCACGCAGCAGGCTTTCAAAAATCACCGTGTCCACCATGGACAGCTCGTCCACCACCAGCGCGTCGCACTCTAACAGGTTGTTCTCATTCTTGGAAAATACGGTCATCTGCTCGTCCCCCGTCCACTCCACCTTGAGCAGACGGTGAATGGTCTGGGCGTCGCGCCCGGTCACCTCCGACATGCGCTTTGCGGCGCGGCCGGTGGGCGCGGCGAGAAGCACCTTCTGCCCCTTGCGCTCAAGAAGCTCAATGATCGCGTTGAGGGTGGTGGTCTTGCCGGTGCCGGGACCGCCGGTCAAAATGAGCATACCCTTTTTCAGCGCGTCGGCAATCGCGGTGCGCTGCAGCGTTTCATAGGTCATGCCGGTCGCGCACTCAATCTCCTCGATTTCACGGTCGGCGTCGGGGTAGCGCTCAGGCGGATAGGCGAGCATGGTTTTCATCCGTCCGGCAATATAGCTCTCAGACGCGAGGATGCGGGGCAGACATAAAAATGTCCGTCCGCCGTACTCGCGCGCACCAATCTGCGCTTCTTCCGCCATGCTGACGACCGCCTCAGACACAAGCTCTGCCGGCACACTAAGCAGTCCCGACGCGGTTTCCTCCACCCGGTCGCGCGGCAGGCAGGTGTGCCCGTTGTAGAGGTTGTGGGTCAGCACATAGTTGACGCCCGCCTTAACGCGGTGCACGTCATCATAGGGGCGTTCCATGGTCGCGGCGATAGCGTCCGCCTTTTCAAAGGAGATGCCTGTCCCCTCCGAGCACAGCATATAGGGGTTTTCACGGACGCGGTCGATGGCGGTCGCGCCCCATTTCTTCCACACCTTGATGGCCTGTCCGGGCGTGACCGAATACTGTCCTAAGTAAAGCAGCAGCTCACGGATGCCGAACTGCTTGCAGAACTCCTCGGACATCCCCCGCGCCTTTTGCAGCGTGATGCCCTTGACCGCGCTGATGCGCACCGGATCCTTCTCCAGCACCTCCAGTGTCTGGTCGCCAAACATGTCCACCAGCCGTGCGGCGGTCACCGGGCCGATGCCCTTGACCGCACCCGAGGACAGGTAGTGCAGGATTGCCGGGGCACTCGTAGGCAGATAGCGCTCACAGACCTCCGCCTTAAACTGCGGGCCGAAGCTCGCATGGGTCTGCCACTGTCCGCGCAGACGGAGTCCCTCCCCCGCGCACACCTCCGGCAGCTCGCCCACCGCAGTGACCAGCTCGTCCCCTGTATTGAGTTCGAGCACGGTGAAGTAATTGTTTTCATTGCGAAAGACAATGCTCTCCACCGTGCCGTTTACTTCCGTCCAGTCTCGTTCGTCCATATGTATCCTCACAGATCCTCTTTACGGTTCGTTTTTCCCGTCTATTATACCCCAATTATTGGCGCTTTGCAATTCCTCCCCGCACAACAGGCACAGCTCCTCCGGCGTCATGAGCATCACGCCTCCGAGCTGCTCACAGCTTGCGGCGCACAGCATCTTGGTCTCCTCGTCCATGCCGCAGTCCAGGCAGATCACCTGCGCCTGGCCGCGAAACCATTTGACCCGTGACACGGCACAGCGCAGCTCGATTTCCATGGTGTCGTCGTGTCCGCGCACCGGGACGAGCACCAAAAAATCTTTGCACCGTGCGGGCAGCAGAAAACGGAAGGACAGCGCGCGGCAGAGCTCCACCGCGCCGAGGGTGCACAGAATCAGAACTACAATGACAGCTATGGTTTCCAGCATGCTTATCACCTCACACCATGATATGTGACGGCGAAAAGAATGTGCTTTACCAGTCCGTCCCGGTGTGATATAATGTTGTGTAAACTTTTTTTGAGGTGATTTTTTTGTCCATCCCAAAAGAGCGGATTCGCAATTTCAGCATCATCGCTCACATTGATCACGGAAAATCTACGCTGGCCGACCGGATTCTGGAGAAAACCAATTCGGTGGCGCAGCGCGAAATGTCCGAGCAGATTCTCGACAATATGGAGCTTGAAAAGGAGCGCGGCATCACCATTAAGGCGCGCGCCGTCTCCCTTGTCTATACGGCGAACGACGGGCTTGAGTATGTCTTTAACCTGATTGACACACCCGGGCACGTGGACTTTAACTATGAGGTCTCGCGGTCGCTGACCGCCTGCGAGGGCGCGGTTCTTGTCGTGGACGCCTCGCAGGGCATTGAGGCGCAGACGCTTGCCAACACCTACCTTGCGGTGGATGCGGGTCTTGAAATCGTGCCGGTGATCAATAAAATTGATCTGCCCAGCGCTGATCCCGAGCGTGTCATCAAGGAAATAGAGGACATCATCGGGATTCCCGCCGAGGATGCGCCGCTCATTTCCGCCAAAGCCGGCCTGGGCATTGAGGAGGTTCTCGAGGCAGTCGTCGCGCAGGTTCCGCCTCCCGACGGAGACGAGGAAGCGCCCTTGCAGGCACTCATCTTTGACTCCTACTATGACGCCTACCGCGGCGTCATCATCTACTGCCGCGTCAAGGCCGGCACCGTCAAGGCCGGGGATGAAATCCGCATGATGGCGACCGGCGCAGAATTCACCGTCGTCGAGTGCGGGTATATGCGCGCTACTTCGCTGGAGCCCTGTGCGGAGGGAATCCGCGCAGGCGAGGTGGGCTACATCACCGCCTCGATCAAAACCGTACACGACGCCCATGTCGGCGACACGGTCACGCTGGCCGAGCGTCCCGCCGCCGAAGCGCTTCCCGGCTACCGCAAGGTGCAGCCCATGGTGTTCTGCGGCATCTACCCCGCCGACGGCGCACAGTATGCCGACCTGCGCGAGGCGCTCGAAAAGCTCCAGCTCAACGACGCTAGTCTCTCGTTTGAGGCGGAGACCTCGGTGGCGCTGGGCTTCGGCTTCCGCTGCGGCTTTCTGGGCCTTCTCCACATGGAGATCATTCAGGAGCGCCTGGAGCGGGAATACAACCTCGACCTAGTCACCACCGCGCCCAGCGTCATTTACCGTCTGACCATGACCAGCGGCGAAGTGATCTACATTGACAACCCGACCAATTATCCTGACCCTTCCCTGATCCAGACGGCGGAGGAGCCCATGACCAACTCCCACATCTATACTCCCTCCGAATACGTCGGCAACATCATGGAACTGTGTCAGGAGCGTCGGGGCGTGTTCAAGGACATGAGCTATCTGGACACCGACCGTGTGGACATCCATTACGAGCTGCCCCTCAATGAAATCATTTATGACTTTTTTGACTCGCTCAAATCCCGCACCAAGGGTTATGCGAGCTTTGACTACGAGCTGACCGATTACGCAAAATCCAATCTGGTCAAGCTGGACATTATGCTCAACGGCGACATTGTGGACGCGCTGTCCTTCATCATCCACGCCGACAAAGCCTACCCGCGTGCGCGCAAAATGGCGGAGAAGCTCAAGGAAAAAATTCCGCGTCAGCTGTTTGAGATTCCCATTCAGGCGTGCATCGGCGGGAAAATCATCGCCCGCGAGACGGTCAAGGCAGTGCGCAAGGACGTGCTCGCCAAGTGCTACGGCGGCGACATCACGCGCAAAAAAAAGCTGCTTGAAAAGCAGAAGGAAGGCAAAAAGCGCATGCGTTCGCTCGGAACGGTGGACGTGCCGCAGGAGGCCTTCATGTCGGTACTCAAGCTCGATGAATAAGGATCCGCGCGCCATCGGGCTGTATATTCACATTCCCTTTTGTGATGTCAAATGCCCCTACTGTGACTTTTATTCTCTCCCCGCTTCCGACGAGAGCATGGACAGATACACCGACGTCATCTGCGCACAGCTTGCACGGTGGGGCGAGTCCCTCGCAGCTGCCGCCGACACCCTCTATTTCGGCGGCGGCACGCCTTCCCTGCTGGGCGGGCGGCGGCTTGCGCGTATGATTGATGCCGCGCGGCGTGGCTTTTCCCTAGCGGACGCAGAGATCACCGTCGAGGTCAACCCCGGCACACATGGGCTTTCCGAAACAATCAAGCGCCTTTCGGCGGCGGGTGTCAACCGGCTTTCGGTGGGGCTTCAGTCGGCGGACGAAACAGAGCTTTCCCTGCTGGGGCGGCGGCATACACCGGCACAGGCGGCGGACACGCTTACGATGGCACGGCGGGCGGGCATCGAAAATCTTTCACTCGACCTGATGCTGGCACTACCGGGGCAAACCGAGGAAAACATCAGCCATTCGGTTGCCTTTTGCGCGGAAGCCGGCGCGTCCCATATTTCGGCTTACCTGCTGAAAATCGAAGAGAACACTCCCTTTGCTGCGGGCAAGGAAGCCCTTGACCTGCCCGGCGAGGAAGCCGAACGAGCGCTTTATTTACACGCCTGCGGGGCGCTTGACGCGAGAGGCTTTGGGCAATATGAAATTTCCAATTTTTCTTTTCCGGGCAAGGAAAGCGCACACAATCTTCATTACTGGAACGCCGAGCCCTATATGGGGCTCGGGCCGTCGGCGCATTCATTTATAAACAGAAACCGCTTTTTTTATCCCCGCGACCTTTCCGCCTTCCTGCAGAACCCGCAGACTATGGACGACGGCGAAGGGGGCAGCATAGAAGAATACGCCATGATGCGGCTGCGGCTGACAGAGGGGCTGAATGAGGCGCTCTTTAAAGAGCGTTTCGGGTGCGCGATCCCTTCCGAGTACCGCACGCGCATGAACCGGCCTGAACTTTCCACACTCTGTCAGGTAGACGGCCGTGGGATCAGGCTGACACTAGAAGGTTTTTTGCTTTCCAATCTGCTGACGGGATTGATGCTCGGCTATTCATGACACAAAACGGACAGGGCTTAGGCCCTGTCCGTTTTCATCAGTCGTTCGTGTCTTATGCTCCAATAATTTTGATCAGTACGCGCTTGTCGCGCTTACCGTCAAATTCAAAATAAAAAATCTGCTCCCATGTCCCGAAATCAAGGCGCCCCTCCGTGACGGCAACCACCACCTCGCGTCCCATAACCGTGCGCTTGAGATGGGCGTCGGCATTGTCTTCAAAGCCGTTGTGGCGGTACTGGCTGTAGGGCTTTTCGGGCGCAAGCTTTTCCAGCCACACCTCATAGTCGTGATGCAGCCCGCTTTCATCGTCGTTGATGAAAACCGAGGCGGTGATGTGCATGGCGTTTACGAGCACAAACCCCTCCTGTACACCCGATTCGCGCACCGCCTCCTCCACCTGCGGCGTGATGTTCACAAGCCCGCGGCGTGCGGGCAGATGAAAATGAAGCTCTTTACGGAATGATTTCATGGTAGCACCTCCCTATTTTTGCTGTTTCTCTTCTTTTGCCCCGACGTCCTTTTCGACCGGTTCAAATTTATAACCATAGCCCCAGATGGTCTGAATGTAATTTTGCAGCGGGTCAATCTTATTACGCAGGCTCTTGACGTGGGTGTCCACCGTGCGGTCGGTACCGGCAAACTCGTGGCTCCATACCAGGCTGAGCAGCGCGTCGCGGGAAAAGGCCTGGTGGGGATTTTGGCAGAAAAAACGCAGCAGCTCATACTCCCGGGGCGTCAGCTGCAGCGTTCGGCCCAAAACCGAAGCGTTATGGGCGTGGGTGTCAATCTCAATACCTCCGGCGGTGAGAGGCTTGAGCGGCTGCTGATAGCGCATGCTCAGCTTTAACAGGTTTTTGATGCGCGCCATAAGCTCACGCGGATAAAAGGGCTTTTGAAGAAAATCATTCCCGCCCGCCGAAAAAACGGACAGGCGCTCCTCTTCTTTTGCGTCCCTACCGATAAAGATGACCGGCGCCTCAGAGGATTTCCGAAAGTAGCGGCAGACGATTTTCCCGTCCAGATCAGGCAACACGGTGTCTAAAATGACAAGGTCATAGTGCGTATGCCGCATGCGCTTGAGCGCCGAGATCCCGTCCGGACATTCATCACAGCTAAGTCCCTCCGCGATGGCACTGACCTTGATGATGCTGCGCACAGACAGGTCAGCATCCGCCAAGAGGATCTTTATTTCCTGCACGACTCTACCACCTCTCATGTGCCCTTCGGTAACAAGTCCACTCACTCCACAATTTCCACCTGATTGCCCTCGGGATCCAGAACCAGACTTTCATAATATCCGTCTCCGGTCGTACGCGGCCCGCTCACAACCGTATAGCCTTCATTTCTCAGCTTTGCGGTGAGCTCGTCCACCTTTTCCCTGCTTCCGGCACTCAGTGCGAGATGAATATAGCCTTCTCCGGCGCCTTCCTTTGTGCGCGCAGTCAGTCCCGGCCGGGTCATAATCTCCAATCGCCCGCCGTCCTCAAAGGACAGGAAATAGGTTTTCAGGCCGGTCTTGGGGTTGTGATACCGGTTGTTGGCGTACGCGCCGAAGTACGCTTCATAAAAGCTTTTCATACCCTCCAGGTCTCTGACGTACAGGGCGATGTGGTTAAGCTTCATTATTTTTCCCCTTTATCTTTTTCTCGTGCAGAGCAGCACGACCACAACAACAGCAAGCACGAGAATCACAAGCAGCAAAATGAATATAATCCCAGTCTGGAACAGGAGACCCGCCCGCCCCTCAAAACTGTCTTCGGACTGTCCGGCGTCAACCGAGTTAATCCATCCCGCCGATGTCTCCCTACGTTCAACCTGTGCTCTGCTCACTTCTGATGATACCGCGCTGCTCTCTTTACCGCTACTTACATCGGAGAATTCTTCGTTGATCACTTTGCCCTGGTTTTCAGTCAAAAACAGCTCGATCCGAGCGGTGGGCCTGAGCTGCAAGATGCTGTAGCCAAAGTTTATTTCGATTCGGTCGCTTCTGCTGCACAGCGCGGCCTCAAAGCTCTGTGTGCCCTCTCGATCTTGTCTCTCGTACTGTGTATCCGGATTGATTTCTGCGATTTGACCGGAATCGTCATATGCCCTGAAATTCAATTCGGACAGTGTCTTCCCTGAGCCGTGATTGTCATATGTATAATAGATCTGCACCAGTTGCTGGTATTCGGCCTCCTCATATCCCAATCCTTCAGCGCCGGATGCCTCCTTCTGAGCATGAACTTCCTTGCGCACCATAAAGGGCTCGTCCTTCAGCAGGGACGTATCCACGATCGTCAGTGTCCCAAGTGTTTCCCTCGAATCAATGTCGATCATATGGATTTCATCGCCAGCCTGATACAGATGGTTGCCCGGCTTTTCCGTGATGGTCGTCCGGTCACAACCCGACATCAGCAAAAACAAAAGAATCGCAAATCCAAAAAAGCTGATCCACTTTTTCATAATTTCGGCTCCAGTCGTATTTTCTGTGTCCATTATAGCACAATGTGCACTTGTGCGCAATTCATACCCATGTGCAACAAGTTTGTACAGGCTCTTTACTTGAAAGCAGCACAGTAAAAAACGGCATCTCTGCGATGTTTTCACAGAGATGCCGCTTCAATTGACAGATCTTTATTTTTCTTCCTTCTTTTTGCGCTCGTTCATTTCAATCTCATCTGACATGGAATCGAGCAGTTCCTTCTGACGTTCCGGTGACAGGATGCGGAAATAGATGATCAACTGCTTTTCCGGCTTGGTCAGCTCATAGACCGTGTTGGAAAAACGCGCACGGTTCTGATACCGATATTCCATACCGCCGGAATCTGAAACACCCTGCGGAAGATTTTCGTCCTCAAGCAGGTCGTTGAAGGACACGTTGAAAATCCGGGCAAGCTTAATCAGGGCATTGATATCGGGAGTTGTTTTTCCCGATTCATAATACGCATAGGTTGAGCGGTCAATGTTGAGCGCATCAGCAACCTGCTGCTGCGTAAAGCTGTTATTCTGTCTCAAGCGCTTTAAGGTGATGGAAATCATATATTTATTCTCCTGTTTGAATGGTATAAAATTTACTGCGATGAAGCCTGATTTGAAGCTACGGTTTAAATTTCTTGATTTATTATAACCAATTCAAACAATAAAATGAAATAACAGTGAAAGAACACCACGGTAATTCGCCGGGATGTTTTTTCACTTCTTGATGTTAATAGTCACATCTTAAAGTAAGCCGCATTTTTTGATTGACAAGTTTTTTAAGATATGCTATAGTCTATTAGACGTTTTGCTTCCGTGGCTCAGTTGGTAGAGCAGCGCATTCGTAATGCGCAGGTCGTCGGTTCGAGTCCGACCGGGAGCTCCAGCGAAAAAGTCCCTTGAAGCCTAGTGTTTATGCAGGTTTCAGGGGATTTTATTTTTTCATATATACCTGCAAAATTCTACACTTAGAACGCTTTTGAGCCCTTAGAAACAAAAAGATGCAAGTCAAGGTGCAAGTCAAAATCCCACCAGGGGGAAGATGCCGTCCGCATAGCTTAGCCTTAAAAGCATATAATGTAAAAACAATGCTTGAAAGGCTTGATAATTTTGTTATGTTTTGGTAAGATAAAGTTGAGAAAGGAGGTCTACATTATGTTGTCTCCGTTAGTATTTGCAAATAATTTCATAAAGCGTTCGCTAGAAACCGGTATTTCCGTAAGTCCCATGAAAATGCAAAAGCTTCTTTATTTTCTGTATGCTCGTTTCTATGCGAACCATAACATTCCGCTGTTTTCTGACCAGTTTGAGAAATGGCCTTATGGTCCTGTGCTTTCCGAGGTTTACACAGAATTTAAGGCGTTTGGCTCACGTCCCATTGATGAGTTTTATATAAACTCCGGGGGAGAAGCTCGAGTCGCCGATGAAAACAATCCGCTGTTTTTAAGTTGCTTTAATGAGGTTTGGGATAGGTTTGGACCCCTAAGTGGCATAGACCTCTCAAAACTGACGCACCAAGAGGGGAGCGCGTGGTGCAAGACCGAACGCATGGGAAGCTTTTTAAAGGCGGAGGATATTGCCAATGACGGAAAAAGATATTTCGCGTAGCGACGTTCAGCCTTGCACCATTGTTGAGCCGACCATCGAAGAAGAGGCTCCTCCTGCGTCATATCAAAAGCAAATTAGCGGTTTTGCCGTTTTTGACCGCTCTCTTACGCAAAAAGAAATAAACAGCCTTAAACAACAGTCCGATGCAAGCAATAGCCATTACAATCAAAAGCTTGCTAGAAAACTTATTGCCTGGATGGTTGCGTTCCTCATATTACTATGCGCTGCCGCTTTCATTCTCTCCTTTTGGGTAGCTGCATTCAAGGATGTTTTTGAAAACCTTTTCCAACCCGTTCAATACGCATTTTTCACTTTCTTGGGCTTTCTGTTTGGAGACAAGGGATCAAACGGAAAGTGATGCGCAAAAAAACAGCCCCGCCCTGGATCACTCCTTGGGCGGGGTTTTCATGTCCTATTCGTCTTGTGCGTTTTCAAGCATGTCAAATTCTATCAGTTTGTTTATATACTCATTTACACTGATGCGCGGATTAAAGCCTCTGACATAGTCCTGTATTTTCTTTTTCATGCCCTTTGGGACACGCACCTTTATTTCATCCTGCTTTTCGATGTATTTCTGATTTGCTCGCTTCCTTGCTTCGCTTATAGGCATAAATCCACCTCCGTCTACATTGTACCATAAACAGTTGTATGTGTACATGTAAGAAATGCACAAATACATGGGTACATGTTTGGTGGCTTTGTCAATTGAAATGTATGGGTACATGTATTACAATATAGACAGACAAAAGGAAATACCAACAAAAAGATTATGGAGGGCATGAAGATGATAAGCATCAATACACCAGAAGTTGTTCGGGAAGATATTAGGCGCAATTTAATCCAAGAGGCTGTCAGGCACATTCAAGAAAGGGCGATCTATCAAGACAAAATTTGTGAGTTGGTCGTCGACCGGGAGGCTAATGAGCGCGAAATCAACGAGTACAGCGAAAAGGTTGCAGCCGCAAAGGCTGCATATCAAGCGGTTATGGGTGTAGCGGTACACTGTTTTGGCTTATGTCTGGTAGATTTCCAAAATCAGGCTTACGCAACTTACGAGCGGTATGAGGCGGCAAAACCCGGCAGAAAGAACGGAGGGATTTGAGATGACGGACGTGACATTTAACGAGATCCAGCGGCAGCTTACACTTCACCTGATATCGCAGCGCGACACGCTCAAGCGCCAGATGGTTGCCGCAAAAGGGCAGTATAGGTTTGCTTGCGAAAACTACGGGGATTGCAGTAAGCAGGCGGGGCGATACGACAAGATTGTCTGTGCCTTGCAAGCGGCGATCGAAGCTCTTGACGGAATATAACAAAACAGCCCCTCCCACAGCTAACCGGCCACAGGAGGGGCTTCCTCATATCTATTCGCTTTTCAGCCCCTTCATTACATTATCCCCCGCCTGCGCCGCGCTGGTGAAGGAATTGTTTTTCCAGAACCCCCAGACGGCCGCGCCAATCGTCCAAGCGGTCGAGATCAGAAGCTCCAGCTGTCCGTCCTCGATGCCAAGTGGACAGTAGCCGAGGATGGTCAACACCTGGTTGATCAAGGTGAGCAGAAGCACAGCGGTGCGGGCGATCGTGCCGGCTGATATGTTTTTGATGTCCATGGCTTTACCTCCTAAATATTAAAAGAAGAATTCAGTCTATTTATAAACACGGAGATTTATTCTTTTTGCAAGGCTCCCTTCGTCTTGGCCCCCACAACCCCATCGGCCACCAGACTGTTCCTCCGCTGGAAAGTGCGCACCGCCGTTTCCGTCTTGGGGCCGAACGAGCCATCAACCGTGATTTTAAGCTTCTGCTGCACCCAGCGCACACCGTCCCCCTTTGAGCCGACACGGAGGGTCGTGGTAGGTTCAGTGTAGCCCCCATGCGTGGATACGGGCTTGTCATCGCTGCCGGTGTTCTTCCAGAAAGACTTGCTTGTCCGGGTGTCGACATGAGTGAAGTTCTTTTTTGTGTACAGCCCGATGCCCTTGACGCCGATGGATTCCGCATACTGGGCAACTTTTGTTTCATCGACGCCGGATACAACGATATCAGCAGCGATACCCTTCATGTGGTTGGAATTGGTAGCGCCGCCCACCGCCTTATTGTGCGACGCGGTGCGATACCCCGAATTGATCTTGACCGCGGCGCCAAAATGGCTGCGGATGTTTTGCAGAATGCTGACCAGATTGCTGTCAATCAACACCTTGTCGCTGCCGTCCTTACATGCGAATTCGCGCACAGTGAAATTGGTCGAGAGTTTTTTGTTTCCGTCTGCTTTGACGCTGTAGGTTTTAATTGCCAGCCTCGATGCCCTCGCCAGCCTCGATGCCCTCGCCAGCCTCGATGCCCTCGCCAGCCTTGATGCCCTCGCCAGCCTTGATGCCCTCGCCAGCCTTGATGCCCCAGCCAGCAATGAGCGTCTTTACGGCCGCTCCGAACTTAAACTCAATCCGCCCGGCAAAAATGATTTGTTTTTCCGGACTATTGACGGTTTCATCGTACATTCGGACATCCTCAGTGCGTCCGACCTTATGTAACAGCCACGCTCCGAAGCTGAGCCCGATTTGTCCGCCATCCGCGCACTTGTCCAATACGGTCTGATATTCGCCACCGTCCGGAAATTCCTTCTCAAATGCCCTCAGCCTGGAGCCCCATGCGTTGAGGCTTTTTAAGTAATCTAAAGTTATAAAGAATGTGCCTTTCATTATGTGTTTCCTCCTTTTTTTACCAATACTTTTTACAAAAATACGCCACGACCAGCGCGGGCAATATAAAGGCTTCACTGCCCGCTCCGGGGCTGTACCGCGCCGAATCTGCCAAGTGGTATATGTACGGCATCAGACCGATTAGTAGGCCGAGAGACAGCCACCACAGCCTATTTTTAACTGTCCTTGTCATATTTTCTCCTTTCGCTTGTCCCACCTGTAAAGATCAAGCGCTGCAATGAGGATCGGCACAAACAATATACTGGCGGATAGATCAAAGCCGTAGAAATGGCCGGGGATGAAGTTGATCATCACGGGAAGCTGGGCGTAGATCAGTACGCAGGCGATTGTTAGGTATAGATAGAAGATGATGCGGGCTATAGCTTTCATGGTGTAACCTCCTTTTTTAACTTTTCCCAAATGGAATTAGCTATGCGGTGTTAAGTTTTTCCGAAAGGATTAAGAGCGTTTTTTGGATGGTGAACAGAAAGTCATTGAGCCGTTTTTCCGACATACAAGATATCGGGTCAACGCCGTAATGATTCATGACCGTGGTTTTTTCATATCTCCACTCCTCACCCTCACAGGTTTTGATGCCTGGAAGCTGGCCAAGTTGCGTTTTTTTCTTTACGGTTTCTATGGTGTACCCAGAAATCCTTGCCATGATTCCGGCATCAAAGACTACAGGGATTTCATCCCAGTCGGTAAACGGCCTTACAGGAGCTCTACGTGGCATGCGGTTGTCCTCCTTTCTCCGCCTCAGGCGGGGGCGGTTTTTGTTGAATGAATTCTCTTTTTGTGGTAATATGGGGGTAAATACACTTGAGGAGGGAATTCTGTAATCGCCTCACCCCAAAAGAGCGAAAGCGCCTACAACGAGGCAAAAAGCAACCCAAGCAAAGTAAACCCAAAACCCGCCAAAGTCGAGCTTCCTGAAAAGGATCAAGCACACGATTGCTGTGACCAGTAGGAAAATAAGTCCGTACACCGCTTTCACCCCATTCCCGTTCCCGATAAGTCGGGATTAATAATTAACTTGAGGAGGCATAGACATGACAATAGCGGATATAGTTAAAGAACTTACGCCCAGCGACTATGTGCAAACAGTCGGGATTCTTGCCAGCCTATTTGTTGGAATGGTGTCAATCATTATTTCAGTTTGTACCTTACGCCAAAACTCGAAGATGATTGAGGGAGAGTCTCGCCCATATATCGCCATTTACATGACATCCTTATACGTTCAGGATCTGAAAAACTATATTGTGATTAAAAATTTCGGAAAATCAGCCGCCCTAATCACAGGGTTTGACATAAACGTAGATTTAACCAAGTATGCCGGTCCCAAAAAGTTCAGGCCGTTTGAGTGATGATCTTGCCCAGAAGGATCCCGACACACCCGGCAATAAAGAAGGTCACGGCCAAGATCCCAAGAGCCTTTAAGAATTCAAGCAACGCATCACCTCCAAAAAAACAAACTATTTGTGTAAAGAAGAAAGGAACATTGCTATGAAAAAAACTTTGTCAATCATCTTGTGCATAGCGCTTACATTTTGCCTTGCGGGGTGCGGGTCACGGCTAAACGACAACAACACCCGAATTGCCAAAGTCGCTGTAAACACGCTGGATAAGTACATCGACGGGGAGATTTCGGCGGACGAAGCACGAGACATTATCAATGCGGAAATGGAGAACATAGACAAAAGCGGAGATGATTTCTCCTACTTCTCGCTTGACTCCGCAATGCTGGGTGCAAGTAGCCGGCTTATTGGTGGCGTTAATGGTGTAGACGTGGCAAAGGTAACCGAGCACAGAAACAAGATTGCCGAGTTGGCAGGGATTAATAAGAGGTAGGGCTGATGCTGATTGCACTTTTTGACTGGCTCTCCGGGATCGGAATTACGCGTGATCGATTGCTTGCGCTTGTGTCCGTTTTGGCCTTTATCATGTCTTCGCTTACATGGATAATGGCCTTTGTTCGCCAACGGAAAAGGGTGAGTATAAAAGCTAATGTGTACGAGTTGCGTGTCGACGTTCATATTTTCCACCTGAGCATTGAAAATAAATCGCGCTTACCAATTGCAATATCTCTTATCTCAGTATCTGACGCGAGGATACGCCTTGAGTGTGACATTGTTCCCGCCATGGTGTACAGCAAGGCGATTCGGGTAAAAGATGAGATTGTTGAGCAGCGAAAGTACGACTCCTTCTCGTTTCCAATTAATATTCCTGCTCTTGCCTCAGTTTCTGGGTTTCTTGTCTTTCGAGACATTCAGCCAAATCCAAAAGCCTTTTCCACTGAGGTGACTTTTCGATTATTTTCCAATCGTGGACGTCCAGTGAAAAAGAAACTTTCACTACCCGACCTACAATTGGATGATCTGGTAAATAAACCTCGGTAGCATATTTCATCTTCGCACCACCCCTTTCATTCTCTGCCGCCCTCTTCGGAGGGCGGTTTTTTATGCTCTCTTCTCCTCGCAATTTGGTTGATCCGCGAATCCCACAAATTCTGATACTTTTTTGAACGTCTCATCGTCCATGGCGGCCTTTAGGGAAAGGGATCTGGAAAGCTTTGATGGCGCAAAGCCCAGCCGCCTTTCTAAGGCAGAAACATTAAAGCACCTATCTGCCACATACTCGGACAGCTTTCTTTGATCGTCGGTGATTACCCTCTTTCCGCTCGGAATCTCAAGCGATGTGTCGAGTATCTGCCTGACGCGTTCGCGGGTTAGGCCGTATCTGCGCCCAATCTCCGCAAGGGTGAACCCGGCAACGCGCAGCTTGAGCATTTCAATTGGACGGTCGCCAACATCCTTTTCTGAAAGTACATCCACCCTGTCAAGGATTTTAAGCGCAATCTCATCCCTTCGCTTTTCTGTGTTTTCGACAATTCGCCTTTTGGTCTTACAGGTTGTGCATAGCGATTCTTTCGACAGCGTAGGGCTGCCACACTCGGCAC
This sequence comes from Oscillospiraceae bacterium, assembly GCA_031551875.1. Taxonomy (GTDB): domain Bacteria; phylum Bacillota; class Clostridia; order Oscillospirales; family Acutalibacteraceae; genus JAVBNA01. Next base: position 105,455 of record JAVBNA010000001.1, on the reverse strand, counting down.
ATGGGATCCCCCTAGTTTCCAGCGAGCGCATAAGGCCAGACTTGAGAGCATGGTCAACGTTTTCCTTTCGAGTTGCCCACTCCAAATTCTCGGCGTTATTGTTGTGCCCGTATCCGTCCTTGTGATTGACTTCGGGCTTATTTTCGGGATTCGGTATGTGCGCCATTGCCACAAGACGGTGAACGAGAAAGTTCTTCTGCTTTCCGTCGCGGACATACGATACCGCGAAATACTTCCCGCCTCGCGATGTCGTGTGCTGCGGCGTAAGCTCGTAATGCCCGTCACGTCGTAAGCGATAAACCCTTCCATCGGGCGCAACGCGGAATATCCCACCATGCACGGGCGGGAAGCCCTCAACGACTGAATCGTGGACAGGTTGTGCTTTGCGCATTGCGGAAGCCTCCTTAAGTCAGTGTACTATTAAGACACTTTTTTCTCAAAAAAAATTTCGTCAATTTCTTCGGGGGAGAGGTCATACCTTTTTTTTATCGCCTCAATCTCTTTTTGGGTAAATTCGGCACCATTTGTCTCGTTGATTTTGGCTGACAATCTGCTTTCCGAAATCCCTATGGCTCTGGCAAGTATCCCGCCCGTGTCGTCATGTAGCGCCATTTTACTACGTAGCTTGCTTCGGTTCATCCGCTCCGTTCACCTCCTTATAAAAAACAGAATAAAAAACAGAGTGTCTTTTTAGGACACTCTCATCTTAGCATATTGTTTTTGTAAAGTCAACACATTTGTAAACTCTTAAGACACTTTTTTAAAAATATGTTGAAACAATGGCAGGAATATGGTATTGTTAAGACACTATAGGGAGGAAGGAATGATAATGGTGGACATGGGGGAACGAATTAAATCCCTGCGGGAGAGCCATAAAATGACACAAGAGGAGCTTGGTGCAATAATTGGGGTGCAAAAATCAGCGGTACGAAAGTATGAAAAAGGCGAAGTGCAGAACCTAAAAAGGAGCAGCATCAAAAAGCTCGCTGATCATTTCAATGTATCTCCATCTTATTTAATGGGACTGAGCGATGATCCTAACGAGCCGGAAAACCACAATCCTATTACATATTCGCAAATGCAACAATTACTGACCAAGCACGGGCTGATAAAAGAGGGCGAAGACCTGAGCGCCGAGCAGCTAGATACACTGCTGCGCAAACTAGGCGCTGTCATCAACGCGCTCAGCGAGTGACATTAGCAGTACAATTGCTATATCCACAGGGGGCAGGCCTGTCAACAAGGCATTGCCGTTCACCGCTTCTGTCAATTCTTCAATGTTTACATTACGCTCAGTTATTTCCTTCATCTTCTCCACAATCATATCCTCCATTCACGGTTAAACGTTCGTTCCGTACATATGGTAACACTTTTCATTTCGAGAATCAAGCCCCTTTTCTCGCGCTGTGACGTTTTCGGGACAGCGGCATCAAAAGTAAATATTTCCTCTTGACAAGACTTTAGGAGGTCTTTACATGGACAAGACACAAATTGGGAAAATGAAAACGGTATTTGACTCGGCGGCGCACAAAACCGACGAGGGCGTGGAGTACTGGCTGGCAAGGGAGCTAAAGGATCTCTTGGGGTACGTCCAATGGAGAAGGTTTAGCGAAGCGATTGATCGGGCGAGGCTTGCCTGTGAAAACAGTGGGTTCCAGGCAGATGAACATTTTGCCGACGTCGGCAAATCATCTCCGATGCCAAATGGCGGTTTCCGCGATATCGACGACATCATGCTTACCCGTTATGCATGTTACCTAATCGCCCAAAACGGCGACTCAAAAAAAGAAGAAATCGCTTTTGCGCAAAGCTATTTTGCAGTGCAAACTCGCAAGCAGGAAATTATTCAGGATCGAATGAATCTGATCGCTCGGATGGATTTGCGCGACAAGCTCAAGGAATCCGAAAAGCGGTTGTCGCAAAATATTTACGAGCGCGGCGTTGATGATGCGGGATTTGCAAGGATACGGTCAAAGGGAGACAAGGCGTTGTTTGGCGGAAACACAACTTCGGACATGAAATCTCGGCTTGGAATGAGCGAGAATCGACCCCTTGCCGATTTTCTCCCAGCGGTGACGATCGCTGCGAAAAACCTCGCAACCGAAATGACGAATTACAATGTGGAGGAAAGAGATTTAAAGGGAGAACCCTCCATTACGGGGGAACATGTCCAAAACAACCACAGCGTCAGGGGCATGCTCGGACAGCGTGGGATCGTTCCTGAAAATCTGCCTCCAGCAGAGGACATCAAGAAACTTGAGCGCAGAGTGAAATCGGAGGAAAAGAAGCTGGCTGAAAAATCCGGAAAACTTCCAAAATGACTTAGAGAGCAGGCGATCATGACTGGCATCCCCTGGAAGATGAACGGAGGGAGAATTGTCGGTTGACGCCTCTTGTGACCTTGTGAGATGATTATAACATACAAAACTGCAAAAAAACCGTGCTCGACTTAAGTTGCAGTTTTCGCAACCAGAGTATAGTATTCTAGTGGTCTACGCTCACAACTTCGATAAAAAATTATCAGCCCGTGAAACAATCGCTACAAATATGGGAAATATGAGGGGATAAAGGTGGCTAAAAAAAGAAATACCGTCCGGAGGGACGGCAGGATTGCGGTACAGGTATATATTGGCAGAGACGAGGCCAATAAACGCAAGTATAAGACCGTATACGGCGTGACCCAAAAGGAAGCCGACGAAAAGGCCTTGCAAATAAAGATCGCCATGCGCAAAGGGCTTGATGTGTCAGCGGAGCGGGATACCTTTGGGGATTGGGCTGAGCGGTGGTTAAGGGTTAAGGCGACAGAGGTGTCGAATGGACGCGCTGACTCGTATCGCAATGCAATCGCTCACCTCAATAAGGCGCTGGGCGGCGTTCAGATCACAAAAATCAGAACTGCCGACCTACAGGACATTATATCAAGCTTGGCCGAAAGGAATCCTACCACGAAAAAACCAACCGGGAAAGGCACATTGCTGATAGTCAAGGGCACCGCGAGACAAATTTTTGACCTTGCTATCAGCAACCGTGTTCTGGACTACAACCCTGCGCTTTCCGTTAAAATCCCACAGAGCGCCCCACAAGAGCATAGAAGGGCTTTAAGCAGCGAGGAGCAGGGATGGGTGCTGAGCACGCCACACAGGGCGCAACGAGCCGCCATGATCATGATGTATGCCGGACTGCGGCGCGGAGAGATCGTTCCGCTGACATGGAGCGATATCGACCTGAACAGCCGAACAATTTCCGTGAATAAGGCCGTGGAGGAAATTGGTGGAAAATTCATTATAAAGCCCTACACTAAGACTGCCGCTGGGATGCGAACGATTGACATCCCCTCTCGATTGGCAGATTTCTTGCGGGAGGAAAAGCGAGAAAGCATCTATGTTTGTGTTACGGCAAGGAAAACCATGCACACGGAATCATCGTGGAAAAGATTATGGGAAAGCTACCTCACTGACCTAAACCTCAGATACGGCGAATTTAGCGCGTTTGAAAAAAGACCAAAGAGTAAATATGCTCCTAAGCACATAAAGCTCAAGATTCCCAGAATCACGCCGCATTGGCTGAGGCATACATTTGCGACAATCTTATATTTATCTGGGGTAGATATCCTCACTGCAAAGGAGCAGATGGGGCATGCTGACATAAAGACCACGCTCCAAATTTACACGCATCTTGACGCAGTTCACAAAAGGAAAAGCATGGATAAGCTCGACAGGTATTTAGAGGATGCAAGTACGATGCAAGTCACGGACGGGCAAAAAGCTACATGACATGCGGGTTTCAGGTCTTTATGAGTTTTTTTCGTAATGCGCAGGTCGTCGGTTCGAGTCCGACCGGGAGCTCCAACGTAATAGTCCCCCGAAACCCGCGCTTCATGCGGGCTTCGGGGGATTTTTTGTCCACGCCGGACTTACGTCGTCTGTTTTTTGCACATGCTATTTTTTCATAACCGGCGCTTGCAGCTCCGTCATCCAATACTCCGGATTTGGTTCGGCATCCGGCGAGAGTCTGGTGTGGCCGCGAAGCCGCCCGGCAAAGACATAGCCGTTTTTGCTCCATCCATTCGGCCAGCATTTCCGAAGCGGCATCGTAGCTGCCGTCAAACGGGTCAGAGAAGCGAACTGCGCTGCCATAGGTATTTCTTCGTATGACACCTATTACATTGGCTTCAGATTTTGATTCAGCCGTTCAATCATCCATGCCAAGCGTCTTTCCCGGCCGGCATCGGTTTTTGCGTCAAGATACGCCCGTGTGTAGGTCTTTTTTACAGATAGAGACATTGCCTCAAAATTTGTATGAGCCGGTTCATGTCCCTTCAGCACGTCGGATACAAACGCGATTTGTTCTTCCGTAATCGCCGGAGGCCTTGCGGCGTTCCACTGCCCGTTTTTTTTGGCTTCTTCGATTTTGCTTCTTCCATAATCGGTCATGCGTCCTTGTTGTTCCAGCCGATCGGTTAACGACTTGTTTTTCTCCGACCACTTGCTGTTTCCACGGCGGACCGCAAAGTACTTTTTATACGTTTTTTCGTCAAGGCTCTGCATCTGCCCGTCGATCCAACCAAAGCACAAGGCCTCCTCAATCGCTTCACCGGCCGTAAGCGTAACCGGCCCGGCTTTTTTGCCGAAAAGCAGCCATACGCCGTCACTGCTCGTGCAATTGATCTCCAGCCATGAACGAAACGCTGACCGATCAGAAAATTCCAAAACAGTCTGCATCTCCGCTCCTCTTTTCTGTCACTTTTTAGTCCTTTTCAATGTCCATCACCTGCTGCACACGCAGCGTATGACGTCCACCCTCAAAGGAGCTGTTCAAAAAGACACGGAGTATTCCCTCCACATCTTCTTCCCTGATCACCCGTCCGCCCAAACAGAGAATATTGGCGTCGTTGTGCTTCCGGGTCATTTCCGCCGAAAACGCCTCCGAACAGCAGGCCGCACGGATGCCCCTGACCTTATTGGCCGCCATGGACATCCCGATGCCGGTTCCGCAGCACAGAATTCCGAACTGCGCCTCCCCGGAGGCCACGGATTTTGCCACCTGCACCGCAATCGGGGCGTAGTTTACGGCTTCTTCGTCGAAGGAACCGAAGTCTTTACAGGCGATCCCCCACCCGGTGAGGTGTTCTATGATTTTTTGTTTCAGACGGTAACCGCCGTGGTCGCTTCCCAGTGCAATCATGCTTTCTCCTCTTTTCTTTGTTTGAGTTCCCGTTCGGCCTGCGGCAGACGCAGATAGGTGGGTGTCAGCCGTGCCGCAGGCACCAGCATCCCCTGCTCCGCTTGTCTGAGCGCCACAAGCCCGACGCCAACCGCCGACTGGATCCGCAGCGGCAGGGGCGCCAGCAGGAGCGCCGGTATTTTTTCGCACAAAGCCGTATAACACAGCTGTGCTCCATCTCCGACGAGTACGATCTCGTGAGAATGCCGCACAAGCTCTTCCGATAAGTCCGCTATGGACAGCGCCCGATCCTCGCACAGGCGGACAAGCGCCCCGTGTTCCACGCGGTACAGTGCGTTGTACACCTGCTCACGGCGTGCATCCATGACACAGCACAGCACTTTTCCCTCCATGTGGCAAAGTTGCGCTGCCATGGCCTCCAATGTGGAAACGCCCGCGCACAGGATCTCTCCCCCATAGGCAAGCCCCTTGACCGTGGCCACACCGATCCGGACACCGGTAAAAGAGCCGGGGCCGGTGGCAACCGCGAGACAGTCAATGTCCATCCAGGCAGTTTCTGTGGTTTTGAGCAGCGAATCAATCATGGGTACAAGGGTCTGACTGTGCGTCAGACGGGTATGAGTATAAAATTGTCCGATGACACGTTCTGCATTCAGCAGGGCAACCGACGCGGCCGTCGCGGAGGAATCCACAGATAGTATTGTCAAAATAGTTGCGCCCCCTCTATCTCAAAAATCCGGTCGTTGTCGGTTTCGCCGCGGGTGATCTCGATCCGGATGGCGTCATCGGGCAATGCGCCCTCAATGTTCTCGCTCCACTCGATCGCGAGAACGCCGCCGCTGTCGAGATAATCAAAGAATCCGGTTGACTGCAAATCCTCCCAGCCGTCTACCCGGTACATGTCAAAGTGGTAAAGGTCAACTTGTCCCGCATAGTGGTGCACCAACGCGAATGTAGGGCTGGAGACCTCCCCGGTCACGCCCATTCCGTCCGCAAGGCCGCGCACAAGGGCGGTTTTTCCCATACCAAGCCCGCCGTACAGGGCAATGACTTCGCCTCCCCGCAGCGTGTGCCCAAGCCGGCGGCCCAGCGCTTCGGTTTCGCCCGCCGCGTGGGTTTCAACTCTCTGCGCCATACTTAAAACAGCCCCGAAATCGTGCCGTCCGCATCAATGTCAATGCGGTCTGCGGCGGGCTGCTTAGGCAGTCCGGGCAGCGTCATAATGTCACCGGTGTATACCACGACAAACCCGGCGCCGTTTGAAAGGCGAACGTCGCGTACGGTGATGTCAAAGCCCGCCATCGCACCCAGCAAAGCGGGGTTGTCGGAGAGCGAATACTGCGTCTTGGCCACACAAACCGGCAGGTGGTCACAGCCCACCTTTTGCAGCTCGGCCAGCGCCTTCTGCGCCTGCGCCGTGAAAACCACATCGGTGGCGTGGTAGATCTCCCGGGCAATGGTTTCAACCTTTTCCTTTATGGTCATGTCAAGCGGGTAGAGGATCTTGAAATCGGACGGCTTTTCGCACGCCTCGCACACCCTGCGCGCCAGCTCCATGCCGCCCTCTCCCCCCCTGCCGAACACTTCGGACAGGGCAAATGAGGCGCCCAAACGATTGCATTCCTCTTCGATGATCTTGAGCTCCGTGTCGGTGTCGGAAGCAAAGCGATTGATGGCCACCACGACCGGGACACCGTACTTTTGCATATTTTCAATGTGAATATCGAGCATATACAGACCCGACTGAAGGGCTTTGATGTCCTCGTTGGCAAGCTCGGCTTTGGGCATACCGCCGTTATATTTGAGTGCGCGCACCGTTGCGACAATCACCGCCGCCGAAGGCTTGAGCCCCGCATAACGGCACTTGATGTCAAAGAATTTTTCCGCGCCAAGGTCGGAGCCGAAACCCGCCTCGGTGATGCAATAGTCTGCAAGCTTGAGCGCGAGCTTGGTCGCCCGCACCGAATTGCACCCGTGGGCGATGTTGGCGAAGGGGCCTCCATGCATGATGGCGGGCGTGCCCTCCAGTGTCTGCACCAGGTTGGGCTTGATGGCCTCCTTGAGAAGCGCGGCCATTGCGCCCTGCGCGTTCAGGTCGCGCGCATACACCGGCGAGCCGTCGGTCTTATAGGCCACCAGAATGCGTCCGAGCCGCTCCTTGAGATCAGGAAGATTTTCCGCCAGACACAGAATGGCCATGACTTCGCTGGCCACCGTGATGACAAAGCCGTCCTCACGGGGGATGCCGTTGACCTTGCCTCCCAGCCCTACAATGGTGCTGCGCAGGGCGCGGTCGTTCATATCCAGACAGCGCTTGATCAGAATCCGGCGCTGATCAATCCCCAATACGTTCCCCTGCTGGAGATGGTTGTCAAGCAGGGCGCACAGCAGGTTGTTTGCCGAGGTGATGGCGTGCATATCCCCGGTGAAATGCAGGTTGATGTCCTCCATGGGGATCACCTGTGCGTAGCCGCCGCCGGCCGCGCCGCCCTTGATGCCGAACACCGGGCCAAGCGAGGGCTCACGCAGGGCAATGACCGCTTTTTTCCCAATTATAGCCATGGCCTGTCCAAGACCCGCGGTCGTGGTGGTTTTTCCCTCCCCCGCCGGCGTCGGATTGATGGCGGTCACAAGAATGAGCTTGCCGTCGGGATTGTCCTGTACGCGGTCGAGCAGCGATTCGCTCACCTTGGCCTTGTACCGTCCATACAGCTCAAGCTCGTCCTCCCGAATCCCCAGATCACCCGCGATCTCGGTGATCAGTCTGGGCTGCGCCTGCTGTGCAATTTGAATGTCTGTCAGCATTGGTATTCCTCCTGTACAGCGCCTGTCCATTTATGGGCGCCGTTTTTTCTTTGGGCTTCGTGAATCCGTACAGAATGACTGTACAAATTTCTCATTAACAGCGATTATATCATAAATCTGTCCCCGATAAAAGGTTTTTACTTGAATCTACCCGATAATAATACTATAATAGAGACTGTTCGACAACACAAAATTTGTATGCGCTTGCAAACGGAACGCATTTCTTACACTTTACGCTCGGTAAAGGATGCAAATACCCTGTCCAACCCCTACAACCCATAAAAGCGAGGTGGTTTCCCTGAATCGATTGATTGACGCCTTTTTTGAATATATCAAGCGTTCGGACAAGGTGTTTTGGATTTTAACCATTGCAACCTCCCTGTTCGGCCTGACACTGGTGTACAGCGCAACCAAAGGCTCCTCCGAGGCCGGCGCATTCGGTACACAGGTTGCCGCTGTGCTGCTCGGTTATATCGCGGCGCTTGTCATTTCGAATATCGATTATGAAAATTTTGCGCGATGGCTGCCTCTGATTTCCATTTTTGCCGTCGCATTGATGGTGTATACCGTTATCTGGGGCGTTGGCCCGGGCGGCGGCGCAGATGACCGCGCATGGATTCTTCTGTTCGGGCGCATCACATTTCAGCCTTCCGAGCTTCTCAAATTTGTATTTTTTATGACCTTTTCCTATCATTTGTCCTATCTGGTCAAAAATAAACAGCTGGATCGCTTCATTCAGGTTATCCTTCTGCTTGTCCATCTTGCCGTTCCGATTGTACTGGTTTTCCTCACCGGAGACGACGGTTCGGCGATTGTATTCCTTTTTATCGCGCTGCCCATGTTGATCTGCGCGGGGCTCAAGCTGCGCTATTTTCTCGCTGCAATCCTCCTGCTTATCCCCGGGATACCGCTCTTATGGCGATACGCGATCAGCCCATTCCAAAAGGATCGTTTCCTGATTCTGGGGAACCTGGAGGCCGATCCGCTAAACGTCGGCTATCATCAGATTCAGACCAAGATTTCCATCGGCTCGGGCGGGATCTTCGGCAAAGGGCTGTTCAACGGCCCACGCGTTGCCAAGGGTATTATCCCCGAAGATCACAACGACATGATCTTTTCGGTGGTCGGCGAGGAACTGGGGCTCATTGGCTGCATCCTGGTCATTTTGCTTCTCTTTTTTATCCTCTTCCGGGTGGTCACCATCGCCGGCTCTGCGCGTGACCGCATGGGATCACTGATGTGCTTTGGCTTTTTCGGCATGATTGCGTTTCAGGCTGTGGAAAACATCGGTATGTGCATGGGACTGCTGCCGGTTATCGGCATCACCCTCCCCTTCTTCAGCGCCGGCGGCTCTTCGACGGTGTGTCTCTACATGGGCGTGGGGCTCATACAATGCGTATATGTCCACCGAAATGAATATAAGCTTCGATCACGATGAATATTTCCCTTTTGGGGCGGCCGCACATGTTGCGGCCGCCCCTTTATGTTGTCACCAGTTCACAGTGCGGGAATAGAATGAAATAGAGCGTTAAAAAGAGGAGGAATCCTATGGAACCGAAAAAAAATTTATCAAGCTTGCAGGAGGGCGATTTCGCTCACGTCCAGACGCTTTTGTCAACAGGCCCGATGCGCCGCCGGCTTCAGGATTTGGGGCTTGTGGAGGGTACACGGGTACAGTGTGTGCAGAAAAGCCCCTTTGGGGATCCCATTGCCTTTGAAATCCGCGGGGCTGTCATTGCGCTGCGGTGTGAAGATGCACGAAAGATTTTGATTGAATAAGAGGGGTGGCACATGACAGCCAAAAAATCCGCCGGGGAAACCATCATTGCGCTGGCGGGCAATCCCAATGTGGGAAAAAGCAGTATTTTTAATGCATTGACCGGGCTTCGGCAGCACACGGGCAACTGGCCGGGCAAAACGGTGGGCAGCGCGAAGGGGCGCTATACATACGAGGACAGGGGCTATCTTCTTGTCGACCTTCCCGGAACCTATTCGCTGATGGCGCATTCGGAGGAGGAGGAGGTCGCCCGCGACTATCTGCTGTCCGGCCAGGCGCAAACGGCGGTGGTGGTCTGTGACGCCACCGCCCTTGAACGCAATCTCAACCTCGCACTTCAAACCATGGAAATCATGCCGCGTGTGGTGGTGTGCGTCAACTTGATGGACGAAGCGGAGAAAAAGGGCATTTCGGTGGACATCGAAACACTGGAAAAATTGCTGGGCGTCCCGGTCGTCGCGACCAGCGCCCGTTCAGGCAAGGGGCTGGACACTCTCAAGCGCCGGATCCAGGAGGTGACGGCGGGAAACTATCCTCTTGCCCCGTGCGGCGTCCATTACAGCGAGCCCATCCAGGAGGCCCTTGCCCGTCTTTTTCCCGCCGTGGAGGCTCTCGGGCAGAATGTCAGCGGCCGGTGGCTTTCGCTGCGTCTGCTGGAGGGAAATTCCGTCGATCTGCCTCAGGATGAGGCCCTTACAAAAGCGCGGAAAGAAGCGCTCGAAATTTTACAGGAAGCAGGCATTGCAGAGACGCAGATCCCCGATGTGATCGCCGCCTGCCTTGTACTCACCTCTGAAGAACTGTGTCTGAATCTTTTGTCCTGCGATTGCAGCGTCAAAAACAACCGTGACCGCAGGCTTGACCGCCTGCTGACCGGCAAACGCACCGGTATCCCGCTGATGCTGCTTTTGCTGTGCGGCATCCTCTGGCTGACCATATCCGGCGCCAACTACCCGTCCCAGCTGCTCAGTGACGCACTGTTCCAGCTTGAGGGCGTACTGACCGGGTGGTCTGACACGGCGGGCGCGCCGACCTGGCTGGACGGGGTGCTCATACTGGGGGTATACCGGACACTTGCCTGGGTGGTGTCCGTCATGCTGCCGCCCATGGCCATCTTTTTCCCCCTGTTTACGCTGCTCGAGGATTTCGGCTACCTGCCACGTGTGGCCTTTGCGCTTGATTATCATTTCAAAAAAGCCTGCGCCTGCGGCAAACAGTCGCTTTGTATGTGCATGGGTCTGGGCTGTAATGCTGTGGGCGTGTCGGGCTGCCGCATCATCGACTCCCCGCGCGAACGCCTGATCGCCATCCTCACCAACAGCTTTATGCCGTGTAACGGGCGATTTCCCACCCTGATCGCGCTGATTTCCATGTTTTTTCTGGGCACGGCGGCCTCTCTCTGGAACTCCTTTTTGTCCGCTCTGCTTCTGGGTGCTCTCATCGTGCTGAGCGTATTTCTCACCTTTGCCGTGTCACGATTGCTTTCTAAAACGCTCCTCAAGGGGCAGCCCTCTTCGTTTACGCTCGAGCTCCCGCCCTACCGTACGCCGCAGTTCGGCAAAGTGATTGTGCGTTCGCTCCTCGACCGGACGTTGTTTGTGCTGGGGCGTGCGGTTTCTGTGGCCGCTCCCGCAGGGCTGATTCTCTGGATACTCTCCAACGTCACGATCGGCGATATAAGCCTGCTTGCCCATTGTGCGACCTTTCTGGATCCCTTCGCACAGCTTCTCGGGCTGGACGGAATTATCCTGCTCGCTTTCATCCTAGGTTTTCCCGCCAACGAGATTGTCATCCCCATTATCATTATGGGCTATCTCTCTACCGGAAGTCTCATGGAGCTTGGCTCTCTGAGCGCGCTGAAAGCGCTGCTGGTTTCCCACGGCTGGACATGGGCGACCGCGATTTCGGTCATGCTCTTTTCTCTCATACACTGGCCCTGCTCCACCACCTGTCTGACCATCAAAAAGGAAACGGGCAGTGTGCGCTGGACTGTGCTCTCGGTGCTGATCCCCACTGTCATAGGGATACTCCTCTGCTTTTTGTTTACGGCGGCGGTACGTATGATGGGTCTGGCATAAAAGAAGCCCCCGCTTCACAGCAGGGGCTTTGCAATAAGAAAGGTCGGAATAAATTATAAATTTCTTCCGACCTTTAACTTCTACTCATGCTTATTGACACGTTTATCTTTTATTGAAATGACAAGTGCGGCTATCAAAAACAAAACAACAAATGGAATTGTGTAATACCTGACTGTCACTACTGTAACCAGGTATTGAAACCATCCTGGGTATAAATACTCATAAATGAAAGGCAGTAAAGGCACAGGGATAAAGCCAACAAATAAAATCCATTGATTGAAAGGTCTCTTCTTAATAAAATAGAATAATGCACAAAATGGAAGTATATAACAAACTACAAAAAAGGGTACTAATACTAAGCCACCACCTGGTATACTTTCAAGTGATGCGAAAAAGGTATAAATGGCAGACAACAATAAAGGGTATAGAGTAAATATCAATATTTGTATCGCTTTTTTCAATGTTTATCTCCTCTCTTGATCTAACCTTCCCCATTATTTAATATAGGCAATTCCTTCGTTGAACCGCTGTGTAAGCAGGTTGGAATCCATCGCCACATTGCTGACCACGATCAGCTTGGTTCCCTCCTGATACCGCACGTCAAAGCCGAGCGCTTCGGCGACAGCACGCAAGGGAATATAGGTCTTTCCGCCCTTTTTCTGCGCATTCACATCCATGGTCAGGGTCTTAACCATCGAGCCGTTGCTCACTTTCATGCTGCTCTTGCCCAGCGTAAATTCCACGGTCATATTGCCGTAGGTCATCTTAATGGGCGTGCTGTCATTGACATACGTGACCTTGCCTCCCAGCTTTTCGCCGAGAAAACGAAGCGGCAGCATGGTGCGGCCGGAGATTGTGAAGGGTCTGGTGCCGACGGTGTCCACCGTGGTTTTGACCGAATTCTGGATGGCCTTGGTGTAGCCAATGCGCATGGTCACATAGGTGCTCTTCTGCTTGGAAACGATCACCGTAACCACGGCGGTCTTGCCCAGGCCGTCCACCGATTTTGCAGTGATCTTGGCAGTACCCTCTTTCTTGCCGGTGATCACGCCCTTGGCGCTCACCGTCGCAACCGACGTATTGCTGCTCGTGTAGAGAAGTGTCGTATTGTAGGCATTCGACGGCACAACCGTCAAATAGCCGCTCAGCGCAATCGTCTTGTCCGGCGCCACCCACAGCGAGGACGTCGACAGCGTGAGGGTGCTGACCGGGCTGATTTTCTCAATCGCAAAGCTCTGCGGGCCCGTCTCCGGCTTTTCCCACAGCTGTAATTCTCCGGCGTACTGAGCCGTACCCTCGGACACGGAAAGGATGGTCTCGGGCGCACACTGTACGCCGAACACGTACTGACCGCTTCCTTGATCTTCAATGCGCCACGACTGCTCGTTGGCGCCGCTGAGAGGGGCAAACACTACGCTTGTCCCGTTTATGTATCCCGCCTCCAGCACATTGAGACAGGTGCCGTCATGCTGTGAGGTGATCGAATAGGTGCCGTCGCTCCTGCGCAGAAAATGCAGAACCTGAGAGGCGTCCCTGCGCTCGCTGTCGCGTGTCGCAGTGCCGGCGTTTGTCAGGATACTGCCGTCCGCACTGCGGATCACGGCGTAAAAGTCTGAGCCGATATTGTCTTTCCGGGTTGCGTATACGGCAAAATTGACCGGTTCGCTGTCAAGACTGCCCTCGCTGTTGATCGCGGTCACCTTCGCGCTGTAGAAGCCCGGATCGAGCTTGCAGGAATATTTGGTTTCCGCCGTGGTTATGTCGATCATTTTACTGCCGTCCTGTGCGGTGATCACCAGCTTATATTGCGTTGCCTTGCTGCTTGCAAAGGAGAGGGTGGCCGCGTTGCCCTGGACATACTCGGTCGCCGAAAGCGTGATCTTAACCGCGTCAAGCTTATTCGGAGAGGGCGGCACGACTTCATCGTAATTATTGGCGCGCCAGACATAGGTAAACGTGCTGGTCAATGTCGCGCGCGTCACCGTCGCATCCCAACGGATCCTGCACTTGCCGTCGGCGTTGCAGTCAGCATAAGTAAAGGTATCGCCCGAAATGCCCGTGATGAATATGGAATGTCCGTTGTTGCGGTAGCGGACGATGTCTCCCACGCGGATGTCTGCCGCGCTGTAGATTTTTGTCCAGCCCGTATAGGGATTGAGCCCAAACACGTCATACCCCAGCTTGCACGCAAAGCCGTGGCACTGGATGGCGAGGCCGTTGAAGCTGTTACAGCCGCAATCTCCCTTGTATCCGCCGCAGCCGCCGCTGTGATGGCTGCACGGCGTGGTGGAGGTTGCGTCGGGGTTGTTGGGCTGCCCCGGCGTGTGGCTGTAGTACCGGCCGTTCGGGAACTTGACCTTCTCGGCCGCAATGCGGACATTGATGTCCGCCGTCGGGTTTGTATTCTCAAGCTTTTTGGTGTACGCCATAGAGATCCAGCCCGATTTTCCGCTGTAGGTTGTATACCCCCACTCTCCTTCGATCTTCGACACCGATACGGTGCTTCCATTCGGGATGAGGGCAACCTGTGCAGAGGAGGTGCTCGGTCCCTCGCGCAGCCTCAGGCCGCCGCTGGCCACAATGGTATAGCTGCCGGTTGTGTAGGTTGCGGCAGAAACAATCGTATACAGCTGCACACTTGCCACCGGGGACAGCACAAGCGTACAAATCAAAAGCAATATCAGAAAAAACGATCTCCCAAGTTTCCTTTCCATGCGTATGTTCCCTCACTTTTTACGTCTCAAAAATCCAAAAAGTTACAACTTTTTAATAATAGTTACAAATAGTATACAGCTTTCGTTCTGATCTGTCAAATCCCGGAAATTGCCGCAAAAAAGGACGGGATTTCTCCCGTCCTTTTCGTGCAAAGGCAATCCTTATTTAACTTCGATATCAGCACCGGCTTCGGCGAGCTTCGCTTTGATGGCTTCCGCGTCGTCCTTGGAAACCGCTTCCTTAACAGGCTTCGGCGCGTTGTCAACCAGCTCCTTGGCTTCCTTGAGGCCAAGACCGGTGATTTCGCGAACCACTTTGATAACGGCGATTTTGTTGCCGCCCGGTCCCTTCAGGATGACGTCAAACTCGGTCTGCTCTTCCGCAGCGGCAGCGCCGCCGCCAGCCGCAGGAGCCGCCACCGCAGCCGCAGCCGCGGAAACGCCGAACTCCTCCTCGAGCGCCTTGACCAGGTCGGCCAGCTCAAGAACGGTCAGGGTCTTTACTTCTTCAATCAGCTTTAAAATCTTTTCAGACATTTTTCATAACCTCCATGTAATTTGTTGTGTAAGCGGCCTGTAAGCCGCACTTTCGAAGGGGTGCCGCTTATTCCGCGCCGCCTTCCATTTTCTCTTTGATCTGGTTGAGGACGATGGCCAATCCGGAAATCGGAGCCAGGAATCCGCCCAGAACCTGCGCAAGCAGGATCTCCTTCGGCGGGATCTTGGACAGGGCGTTCACCTCTTCCTTGGACGTCACACGGGCATCCATGAAACCGGCTTTGACTTCAAAGGTTTTGCTCTTCTCCGCAAAGGTGCAGAGAATGCGGGGCGCCACGACGTAATCCTCCGCGCTCAGTGCGAGAGCGGTTGTGCCTTCGAGCACGGGATCCAGATCGGACAGTCCGGCGATTTCCGCCGCTCTGTGCAGCATGGTGTTCTTGACCACGAAGTAGTCAACACCCGCCTCACGCAGCTCTTTACGCAGCTTGGTGTCCTCAGCCACGGTGATACCCTTATAGCTGACCACGACGCCCGAGCAGGCGCCCTTCAGCTTTTCAGTCAACGCGCTGACCAGCTCTACTTTCTGTTCCAAAATTTTTGCACTCGGCATGTTTAATTTCACCTCCACGACTCTTGTTTCATCATACAAAAAGCCCGTCCCGCAAAACCGCAGGACGGGCATGACATACCTAGTGAGCGCCGTAAAGCGCAGGTATTCCATGCAAATCCTCGGCAGGCGGGAATCACTTCCTGTTATGCGTAAACGCTACCTGCTGTCTTTAGACTTGACTAACGTAGAAAAGTGTACCACAAGCGGGTCACTCTGTCAAGAGGGGTATTAACCCTCGACCTTGTTCGGGTTGACGCGCACGCCGGGGCCCATCGTGGTCGCGACGACACAGGACTTGATGTACTGTCCCTTCGCAGCGGCGGGCTTGGCCTTGACAATCGCGCCCAGCAGAGTGGAGAAGTTTTCCTGCAGTTTTTCCACGCCGAACGAGGCTTTGCCGATCGGGCAGTGGATGATGTTGGTTTTGTCCAGACGGTATTCAATCTTACCGGCCTTGGCTTCCTTGACAGCCTTGCCGATGTCGGGGGTCACGGTGCCCGCCTTAGGGTTGGGCATCAGGCCGCGCGGGCCGAGCACTTTACCCAGACGTCCCACCAGGCCCATCATATCGGGCGTGGTGATCAGCACATCAAAGTCCATCCAGCCCTCAGTCTGGATTTTCTGCACCATTTCTTCGCCGCCGACAAACTCAGCGCCGGCTTCCTTGGCGTCGTTCTCCTTGTCGCTCTTGCAGATGGCAAGCACACGAACGGTTTTGCCCGTTCCATTGGGAAGAACAATCGCACCGCGAACCTGCTGGTCCGCATGACGCGAGTCAACGCCCAGCTTGACATGAACCTCGACGGTCTCGTCGAACTTCGCTTTGGCCGTCTTTGTGCAAAGGCCAAGCGCGTCGGACACGTCGTACGTGGTCGCCCGGTCGATCAGCTTCGCACTGTCGACATATTTTTTACCATGTTTCATCGTTTATCCTCCCTATTGAGTGGTGATATCGGAATTTTCCTCCCACCCGGGATCATCAGTCGACGACTTCGATACCCATGCTGCGCGCCGTGCCCGCGATCATTGACATCGCAGTCTCGATGGTGGCGGCATTTAAGTCGGGCATTTTGGTCTCCGCGATTTTTCTGACCTGATCACCGGTGATCTTCGCGACTTTGGTTTTGTTCGGCACACCAGACGCCTTATCCAGTCCGCACGCCTTTTTAATCAGGATCGCTGCGGGCGGGGTCTTGGTGATGAAGGAGAAGGAACGGTCGGCATACACCGTGATGACGACGGGGATGATCATACCCACATCGTTCTTTGTCCGTTCATTGAACTCCTTTGTGAATGCCATGATATTCACACCGTGCTGACCAAGCGCCGGACCTACCGGGGGCGCCGGGGTCGCTTTTCCGGCCGGTATCTGGAGTTTGATAAAACCCACTACCTTTTGAGCCATTGATTTGCACCTCCATATTTCGTGGTAGATGGCGGAACAGTCCTGTGCTGTTCCTCCCACCGGGGCCGCTTGTGCCCCGCATAATAGGGCGCTTACCGCGCCCTATTACTCTGTGTTTCGGTTAGAGCCCTCCCTAGAGCTCTAAGAGTTCCGCCTGATCCAGCTCAAGCTCTGCGGGCGTTTCCCGTCCAAACATGGAAATGGTCACGCGCACGCGGTTCTTGTCCAGATCGAGCTCTTCCACCGTGCCCACAAAGCCTTCAAGCGCACCGTCCACGATGCGGATCGAGTCGCCGACCTTGTACTGCACTTCGACGGTCTTTTTCTCGACGCCCAGCGCCGCCACTTCCTCATCGGACAGCGGGATGGGCTTGGAGGACGGCCCGACAAAGCCGGTGCAGCCGCGAATGTTGCGCACGGCATACCAGGAATCGTCGGTCATCACCATTTTGACGAGCACATAGCCGGGGAAGATTTTACGTTCCACTTCCTTGCGTTTGTTGTCCTTGATTTCAGTCACGGTTTCGGTTGGAACGTACACCTGCTGAATCAATTCCTGCAAATTCCGGTTCTCCACAATCTTTTCCAAGTTTGTGGCCACCTTGTTCTCATATCCAGAGTAGGTGTGGACAACATACCATTTTGCTTCTTCGGACATTGAGAACCCTCCAAGTTAGTGATTAGCCATTGACGTTCATAACCAGGCCCAGAAGCTGTAAAAGCCCCCAGTCAAGCAACACGACAAAAACACCGATGACGGCAATCACAGCCATGGTGATCCCCATGTTCTTGAATACGGTTTTGGGTGTCGGCCAAACGATTTTCTTAAATTCGCTCTTGCATTCGCGGAAGAAGCGGCCGACTTTGGAGGGCGCGGCCTCCTTGTTTTTCTTCGGCTTTACTGCAACCGAGGATTTGTTGTCTTTAGCCATTTTCTGCCCTCCCGTGCTTATTTGGTTTCCTTATGAGCAGTATGTTTCCTGCAGAACCTGCAGTACTTCTTCAGCTCAAGACGATCCGGTGTGTTCTTCTTGTTCTTCTTTGTGTCGTAGTTGCGCTGCTTGCACTCCGTGCAGGCGAGTGTAATTCTGACTCTCATGTCGGCACCTCCCGTTTGACGGTTAATGTTAGCCTCCCTCAAAGGGCAAAAAAATAACCCTTTTCGAGGTATGGCAAGTATACCATAAGTTGTCGCGCCCCGTCAAGCATTTTCCCGCAATCTTTTCCTTCTTTTTTTGCCCCGGCGGACGCTTATCTGCTCAATTTTAAAAATTCCTCAAATAACAGTCGCATTTATAAACGATTTCCATTATACTTATAATTATAGTATTGCCTCAAAAAGGAGTGACATAAAAGAATGAACCAAAAGTTCAGAGAGAATTGGAGCTGGTGGCTGCGGTGGATGACGCTGGCGGTGGCTGTGATTGTCGTTTGGAAGACCTTTGATAATCTGGGCGGGATTTTCTCCTCCATTGGATGGATCCTCTCGCTTCTGACCCCCTTCATCATCGGGTTTGTATTCGCCTACTTTCTCAACAAACCCCACAAGCGCCTGTATGCCAAAATGTCCCGGTCTAAACGCCACATAATCGTCAAACACGCGCGTGCGTTCAGCACACTGGTCGTCTACCTAGGCTTTTTGCTCCTGCTCGCCGTGCTGCTCAGCTTTCTGCTGCCCGCGCTGGTCAACAGCGTCATCAGCTTTGTGGACAAAGTGCCGCAGTACCAGGACAATTTGGTGAGCATTGTGGAAAACCTGAGCAAAAACAGCCCGCTGATTGCGTCACTCGAACTGGACGAGGCCATTAAGAACTTTTCACTGACAGATTTGTCGGGCATCATAAAATTTGAAAACGTCGGCACGTATTTCGAGGGTATCGTGAGCGTGTCCTCCGTGGTTACCTCCATCTTTCTGGGCATCATCATCTCGATCTATATGATTCTGGACAAGGAAAATCTGATTAAGGTGATCAAACGCCTGCTCGGCCTCGTTTTCACCGAGGAGCGGATTTATCGGATGGCTGTCACGCTCCGCCGCGTGGATCAAGTGATCTACCGCTACTTCTTTGCCCAGCTGACTGACTCCTTGATCGTCAGCACCGTCGCCGCCCTCGGGCTGACGCTGATCGGCGTACCCAATGCGCCTGTTCTGGGCTTCTTCTACGGTATGTTCAACTTCATCCCCTATTTCGGCCCCATCATCGCCATCATCTCGGTGCCCCTGCTGACTTTCATTTCCTCTGACTTCCTCACGACCCTCTGGGCGTTTATCTTTCTTTTCCTGCTCCAGCAGGTGGACGCCAACTTCCTTAATCCCCGCATCCTCGGCTCGTCGCTGGGCTTCAGCCCCTTTTGGGTCATCTTTGCCGTCACGCTGGGCAGCGGCCTCTTCGGCATCACCGGCATGATCCTGGGTGTGCCTATCTTTGCGGCCATTCGCCTGTTTGTGATTGACTTTGTGCGCGCGCGGGAGGCCAAAAAGGCTCGTGCTGACTCTAAGTCTGAAAAACAAAGGGAATGATGATTGATCTTAAATCCCGAAGAAAGCCGCGGCAGACAAATGTCTGCCGCGGCTTTCTCATGCATTTATTGTGCGTCTGTTTCTGCCGCGTCCTCCGCCGGCATGCCGGACGGAATGAGCTTGTCAAAGTCAATGTTTACGTTGTCCTCGGAAAACTTATACTGCTTGGCGGCCATACGGCCCGCCTCAAAAGCTTCCCGGTCGGCGACAAATTCGACCTTGACCAGCGCGCTTTCCGCGTCAGCTTTTTCGTCCGCTTCAGGCATCTCTTCTACAGCGTCCGCCTCAGGCTCGGACACGACTTCTTTTACGGCGTCCGCCGGCGCGTCCTCTTCCTCCTCCTGGGTTTCGCTGTAGACAAACTCCTCGGTCTGCGGGATCCGGTCATCCTCCCCCTGCGCCGGTTTCGGCACAGGCGGCGGCGCCACAAATTCTGAGGCGGACTGGTCAACCTGCACTGCCGTTCCGAAAGGTTCCTCCGTCACAACCGGCTCGGTATAAAACGCTTCGGCTTGCTCCGATCCGGGCAGCTCGGCCTCCTCAAGTTCGTCCGGAAGCTCCTCGTCATAGTCAAATTCCAGATTGAGTCCGCAGCCGGGGCATTCCATGTATCCGCGCAGAGCAATCCTCTGCCCGAACGTGGTTCGTTCACCGCACTCGGGGCAAATGACCTCGTACAAAATCGCATCGTCAGAAAAATCATGGCTGTGTTCGAAAGAGGCGTTGTCAAAGACGTCGTTGAACATCTCCGAAACGTACTCATCAATTTCACTGACCTGATCCTTCAGGCTCTCGCACTGCTTTTCCAAATCAGCATTGGAAACGACCAGCTCCTCCAGAAGCTCCAAAAGCGCATTGAAGGCCTTGCCCTCTGCGGTCGCACTGTCAATGTTCAGACCAGAAAAAAATCCTTTTGTATAGGCAATCTTTTCGACCACAGTCATCCTGATTTCCTCCTTAAACTCTTAACCCCATTGTTTTAAAAGCAAATTATCCTGTAAGACGGGGTTATGCACGCTCCATATATTCACCGGTTCTCGTGTCGACACGCACCATCTCGCCCTCCTCGATGAAGAGGGGCACGCGGATCTCTGCGCCGGTTTCCAGCTTTGCGGGTTTGGTCGCGTTGGTCGCGGTATCACCCTTAAAGCCGGGGTCGGTCTCGGTGATCTGAAGCTCTACAAAGAAAGGCGGCTCGACGCCAAAGACATTGCCCTTATAGGAAATGATCTTGCACTCCATGTTTTCCTTGACGAACTTGAAGCTGTCGCTGAGTATGCCGGCTCCGATGGGGAGCTGCTCATAGGTCTCGTTGTCCATGAAATAATACAGATCTCCGTCGCTATAGAGATACTGCATGTCCCGGCGCTCCACATAAGCCGACGGGAACTTTTCCGTGGGGTTAAAGGTACGCTCCACCACGCCGCCATTGATGACGTCGCGAATCTTTGTGCGGACAAAGGCCGCGCCTTTTCCTGGCTTCACATGCTGAAATTCCACGACCGTATATACGTTTCCGTCCATTTCAAAGGTTAAGCCGTTTCTAAAATCTCCTGCTGATATCATCGTAACAATCCTCCATTTGGGTTTTATAACAGTATTAGTGTATCGTATTTCCATTCTTTTTTCAACAAATTTTCGAAAAATTACAAAATCGTCAAATCTTTGGTGCATTTTGTCAGATTTTTATGGCCCACTTCTGTGACAATCACCATGTCCTCAATGCGCACACCAAACTTTCCGCTCAAATAGATGCCCGGCTCCACCGTGATCACCATGCCCGGACGTAATAATTGGGGGTTCCCCGGCGCAACACTGGGCGCTTCGTGCACCTCCATGCCGACACCGTGACCGGTGGAATGGCCGAACGCCTCTCCATAGCCCGCTTCGCGGATAACCTGCCGCGCGGCTTCATCCGCATCCTCACAGGACAGCCCTGCCCGGATGCGCTCCAGGGCGCAGCACTGGGCGCGCCGCACCACCTCATACATTTTGCGCTGCTCCTCCGTTACGCGCCCCACCGCCACCGTACGAGTCATGTCGCTGTGCCAGCCGTCCACCATGGCGCCGGTATCCATCGTGACGAAATCTCCCGTCTCAATCGCCTTCCCGGTCGGGACGCCGTGCGGCAGCGCACTGTTTCTGCCCGAGACCACAATGGGATCAAAGGCGACCGCCTCAGCCCCCTGCCTGCGCATAAAGTATTCGATTTCCAGTGCAATTGAAATCTCGGTCACGCCGGGGCGAATTTTGTGCAGGATATGGTCGTAGGCCTTTTCGGTCAGCGCCTGCGCCTGTTCGATTTTACGAAGTTCCTCCGGTGTTTTGACAATGCGGATATCAGAGAGAATCTCATCAAGCTTTGTGTCATAGATAAGCTTGACGCCCTCAAACGCAGTCTGCATGCGCTCGAGGTCGCCCAGGCAAAGCCTGTCGTGCTCGACCAGCAGATACCGCAGGTTGTACTTCTTTTTGAGGGCGGCGAAGGTATCCGCCAGCCTTGTATACTGCTCGACCCGCGCGGTTTTGACAACCTTTTGGGCCGACTCATAATACCGGAAGTCGGTCAGGAAAATGCACGCCCCCTTGAGCAGGAGCACAAATCCGGCCGAGGATTTAAACCCGGTCAGATACCGCCGGTTGACCGGGGTCTGGATGAGAGCTCCGTCCACCCCATCGGGGATCAGACGCATCAGACGTTCTACGGGATTTTCCATGTAACCTCCTAAATGTTGCACAGAATGTCATGCAAGGCGTCCAGCGCAAGCATATAGCTGTGCTTACCAAACCCCGCGATCTGCCCGACGCACACCCCCGCAATCACCGAGGCGTGACGGAACTCCTCCCGCGCGTGGATGTTGGACATGTGCACCTCGATAAAAGGAAGACGCACGGCCGAAAGGGCGTCGCGCAGGGCATAGCTGTAATGGGTGAGCGCGCCGGCGTTGATGATGCCGCCCGCGATCTGCCCATAGCCCTCATGGATTTTGTCAATCAGTGCTCCCTCGTGGTTGGACTGAAACACCTCACAGGCGAATCCTAGCTTTTCCGCCGTCTGGAGGATCTGTTCCTCAATACTTTCCGCCGTTTCCGAGCCGTAGACGTTTTTTTCCCGTACGCCGGTCATGTTGAGATTGGGACCCAGCAAAACCAGAATCTTCTTTTTGGCCATGCCCGCCATCCTTTCTTTTCTACGAAAGCCCCTCATAATGCTGCTTCATCGTCAGCGCGTCGCGCGTCTGCGTTCCCGCCGACTCACAGATAAATACGGGCGAAAGCCCCTGTTCTCTCACAAGCTCCAAAAGCGGCTCAAATTTTGGGCCGTACTGCTCGTCCTCAAAGGTCAGGTGGCGCACCTCGCCGCCCGCTGAATATTGTATTTTAGAAAAGTGACTGTGAAACGCATGCAGGCGCTCCTGTCCAAGGCTGTTTCCGATCTCGCGCAAAATCTCCGCAAAATGTTCTTTCCCAGAAAGACCGCCCTGTGTGCGGGCATTGAGGTGCCCGAAGTCGATACAGGGCAGGCTGCGCTCGTCGAGCTTACAGAATGTCAGGATCTCCGCAAGGTCACCCAGCTGGTTGACCTTCCCCATGGTTTCCGGACAAAGAATTATCTCCTCAAGCCCCTCTTCGTCCAGCTTTTGCCGTGCCCGCACGAGGATTTCACTGGCACACTCGGCCGCTTCAGGGCGGCTCAGCTTTCCAAGCCCACCGGGGTGTACGACAATGCGCCTCCCACCCATCCAATGGACGGCGCGGGCGCTTTGCAGGATATAAGTGATGGAATTTTCCCGCTTTTGCTCGTCGGGCGAGGCCAGTGAGATGTAATAGGGGGCATGCAGGGAAATTTCAATCCCCGCCGCCCTGGCGGCCGCGCCAATCTCGCGCGCCTTTGTTTCACCCACCGTGACACCCCGGCCGCACTGGTATTCAAAGGCGGTCAGGCCGCGTTCGGCGATGTATCCTATAAACTGTATGGTGTTTTTTGCCTGCTGCCGGGAGTCCTGACACTGTCCCGCAGGCCCGAAGCGTGCGCTCATTTTTTGTCCTCCCGCCTGTTTTTGCGGTGATACCGCCGGATGACACCCTTCTCAAAGTGCCGGCGCACCCGGAAGCTGCGGGATGTTTCAGGGTGAACCGGCGTCAGAAGCACCGCCTGAACCCCGGCCAGATGGGCGCCCAACACATCGGTGTACACCTGATCTCCCACCGCCATCACTTCCCTGCGTTTCAGTCCCAGACACCTGCGCGCCCGGATAAACCCGAAAGGCAACGGCTTCATGCCCCATGCAATGAAGGGTAAATCGAATTTATTCGCAAAGGCCGCCACGCGCGTGCTGGTGTTGTTGGAGACGATCATAATGCCAATCCCCGCGCGCCGCATCGCACGCGACCACTCCACGACCCCCTCAAGCGGTTCGGGGTTGCCGTGCGACGTCAATGTGTTGTCCACATCGAGCAGGATTCCCCTGATCCCCCGTTTTTTCAGTTCCTCTGCGGTTAAATCCAGGATACCGTCCAGCATCAGGTCGGGTATAAACAAAGGCATCGGCTCACTCCCCCTTTCCGTGTGAATCAGATTTGGCTGCAAATATTGCGCAAAGCGGGCAGCTGTTACACTACCCGCTTTTTCACGTCATAATCACCGCACCGCATAAAAGTTCTTATTTGAACTTCCGTTTGCGTGCCGCTTCAGATTTCTTTTTGCGTCTCACAGAGGGCTTTTCATACGCTTCTCTTTTACGGACCTCAGCAATAACGCCCGAACGCGCACACTGCTTTTTGAATCTTCTCAGCGCACTATCCAGAGACTCATTGTCTTTAATTCTGACTTCTGACATCTTATCTTCCCTCCCTCCGCCATACGGCAGGGGTACTTTGCTTATTAAAGCGCGAGATTAATTATACAATAGACCCCATCGCCATGTCAAGGGAAATCTCCCGAAAACTCTTACTTCACGACAAGATTAATCAGCTTGCCGGGAATATAGATCTCTTTGACAATCTGTTTCCCGTTTATGGACGACTGAACTTTTTCGTCCTGCTTCGCAAGATAAATTGCCTCCTCGGCGGCAATCCCGGCCGGAACGGTCAGGCGGGAGCGGAGCTTGCCACACACCTGTACGGCGATTTCTACAGTCGCGTCCACACACTTCGCTTCGTCGTATGACGGCCACGCCTGCCGGCATACCATGCCCTTACCGAGCGCTTTGCTTTCCCACATCTCTTCGGTCAGGTGCGGCGCAAACGGATTTAATAAAATGGTAAAAATTTTCAGCTCGTCGGCGGTGACCGAACCGGTGTTATAAATGTCATTGAGCAGCGCCATCAGCGTTGCGATGGCGGTGTTGTACTTGAGGCCTTCGATGTCCTCGTCCACCTTTTTGATTGCCTTGTGGAAGGCAGACTCAAGCTCAGGACGCAAACCGCCCTGGTTCAGGAGCATCTCCTGGAAGCCCCAATAACGCTCCAAAAAGCGCTTACAGCCCTTGATGGAGTCGCTGCTCCACGGGGCGGCCTTTTCAAAGTCGCCGATGAACATCTCGTACAGACGCATGGTGTCGGCGCCCTGTGTGTTCACAATGTCGTCGGGGTTGACCACGTTGCCCTTGGATTTTGACATCTTTTCGCCGTTCTCGCCGAGGATCATGCCGTGGCTGGTGCGCTTGGCATAGGGCTCGGGCATGGAAACCACGCCGATGTCATACAGAAACTTATGCCAGAAGCGGCTGTAGAGCAGGTGCAGAGTTGTGTGCTCCATGCCGCCGTTATACCAGTTGACCGGCATCCAGTAGTCGAGCGCTTGTTTGCCCGCCAGTGCGCTGTCATTCTTCGGGTCGGTGTAGCGCAGGAAGTACCAGCTCGAGCCCGCCCACTGCGGCATGGTGTCGGTCTCGCGCTTGGCGGGGCCGTGACAGTGCGGGCAGGTGGTATTGACCCATTCGGTGATCGCCGCAAGGGGCGACTCGCCGTTGTCGGTCGGCTCATAGGACTCTACGTTGGGCAGCGTGAGCGGCAGTTCCTCTTCGGGCAGCGCCACAAAGCCGCATTTTTCACAGTGGACGATCGGAATGGGCTCTCCCCAATAGCGCTGGCGGGAGAAAACCCAGTCACGCAGCTTGAAGTTGACCTTGGGTTCGCCCAGGCCTTTTTCTTCAATGAACCGGGCGATTGCGACCTTGGCCTCCTCCACTGTCATCCCGTCCAGAAAACCGGAGTTGACCATAATCCCTGTCTCGCAGTCGGTAAAGGCTTCTTTTGCAATGTCGCCGCCCTTGACCACCTCAACAATCGGCAGGTCAAACTTTTTGGCAAACTCCCAATCACGGGTGTCGTGGCCGGGCACTGCCATGATCGCGCCGGTGCCGTAGGACACCAACACGTAGTCGGACACAAATATCGGGATGTCGTTCCCGTTGACCGGGTTGACCGCGTGGACGCCCTCCAGGCGCACGCCGGTTTTGTCCTTGGCCACCTCGGTGCGCTCAAAGTCAGACTTTTTGGAGGCCGCCTCCTGATAGACCCGCACCTCATCTATGTTCATGAGCGTGTCTGCCCACTTGTTAAGCAGAGGATGCTCGGGCGAAATGACCATGTAGGTTGCGCCGAACAGCGTGTCCGGGCGGGTGGTGTACACCCTCAGCACGTCACCCGTGGAGGCGGTGAAATCCACCTCACAGCCGGTCGAGCGGCCGATCCAGTTCTGCTGCTGCGCCTTGACGCGCTCGGGGTAGTCCACCAGCTCCAAATCGTCAAGCAGACGCTGCGCGTACTTGGTGATGCCCAGCATCCACTGGGATTTGACCTTGCGCACAACCTCACTGCCACATCGCTCACAGCCGCCGCCCACAACCTCTTCGTTGGCGAGCACGCATTTGCACGAGGTGCACCAGTTGACGGCCATCTCTCTTTTATAGGCCAGTCCCTTTTTAAACATCTCCAGGAAAATCCACTGGGTCCATTTATAGTATTCGGGGTCGGTCGTATTGATCTCCCGGCTCCAGTCAAAGGACAGCCCCAGCGACTGAAGCTGTGATTTGAAACGCTCGATGTTCTTGCGCGTAAAGGCGTCGGGGTGGACATGGTTTTTGATCGCGTAGTTCTCCGCCGGCAGGCCGAACGCGTCCCAGCCGATGGGATACAGCACGTTAAAGCCCTGCAAACGGCGCTTGCGCGACACGATGTCCAAGGCGGTGTAGGAGCGTGGATGCCCGACGTGAAGTCCCTGTCCAGACGGATAGGGGAACTCAATCAGTGCATAAAAGGGGGGCTTGTCCGAGGCGTTTTCCGCATGAAAAACGCCCTCGGCCTCCCAACGCTCCTGCCATTTTTTCTCGATGGGTTTATGCTCGTATTTCATTTCGACCAATCCCTTTTCACTATTTTACTCGGTGTCAAGCCAAGCGGAGATTTCCACCTGCTCGCCGTCTCTCCACAGCCGTTCCAGATCATAAAATTCGCGCGTCTCGCCGCAGAACACATGAAGCACCACGTTGCCGTAGTCAAGCAGCACCCACTGGTTGGAGCCGTAGCCCTCGGTGTGCCCTGGCACGACCTCATGCTGGGTTTTAAGCTGAAATTCCACCTCGTCCCCCAGCGCGCGCACCTGCGTGGTGCTGGTGCCCGAAGCGACGATGAAATAGTCGGCCAATATGGTGAGATCCCGGATACCGATGACTTTGATCTCCTGCGCCTTCTTATTATCCAGGATCTTGACAATCTCTTTGGTCAGTTCAAGTGATGTCATTTTTATGAAACACATCCTTACTATATTTTAGAGCAGAGGCGGTTTTCCCTCGGTCGCGCCGCTGAGCACCATCTCATTGTAGGCCTCAAACGTGTCAGGATGGATCGCCCCGCCGCGTATTGACAGGTCGCGGATCGAAAACGCGAGCCCGGTGAAAATCGCCGGCTCAAGCCCGTGCTTGGCCGCCGTGCGCATAACCTCCGCGCCGTCATAGTCGCGCTCCCTGGAAATAAAGTCAGCGAGATAGAGGATTTTCTCAATCAGAGACATGCCCGCCCGCGCCGTGGTGTGGTAGCGGATGGCGGCAATGATCTCGTCATCCTCCACGCCCAAGATACCACGCACATAAGCCGCGCCCGCGATCGCGTGCAGAAGCTTGGGCGTTTTTTCCTCCACCTCACACAGGGCAATCCCGCTCTGTGCAATGACCGCGCGCTGCTCATCCTCGCCCGCTTCCTTCATAATGTCATGCAGGATGCCGGCGCATTCCGCCTTTTCGGCGTCACAGCCATATTTCTGCGCCAGCGAGGCCGCGGCCTCGCTGACACAAATCGAATGGTAGACCCGGTCGGCGCTGAGCTTTTCCCGGATCGCTTTGAGGTACTGTTCACTGGACTGGTGCATTGGTGTCACACCCTTCTGTATCAATATGGTATAGCCGGTGCTGTGCAATATAGCGCGCCACCGGCTCGGGCACAAGCCCGTCCACCGGCTGCATCGCCCGAAGCCTCTCCCGGATCTGTGTCGAGGACACCGCAGCAGGCGGGATGTCCGCTACTATAATCTGCGCGCCGAGCGCCTCAAGCGCCGCCGCCTTCCGCCGCAGAGCTTCCTGTCCACACCCGTCCCGCGGTGCCGTGCAGATCACGGCAAGCGTAAAAATCTCCCTGAATGCGCGCCAGGATTCCAGCGTCATAAACATGTCGGCGCCCATGATCAGGTACAGGCACGCCCCCGGATGGCTTTTTTTCAGCGCCCGTAACGTATCTACCGTATAGCTTTTCCCGCCCCGGCTGATTTCCATGTCGCTGACCGATATTTTTTTTTGCCCTTCCGCCGCGAGCATACACATCGCAAAGCGGTCCGCCCCCGATGCCACACAGTCGCTGGTCTTATGAGGCGACTGCGCGGTGGGCATGAGAATGAGCCGGTCGAGCTCAAGTTTTTTGATAAACTCATCACACAGATGCATATGCCCGTTGTGGATGGGGTTAAACGCGCCGCCGTACAGGGCAATTTTTTCCATTATTATACACCCTTTCGTGTGAAATGGAAACAGCGAATGTTATTTTTTCGCCCGCGGCAGAGCAATTTTCGGCTCTTCGGGGTTTCGCCGATAGAGCACAAACTTCCGGCCGATGACTTGAATGATCTCGGAAGCGGTGCTTTGTGCGATGGCCTCCGCCGCTTCGCGCACCTGCATGGGTGAGGTTTCAAGCACCTTGCCCTTGATCAGCTCACGCACGGTCAGCGCATCGTCGGCCTGCTTAATGATTTCTTGACTCATCCCCCCCTTGCCCACCATCAGTATGGTTTCAAGCGGGTTGGCGAGCCCTCTGAGAAACGCCCTTTGTTTGCTTGTCATATGTTGTCCCCTTTTTCGGTTTGTATATCATCGAGTGTGCGGGCCAGCGCGCGAAGCGCCTGGCCGCGGTGACTGATTTCGTCCTTTTGCTCCGGCGTCAGCTGGGAAAAACATCTGTCTCCCACCATAAAAACAGGGTCATAACCAAAGCCGCCGCCCTGCGTCGGAGAAAATGCGATGCTCCCCTCGCAGGTTTTCTCTACCGTGATCGGCTCCCGGTCGGGAAACACACAGCAGACTGCGCACACAAAGCGCGCCTGTCTCTTCCCTTCCGGCACGTCCTTCATCGCAAAGAGCAGCTTGTCAATTCTGTCCGCGTCGCTCGCGTCCGGCCCGGCGTACCGCGCCGAATAGATCCCCGGCGCACCATGAAGCGCGTCTACCGCAAGCCCCGAATCGTCCGCGATTGAGGGCAGCCCACTCCTCTGCATGGCCGCCTCGGCTTTAATCCGCGCGTTTTCCGCAAAGGCCAGGCCGGTTTCCTCGACGTCACTGAGATCCACGCCGGCCTCATGCGGCGTCAGGACGGTAAATCCAAGCGGCGCGAGGATGCGCGTCAGTTCGGCGCATTTTTTGGGATTTCCGGTGGCAACCAAAAAGGTCATGCTCACTTCTCCCCCTCAAACAGCGCCTTTGCAAAATCCCCCGCATCAAAGGGCTGCAGGTCGTCGATCTGCTCGCCCACACCGATATACTTGACCGGCACGCCCAAATCCTCACGGATAGCAATCACCACTCCGCCCCGTGCTGTGCCGTCCAGCTTGGTCAGTACGATGCCCGAAATCCCGGCTGTATTCTTGAATTCGCGAGCCTGGTTGA
Organism: Oscillospiraceae bacterium; assembly: GCA_031551875.1. Taxonomy (GTDB): domain Bacteria; phylum Bacillota; class Clostridia; order Oscillospirales; family Acutalibacteraceae; genus JAVBNA01. The sequence goes on along the minus strand of JAVBNA010000001.1, from coordinate 75,709 downwards.
CCGCGTTCTGTCCCGTAGTCGCATCCAGAACAAGCAGCACCTCCTTGTCGGCGCCGGGCAGCTCACGGTCGACAATGCGCGAGATTTTGCCCAGTTCGTCCATCAGGTGCTTTTTATTGTGCAGCCGTCCGGCGGTGTCACAGATAATCACATCCACGCCCCGTGCTTTGGCGGCGGAGATTGCGTCGTATACGACGGCGGCGGGATCGGATCCCTCCCCCTGCTTGATGATGTCCACACCGGCGCGGTCACCCCAGATCTGAAGCTGGTCAATGGCTGCCGCACGGAAGGTGTCCGCCGCCGCAAGCAGCACTTTTTTGCCGTCCCGCTTGAGGTTCGCCGCCAGCTTTCCGATGGTTGTGGTCTTGCCCACGCCATTGACACCGATCACAAGAATGATGGACGGCTTGGTGGTGAGCGCCAGGCCCTCGCCGCCGGAGAGCATCTCGGAAACGATGTCGGCGAGCAGCGCGCGCACTTTCTGAGGGTCGGTCACGCCCTCTTTTTTGACGCGCTCGCGCAGGGCGGTACAGATCCGCTGTGCGGTGGGCAGTCCCACATCGCCGAGGATCAGCACCTCCTCAAGCTCCTCAAACAGCTCCTCGTCAATCTTTGTAAAGGATTTGAGAAGCGAGTCGATCTGCCCCATGATGCCGTCTCTCGTCTTTTTCAAACCGTCGCTGATTTTCTTAAAAAAGCCCATGATAACTCCTTGCCTCCGGGGTTCCGGATATTATGATAAGTTCATCTGCTGTTCGATTTCCGCTACATTGAGCTCGAGCATTTTGGTGATGCCCTTCTCCTGCATGGTGACGCCGTAAAGCATATCGGCCTCCTCCATGGTACCCCGGCGGTGGGTAATCGCGATAAACTGCGTGTTACGGCACATCTTACGCAAATAATTGCCGTAGCGTTCGACGTTGACGTCGTCCAGCGCCGCCTCCACCTCGTCGAGGATGCAGAAGGGTGGCGGGTTGACCCGCATGATCGCAAAATAAAGCGACAGCGCGATCATGGTCTTTTCCCCGCCAGACAGCGACAGCAGCCCGACGTTCTTTTCGGGCGGCTGCGCCTTGATCTCGATGCCCGTTTCAAGCACGTCGTCCGGATCGGTGAGCTTGAGGGACGCCTCGCCCCCGCCGAACAGCTCCTTGAAAATGTCGGAGAAGTTGCGTCCGATGAAGGTGAAGCGCTCCAGAAAGATCTCCCGCATCTGCACGGTCAGCTCCCCGATGTGCTTACGGATCTGGTCGCGCGAGGTCTGGATGTCCTCCACCTGCGCCCCCAGCGTGGTGTATTGCTCGTACACCTCTTTATACTCTTCGATCGCACCCACATTGACCGAGCCCAGCACCTTGATTTTTCCCTTGATCTCGGACAAAAGGCGCGCCGCCTTCTGCGGCTCCTCGATCGGTGTCGACATCGTCTGCGCCTCGCTGCGGGTCAGCTCATATTCATCCCACAGCCGCGCAATGATTTCATCGTATTCCTTCTGGATGCCCACCTTCTGCTCCTGCAAGCGGGTCAGCTCCCGTCCGACGACATCGCGCTCATGCGCCTTTTGACGCTCGGCCTCGCGGCGCTTGGTGGACTGCGCCTCAAGCGCGAGCCTTTTTTGGCTGAGCGCTTCGATTTCCTGTGCAGCGCGCGCGGCCGATTCCATGAGCGTCTGCGCTTCCGCCCGCAGACGGACAATGCTGCCCTCGAGCGCTTGATTCTGCGCCCGGATGGCCTCAATCTGGCTTTCGCGCTCATTCCTCCGGCTCTCGGATGTTTCCATACGCTGACGCAGGTCATTCATCGCGGTGCGGTGGTTCTCAATATCCTTTTCCGCCGACAGCATTTCCATGCGGATGCTGTTCATCTGCGCGGTGATGATTTCCCGTCTTTGCAGGAGCGTCTCCTTGTCTCCGGTCAGCTCCTGCAGGCTCTGCTCACGTTCGCTGAGTGTCTGAGCGAGAGCTTCCTCCTGCGCGTCCGCGCGGGTTTTGGCTTCCTCCAACGCTTTGAGACGAAGCACCGCCTGTGCGGCCTCCTCCTCTAAACTGGAAACCGTGCGCTTTGCCGCGTCGAGGCTTTCGCCCAAACGGCGGCACTCGGCCTCAATCTTTATCCTTTCCTCCTGGGCGGATGTCCATTCCCCCCGTGCGCCCAACAGGGCGGCTTCGGCGGCGGACGCCTCCTCCTCAGCGCGCTGGAGCTGCTCCTTGGCTTCCTCCGCTTTATATTTAAGCTCTTCGGCGAGCTTATGTATGCGTTCAATTTCGTTGGCGCGGTTTAGTATGCCCGCGTTTTTCACAAGCGAACCGCCGGTCAATGAGCCGCCCGCGTTGACCACCTGCCCGTCCAGTGTCACCACACGAAAACGGTAGCTGTACTGACGGCCGATGCGCACTGCAGCGTCCATGTCCTCCGCCACCGCGACGCGTCCCAGCAGGGAGCGCAGGATGGTGTCATACCGACCGTCGCACTGCACGAGCGTACTGGCAATCCCGATGAAACCGGGACACTGCTCCAGCCCCTTTTCCTGCAGTACCGTCCCCCGCACGGAGGACAATGGCAGGAAGGTTGCGCGTCCCGCCTGACGCTGCTTGAGCATCTGTATGGCGCGCTTGGCGTCCTCCTCTGTGGACACCACAATGTTTTGCAGCGCCGCTCCCAGCGCGGTTTCGGTAGCGGTCGAATATCTCTCCGGCACTCTGATCAGGCGCGACACTGCGCCGTGAATGCCGCTGAGCGTCCCGCGGCTATGCTCCTTCATGACCACTTTGACGCTGGCGTTGAATCCCTCCATGTTGCGCTCAAGCTCTTCAAGAAGGCGCGCGCGCCGGAGCTTTTCCTCCGCGTCCAGACGAAGCTCGTCGGTCACTTTCCTCTGTGCTTCCAGCTTTTCCCGGCGCTTTTTGAGCCGCAGTTCAAAGCCGTCCACCGTGTTTTTCAGGCTTTCGCACCGTTGCTCCGTGTCGGCAAACATGGCCTTGGTTTCCCCAAGCTCTGTGTTCAGCTCACTTGCCCGCGCGCGCTGGTCACAGAGCGTCTGCGCTACCGTGTCCTGACGGGCAGTGATTTCCGAGATGGATGACTGTGCAGTCACACCGGCGACCCGTGCCTCGGAAATGGCGCGCGCGATCTCGGTCATTTCCCTGTTTACCGTTTCCAGCCGGCTCGAAGAATCGCTCATGCCGGCGGTCAGGTTTTCAAGCTGCCCGGTGCAGGCATCCAGCCCGCACCGCTTTTCCTCTATGTATGCCCGGTCCTCCGCAACGGTTTTCTCCCGCTGGGAGATTTCGTCCAAAAGCCGTTGTCTGGATGACTCCGACTGCTCCATGTCGCCTTGGATCCGCACAATGTTTTCTTCCCCATGCCTGATGTCATTCTCAAGCACCGTGATCTCGTTTTCCTTGCCCGCCGCCTCTCCCTCAGACTGTGCCGCTGCACGGCGCACCTCATCCATCTGCGCGGCCAGACGGCTCATTTCAGCGTAGCTCTCTTCGATCTCCCGCGCCGCCTGCTCAAGCGCCTCTTCGACTTCAGCCTGCTGACGGTTTGCAATCTGGATTTTCTGCTCCTGCTCCCTCAGGGTCTGTCCGGAATTTTCAATCGTGCGCAGCCAAAGCCCGATCTCAAGCTCCTTTTTCTGCGCCGCAAGCTCCAGAAACCTCTTGGCCTTTTCCGACTGCTCATGAAGCGGTTCCACGCGCTCCTCCAGCCCGGACAAAATATCAAGCACGCGCACAAGCTGCTCGTCGGCGCGCTCCAAATCGCGCTCGGCGTCCTTTTTCCGGTTTCGGAATTTGGCAATGCCCGCCGCTTCCTCGAACATCTCACGGCGCTCCTCCGGGCGACATTCGACGACCGAAGATATTTTTCCCTGCCCGATCATGGAATAGCCGTCTCTTCCAAGCCCCGTGTCCAGAAAGAGGTTGCGCACGTCCACCAGGCGAACCGCCGCCTTGTTGATCATATATTCACTGCTGCCCGACCGGTAATACCGCCGGGTGACCGCTACCGTGTCCCCCTCAAATGGCAGACGTCGGCTCGTGTTGTCGATGGTCAGCGTCACTTCGGCAAAGCCCTGCGCCTTGCGGGTGGAGGTTCCGTTAAAAATGACGTCCTCACGGGAGGCTCCCCGCAAGCTTTTGTTGGACTGCTCCCCCAGCACCCAGCGCACGGCGTCGCTGATGTTGCTCTTGCCGCTTCCGTTCGGCCCGACCACCGCAGTGATGCCGTCGCCAAATTTAATTGTCATCCGGTCGGGGAAAGATTTGAACCCCTGCAGTTCAAGCGAACGTAAACGCACTGTCTCACCTCGGTGTTATTCTAATTTGCCCCCTGGGCACCTCTCCGCAGCTGCGGATCGTTATGGGAAACCCCAGCGCCCGAAGGCGGATTAAATTCGATTTTTTCTGCCCCACCGCTTTGGATACGTCCTGCGGGTGAACCTCAATGACGGTGTGGGGCTGCCCTTTCTTCAGCGCGCCGCGCATCCGGACGAAAAACCGCTCGGCCTCGCACAGCTCGCGGAAAGCGGGGTGATGAGGCCCTGCGACAAGGGACGTGCGCAGCTCCTCGCTGTCGTGCAGCCCCAGGCGAATGACCGGTACTCCCTGCTCCTCGCACAGCGTCAGCAGACGCGCACATAATGCGACAGCCTCCTCCACACTCTGAGGCATATATTTTCCCTGCGCATAAAGCGTTGCAAGCGGCGTATCCCTGAGCACAAGCGTCGGGTAAATGCGCAGGGTGTCAGGTGAAAGGGCCAGCAAAGCCTGTGCCGTTGAGACCGCCCCCTGCTCCGTGTCGCCGCACAGCCCGGTCATCATCTGAAGCCCAAGTGAAAGGCCATGCGCACGGACTCGTCCTGCGGCAGCCGCGGTGTCGGCGGCCGTATGACCCCGCCCATTGCAGCGGAGCACCTCGTCGTCCATGCTCTGCGCACCCAGCTCCACGGCTGTCACGCCGTAGCTTTTCAGCAGGGACAACACCTTGTCGTCCACGGCATCAGGCCGGGTGGACACCCGGATTCCGGTGATGGCGGGATGTGTCAGAAAGGGCTGTGCCGCTTCCAGATAGGCGCGCATGTCCTCTTCGGGCAGCGCGGTGAAGCTTCCCCCGAAAAAGGCGATCTCGCCCCGGTACTTATGTACATCCAGACGCGCGGCCGCCTGAGAAAGCGTTTCACGTACCGCCTGCATATCGGGCGGCGAGGACTGTCCGGTGATGCGGGGCTGGTTGCAGAAGCTGCACCGGTGCGGACAACCTGCAAAGGGCACAAACACCGAAAGATTGGCATGTTTCATTAGACCTCCTCAGAAATGAACCGCGCGTGGATAAACGAGAATTTTTTCACCCCGCAAGGGAAAAAGCGCAGGAATAATCAGTAACCCATCAGCTCGAGCGCTTCACGCGCCGCCTGCTGTTCGGCATTTTTTTTGCTGCGGCCGCCGCCCCGGCCGATCGTGTTGTTGTTGAGGCAGACCTCGCACACGAAATGCTTATCGTGGTCGGGCCCCGATTCGGAAATCATTTTGTATTCGAGCCTCTCCTCTGGGTTTTGCTGTACAATCTCCTGAAGGGTGGTCTTATAATCCTTGAAAGCGCCGCCCTGGCTGCGTTCCAGTTCCTTTTTGATGAACCGCTCCACAAAGGTGCGCGCCTGCTCCATGCCGCCGTCAAGATACACCGCAGCGATAAGCGCCTCAAAGGCGTCCGCCAAAATGGAGGGACGCTCACGTCCGCCCGAATTGCTCTCTCCTTTGCCGAGCCGCAGATACCCGCCCACCTCAAGCTTCTTTGAAAACTTGCAGAGCGTCTTTTCACACACGAGTGACGCACGCAGACGGGTAAGCCCGCCCTCGGGCACATCGGGGCACTTGGAAAAAAGATAATCGGAAACCACAATACACAGCACAGCGTCACCCAGAAACTCCAGACGCTCGTTGTACTGCACGCCCCGGCGCACCTCGTTTGCGTAGGACGAGTGGGTCAGCGCGGTTTCCAGGAGCTTGAGATTTTGAAAGGTATATCCCATTGTTTTCTGCAATTCTTTCATCGCGGCCACCCCATCAGCCCTTCAGCACTTTTTCAATCTCACCCACAACGCCGCCGGCGGCGTACGCGCCCGCCAGACGGATGGCGTTTTTAAAGGTCTGCGCCTTAGAACTGCCGTGCGCCTTAAAAATCGGCCTCGCGGTGCCCATCAGCGCCGCGCCGCCGTATTCGTTGTAGTCAAGTTCCCTGCCCATGCGCTTCATATCCTTCATCATGGCAGCGGCGGCCAGCTTGTTTTTCATGCTCGATTTGAGCACGCCCTTGATTTTGTTCATGAGCTGAATCGCCACGCCCTCATAGAGCTTGAGAATGATGTTGCCGGTAAATCCGTCGGCCACAATGACCTCGGCGGCATCGTCGGGGATGTCGCGCGCCTCGACGTTGCCCACAAAATTGAGCTTCGTCTCCCTGAGCAGCGCAAAGGTCTGAAGCCGCAGCTCATCGCCCTTGGTCTCCTCCGTGCCGACGTTTGCGAGCCCCACGCGCGGCTTTTTGTAGCCCATTACCTTTTCCATATAGATCGAGCCCATCTGGGCAAATTGCATGAGCATTTCGGGGCGGCACTCCACATTGGCGCCGCAGTCGATCAGCATAAAGCTCCCCTTCGCGCTGGGCATGACCGGAGCGAGCGCGGGGCGCTTAATCCCTTTAATGCGTCCCACGATCAGCGTTCCGCCCATCACAACCGCGCCGGTGCTGCCCGCGCTGACAAACGCGTCGCCGCGCCCCTCTTTAAGGAGCCTCAGTCCGACCGCCAGGGAGCTGTTCTTTTTCGCTTTTAACACCGCGTCGGCATGGTCGGTCATCTCGACGACCTGCGGCGCGTGAACGATCTCCATCGACGAGAGGGAGATTTCGTTCTCCCGCGCCACCTCGCGAATGACCTTTTCGTCGCCGGTCACGAGGAATGCATAGCCATATTCCTCCGCCGCCATTGCGCAGCCCCTGAGGATCTCAAGCGGCGCGTGATCGCCGCCAAACGCGTCAACAATGATTTTCATTCTATAACCTCGCTATCTTCATCTATGGTTTGCTTCCACGCGCACAAGCTCTCGACCGCGCGCCCGGCCAGCGCAGCATACCGCTCCTTTTTGTTGCGAATGTGCTGGTCAAGCGGCGGCAAAATGCCGAAGTTGGCGCCCATGGGCTGAAACACCTTTACGCTTTCGTCGCTGATGTAATGAGCCAGCGCTCCCATCATCGTGCCCTTGGGCGGCACGGCGGGCGGCCTGCCCTCCAGCGCGCGCACAGCGTTTATCCCCGCCAGCAGCCCCGAAGCCGCCGACTCCATATACCCTTCCACACCGGTCATCTGCCCGGCGAAAAAGATCCGCGCATCCTTCCTGAGCGCATACGCGCCGCTCAGCAGACGGGGGGAATCGAGAAATGTATTGCGGTGCATCACGCCGTACCGTACAAATTCGGCATTCCGGAGCGCCGGAATCAGGCGAAACACCCGCTGCTGCTCAGGAAACTTCAAATTGGTCTGGAAACCGACCAGATTAAACAGCGTGCCGCCGCTGTTCTCGCGGCGCAGCTGCACGTTGGCCCACGGCCTGCGGCCGGTCACGGGGTCTGTCAGCCCGACCGGCTTGAGCGGGCCGAACCGGATGGTATCGGGGCCCCGCTTTGCCATAACCTCAATGGGCATACAGCCCTCGTATACACGGATATCCTGATCCATGTCGTGCAGCTCCGCCCGTTCTGCATGGATCAGCGCTTCATAAAACGTCTCATATTCCTCGCGGTTCATCGGACAGTTGATGTAGTCCTCTGCCCCGCCGCGCTCATAGCGTGAGCCGTAAAACGCGCGCGTCATGTCGAGGCTTTCCGCCGTCACAATGGGCGCGGCGGCGTCATAAAAGCGCAGCGCACCGCCACACAGCTTTATAATGTCCTCGGAAAGCGCCTCGGACGTAAGCGGCCCGGTCGCCGCCACAACAATGCCTTCATCCGGAATATGGGTGCATTCCCCCGAAATGATCTCAATGAGCGGGTGAGCCTTAACACGCGCCGTTACCTCCTCGGAAAACAGCGTCCGGTCCACCGCGAGCGCGCCGCCCGCAGGCACCCGGCAGCGCTGGGCAGTCTCCACAAGCAAGGAGCCCAAACAGCGCATTTCCTCCTTGAGAAGCCCCGCCGCACTTTCCAGCCGCTCGGCCTTGAGGGAATTGGAGCACACCAGCTCGGCAAAGGTGTCCGCACTGTGGGCGGGAGAACGCTTTTCCGGCTTCATTTCGAGAAGCCTGACCGGCACACCCCGCCGTGAAATCTGCCACGCGGCCTCACAGCCGGCCAGCCCCGCGCCGATTACAGTGACGCCCCTCATTCTTTATCTGCCTTTTCCTGCGTTTTCTCAAATCCGCAATTTTCGGTTACACAATATAATTTGGGGTTTTTACCCTTTTTGGTCATCAGCGTTTTGCCGCACTGCGGGCAATTTTCGGCGGTCGGCGCGTCCCAGGAGCTGAAGTCACAGTTGGGATAGCTCGAACAGCCATAGAAAATCCGGCCCCGCTTGGTCTTGCGCTCGATGATCTTTGAACCGCATTTGGGGCAGCTTCCCTCGGTTTCCTTGACGATTTTCTTAATGTTTTTACACTCGGGATAGCCCGGGCAGGCGATGAATTTGCCGAAGCGGCCGGTCTTGACCACCATGCGGCGGCCGCACTTCTCACAGATGAAGTCGGTCTCCTCTTCGGTCAGCTTGAGCTTGACATCCTTCATCTCCTCCTTGGCCTTCTTGAGGGTTGTCTCAAAGTCGCCGTAGAATTCGTGCAGGATGTTCACCCATTCCGCTTCGCCCGCCTCAATCGCGTCAAGCTGCTTTTCCATCTGCGCGGTGAATTTGACGCCCACAATATTCGGGAACCGATCCTTCATCAGGCCGGTGGACACCTCGCCCAGCTCGGTGGGCTTGAGCTGCTTCTCTTCTCTCACCACATATTCACGGGCGATGATGGTCGTGATGGTCGCCGCATAGGTGGATGGACGCCCGATGCCGTTTTCCTCAAGCTTTTTAATGAGCGACGCCTCGGTATAGCGGGGCGGCGGCTGGGTAAAATGCTGGTTCCCGGCAATTTCCTTGCGTTTTAACTCCATCCCCTCGGTCAGTGCCGGCAGCGCGCCCTCATCGAGCTCTGCCTCGTCGCGCCCCTCCACATACAGGATGGTAAAGCCGTCAAAGGTCACCGTATAGCCCGACGCCTTGAAGAGGTAGTCGCCCGCTTCAATGTCGGCCTGTGTTGTGTTTTGCAGACAGTTGGCCATCTGGCAGGCGATGAAGCGCTCCCAGACCAGCCGATAGAGCTTGTACTGATCGGAAGTCAGGCTGTCCTTGACCCGGTCGGGGGTCAGGCTGGGTGTGGTGGGACGAATGGCCTCATGGCCGTCCTGCGCCCCTGAGCGCGACTTGAACACCCGGCGCTTTTCGGGCAGGTATTTCTCACCGTACCGCTCGCGGATGAAGGCGGCGGCCTCTTCCAAAGCGTCCTCGGACAGGCGCAGCGAATCGGTTCTCATGTAGGTGATCAGACCTGTCGCGCCCAGCCCCTTGACATCCACGCCCTCGTAGAGTTCCTGCGCCACCTTCATGGTGCGGCGGGACTGAAAGCCCAGCTTGCGCGAGGCCTCCTGCTGGAGGGTCGAGGTAATGAAGGGCGGCGCGGGGGATTTGCGGCGGGTACCCTTTTTAACCTTGGCAACCGTAAAGGGCTTGTCGTCCAGCGCGGTGAGAATTGCGTCGGCCTGCTCTTTATTTTCAATTTTCATTTTCCCGTTTTTATCGCCGTAAAAGCTAGCGGGGAACGCTTTGCGCGCACTCTTTGGAATCAGCTTGGCGTCAATCGTCCAATACTCCTCGGGCACAAATTTGCGGATTTCCTCCTCACGGTCGACAATCAGGCGTACTGCGACCGACTGCACCCGCCCGGCCGAAAGCCCGCGGCGGATTTTCTGCGACACAAAAGGGCTGAGCTTATAGCCCACCAGGCGGTCGAGAATGCGCCGCGCCTGCTGGGCGTTGACCAGGTCGGTGTCAATCGTGCGGGGGTGAGCCATGCCGTTTTTGACGCCGGTCTTGGTGATTTCATTGAAGGTCACCCGGTTTGATTCGCGCGGATCCAGCCCCAGCAGATAGGCCAAATGCCAGGAAATGGCTTCTCCCTCACGATCGGGGTCGGTTGCGAGATAGACCGTGTCGCTGTCTGCGGCCGAATCCTTGAGCTGGTCTACCAGCTTCTCCTTGCCCTTGATAACCTCATATTTGGGCGCAAAGTCCTTTTTGACGTCCACGCTCAGACGGTTCTCGGGCAGGTCGCGCACATGACCCATCGAAGCCACGACCTCATACCCGGAGCCAAGATATTTCTTTATGGTTTTCGCCTTGGCCGGCGATTCCACAATCACTAAATTTGACATATATGCATTCCTTTCCTTGGGTTTATTGTACCTGAATGCCGCCTTGAAAATACCGTCCTTATACGGTATTTTCAAGCAGGCATTACGAATCAATATAATATCTCTTGCCCGATTTGGACTGCAGCACGCCCAAAAGTTCCAGCTCGGTCACCGCGCACAGCGCCCGGCGTGGTGTCAGGCCCGCCTGCTCGGTCAGCTCGTCCAAATGACGCGGCGTACTTGACAGCGTTTTGTAAAACGTCCGTGCATCCTCCGACAGCGCGCTGAAGTCGACCGCCGGTTTTTCCGTAACCTGCTTTCTGCGGCCTGCATACGCGTGTGTTTCTTCCGCAAAGGCAAGGCTTTGCCTTTGACGGGACTCCCGGCGCGGCGGGTCGCACCGCACAGCGGGAATACTGGAAATCCGGCCGGGATAGACATCGCGGTATTCCACGAGGATGTCCTCTGCCGACAGCACCGCCTTGGCGCCCGACTGAATGAGCTCATTCGAGCCGCGCGAAGTGCGCGCTCCGATGTTTCCGGGGATGGCGAACACATCCTTCCCCTGCTCAAGCGCATAACGGGCTGTAATCAACGCTCCGCTGCGCTGTGCCGCCTCCACGACAAGCGTGCCCTGCGTCAGGGCGGACAGCATCCGGTTGCGCACGGGAAAATGCCGGGGCAGCGGCGGAGCCGAAGGCGGATATTCAGAAATCAGCGCACCCTTTACGGCGATGGCCGCACGGTCACCCGCGTTTTCCATTAAGTACGGATAATTCAGCCCACAGCCCAGCACCGCGACCGTTACGCCGTCCACGTCCAGCGCTGCCCGATGAGCGGTGATGTCCACGCCGAGCGCGCCCCCGCTGACCACGATCACGCCCGCCCGGCTCAGGTCGCCCGAAATATCATACGCCACCTTAAGCCCATAGGGACTTGCGGATCGGGTGCCCACTACGGCAACAGCGACGTGCTTCTCAAAATCGGGGAAGCTGCCCTTGCAGTACAGCGCTGCTGGCGGGTCGGGCAATTGAAAAAAGCCCTTGGGGTACAGGAAATGTTCAGGCGTCAGAACTGAATAGCCGTACACGCTCATCGCATCCGCATAGATTTCCTCCGCCTGCTGGAGCGGGGTTTCCACAAGCGCCGCAAGCTGCTTCTGGCTGAACGCGCCGAGCTTTTGCCACTCCGCCCGTCCGGCTTTGTAAAACTCGAACGCAGAGGGGTAGCATTCCAGAATTTTCGAGATTCCCTTGCACCCGGCGTCCAGCGCCTGATAGAGCCATATCCAGTATACCTCGCGTGCGGTCACCGTCATCACCTCACCGTCCCAGCACGTACTTTTATCTAAACCTTTCGCCGCATCTCCCATAGAAGAATGGAGGCCGCGGCCGCCGCGTTGAGCGATTCCGCCCTTCCGTTCATGGGAATGGTCACCTGACAGGAGGCCGCCGAAAGGGTTGCGGGGGTCAGCCCGCTTGCTTCATTGCCGATCAGCATGACCCCGCCGCCTGAAAAATCCACCGTCTGTATCGGCCGTACTGATTCGGACGGCACCGAGGCGTACATCTGCTGTCCGGCCTGTACCCGCGCCCGCACAAAATCCGCCATATCGGGCGTTTCCCAAAAATGCAGACGAAACACCGCACCCATGCTTCCGCGCAGCACCTTGGGTGAGTATATGTCACAGCATCCCTCGGATAAAATCACGCCGTCAAATCCGAGTGCTTCGGCGGTGCGCAGGATCGTGCCGAGGTTTTGCGGGTCGGAAATGTTCTCAAGCCCCACGTAATTTCCATTCTTTTCTATTGTAACGGCCGAGGAGAATTTGTCAAGTAACCGGCAGAGGCAAAAGACGCCCTGAGGGGTCTTGGTGTCGGCCAGACGGCCGGCGACCGCTTCGGACACCTCATAGGCTGACACGGTTTTTTGCATCAGCGCCTCCGTAAGCTCCTCCGATGTCTCCCGAAACCGCCCCGTATAGAACACGGTCTCGATCTCCGCGCCGCTTTGCAGGGCGTCCCCGCACAGACGAAGCCCTTCAATCAGAAACAGGCCCGCGTCACGCCGAGCCTTGGCCGAGCCCTTGAGGCTCACCGCCTTTTTGATCAGGGGATTGTCTTTAGACGTGAGAATTCCGTTCATTGTCGCGTACTCCCTGTAAAGACTTGAAAAACAGCGCCCGAGGAAGCCCCCGGGCGCAGGATTCAAATCTCTTTATGCTCTGGCTGCCTTTGCCTTTTCCACGAGCGCCGTAAAGGCGTCTGCATCGGAAATCGCAATTTCGGAAAGCATTTTACGATTCAGCGTAATCCCGGCTTTTGTCAACCCATTCATAAAGGTCGAATAGCTCATGTCGTTTGCACGGCAGGCCGCCGAAATTCTCGTGATCCACAGACGGCGGAAGTCGCGCTTCTTGAGTCTGCGGCTGATGTAGGCATAATTGCCCGATTTCATAACGGCCTGTTTGGCCATCTTAAAATGTCTGCTCTTTGCACCGTAGTAGCCCTTTGCCAGCTTGAGGACTTTCTTTCTTCTCTTACGCGTCATGATCGCGCCCTTGATACGAGCCATACTATATTCCCTCCGTTAATTGGTTATCATTCATTTTGCGCTTTGTCCCGGATTACTTGTAGGGGATCATCCTCTTGACCGCCGCCGTGTTGGTCACATCGGTCACAACCGTCTGACGCAGACCTCTTTTGCGCTTGGTGCTCTTTTTGGTGAGGATGTGGGATTTGTTCGCATGGCCGCGGATAACTTTGCCGTTCTTAGAAAGCTTGAAACGCTTTTTGGCGCCGGAATGTGTCTTGATTTTGGGCATGTTACTGCTCCTCCTTAACGATTTTACTTCACAGTTTTGGGTGCAAGGAACATAAGCATATGTCGTCCGTCGAGCTTGGCCGGGCGTTCCACGCTGGCGCACTCGGACATCACCTCGGCAAACCTCTTCATGATTTCCAGGCCATGCTCCGGATGGCCGAGCTCACGGCCGCGGAAGCGGATGGAAACCTTGACCTTATCGCCTTCGGCCAGGAAGCGCTTTGCGTGCCCCGCCTTGGTGTTAAAGTCATGGATGTCGATGTTGAGGGAAAGCCGGATTTCCTTGATGTCGACAACATGCTGATTTTTTCTGGCCTCTTTTTCCCGCTTGGACTGTTCAAAGCGGTACTTGCCGTAATCCATAATTTTGCACACAGGCGGTGCCGCCTGCGGTGCAATCTTGACAAGGTCGAGGTTTTTCTCGATGGCTTTGTCCATCGCCTCCTGAAGGGAAACAACACCAAGCTGTGCCCCGTCCGCATCAATCAGACGCACTTCCCTGTCCCGGATCTCTTCGTTAATTTGCTGTTCCTTGCTGCTGATAAATAAGCACCTCCAAAACTCTCAGTATGGGTAAAATACAAATGCGTGAACAGAAACACTGTTCACGCATGACAATACGACAAAAACATTGCTGTTTTTTCATATTGACCCGGGCGGATTAGCCGCCGCAAGGTGAGAACAGTTCCTGCTCTGCTTTGTTTTCTAAAATAGTTTAGCACGGTTTCATCCGTATGTCAAACATTTTTTATGCGGCGGGGTTTCCGTCATTCGTCGCGGTGTCGCTTGACAGGTCATCGGAGGAGGTCGGCATGTCCGAGCTGTCCCCCTCCAGTCCCGCAAGATAATCAATATATTCTTCGAGGCACATATCCAGCCGTTTCATTTCCTTGGCGTGCTTTTTGCCCACATAACGGTAATGCCACGGCTCATAGTTGATGCCGGTCATTGCTGTTTTGTCCCGCTCAAAACGGATGACAAAGCCGTAGTCGGTGCAGTGCTGCTCCAGCCACTGGAATTCCTGTGTCTGCGCAAAGGTCTCGGTCAGGTCAAAGTGCCCGTCGCAGGCAATGTCAAAGGCCAGGCCGATGTTGTGCTCGCTCGTGCCGGGGTATGCCACCGTCTTGGCGGCTTCTTTTTCCGCCTCCGGCCTGTCCAGATGCTGGTTGTTCATAATACTTTTCACTTTTTTGTCAAAAAGTTCGGTCTGCTTGGCAATCGAACGATAGGTGGACAGCACATACAGATTGTACCCGTCCTCCTTCGCGTCGGCGAGCATCTGCTGGATATATGGCTTTGCCCGCGCGTCGCACAGCATTTCGCCGCTTCCAAAGGTCACAAGCTCGGTATCTTCATAATTTTCCGGACTGCGGTGTTCGGTGTTGACGAGAAGCAGGTTCCAGCCAAAGCGGTCATCGGGCTTAATCAGATCGTCCGGATCGGACGGCTCGCTGCTGATACTCTCGGTGCTGTCCGGATCGGACGATGAAGAGTAGCTTTCCGCTCCGATTTGCGGAGTGCCTGACGACCCGCTGTCGATGGGCGGCAGCTGTGAGTTGTTAATATTTATCACAAAAATGGCAACCACAGAAATGACCACCAGAAAAACCGGGGGCAACAGCTTGACAAGCAGTGTAAAATCCTTATACCAAACAACTTTAACCGCCCGGCGGTAACGGCTCTGCGGCCTTTTGCGATATGTTGACATACTGACCTCCTGCGTTTTTTCGTTGATAAATGTATTCCTTATTTTATTACTAACCAAAAAGATTATCAACCTATTTCTGAAAATTGTACCGGATAGAAGAACTTTTTAAATATTGTTCACATTTTTTGATCAATGATGTATGATAGGGCTATCATAATTTAGTTTAGATTCCCAAAATCATACTATCAGAGAGAAAAGGTGAGCAATCTTGAGAAAAACAAAGATTATTTGCACGCTGGGACCTGCAACCGATAAAGAGGGTGTTCTGCGCAGCCTGATGCTTGAGGGCATGAGCGTGGCGCGGCTGAATTTTTCCCATCAGACGCATGAGCAGCATAAAATTCGCGCTGATGCCGTCAAGGCGCTGCGCGAGGAGCTTGACCTGCCGGTGGCGCTCCTGATGGACACAAAAGGCCCCGAGATCCGCACCGGCACTTTCAAGGACTCCCAGGTGGAGCTTACGGCCGGACACCCCTTCGTGCTCACCACACGCAACGTGGTCGGGACGACCGAAATCACATCCATCTCCTATGAGGGACTGCCCAATGACGTGGGGCCCGGCTCGCGCATCCTGATTGACGACGGGCTGATTGAGCTGCGGGTAGACACGTGCACCCCCACCGACATCTGCTGCACCGTGCTTAACGGCGGCGTTGTATCCGCCAACAAAAGCGTCAACGTTCCCGGCGTCACACTGAACATGCCCTATCTCAGCGACCGGGACAAGGAGGACATCCGCTTTGCTGTGCAGGAGAACTTCGATTTTATCGCCGCCTCTTTCACCCGCACGGCCGACGATGTGCGCCTGCTGCGCCATGAGCTTGAAGTGTGCGGCGGGCAAAGCCTGCGCATCATCGCGAAAATTGAAAACGCCGACGGTGTGGAAAATATAGACGAGATCATCAGTGTATCCGACGGCATCATGGTCGCACGCGGCGATCTCGGCGTCGAGATCGCGCTGGAGGAGATCCCGGTTATCCAGAAAAAGCTGATAAAAAAGGCGTACAACGCCGGCCTTCAGGTGATCACCGCCACGCAGATGCTCGACTCTATGATGAAAAACCCCCGCCCCACCCGCGCGGAAACCACTGACGTCGCCAACGCGATCTATGACGGCACCAGTGCGATTATGCTCTCGGGCGAGACCGCCGCCGGCGCCTATCCGCTGGAGGCGCTCCGCACCATGGGCGTCATCGCCGAGCGCACCGAACGGGACATCGACTATAAAAAACGCTTCCGCAACCACGACATCGGCGCACAGCCCAACGTGACGTCGGCCATCTCCCACGCGACCTGCACTTCGGCCCACGACCTGGGCGCCGTTGCCATCATGACCGTGACCAAGTCAGGCAAGACCGCCCGCATGATCTCCAAGTTTCGTCCCTACTGCCCCATCATCTGCGGGACGACCGAACCCAAGGTACGCAGGCAGATGAATCTATCCTGGGGCGTGATTCCCCTCATGGTGGAGGAAAAGGAAAACACCGACGAGCTGTTTGAGCATGTGGTGGAGGTGGCCGTCCAGGAGGGTCTCGTGGAAAACGGAGACCTCGTGGTGATCACGGCGGGCGTTCCCCTCGGCGTTTCGGGCACCACCAACCTGCTCAAGGTGCATCTGGTTGGGAACGTGCTGGTGCAGGGCAACGGCATCACCCGCCAGACCAGAAGCGGCAATTTGTGCGTCTGTGAAAATGAGGCCGAAGCAGTGCAGAAATTTCACTCGGGCGACATTCTGGTCATTCCCACCACCTCCAACACCATTCTGGACATTATGAAGTCCGCCGCGGGCATCATCACCGAGCTGGACGGCAAGGATTCCCATGCGGCGATCGTGGGCATGGCGCTCGACAAGCCGGTGATTGTGGGCGCAAGCAACGCCACAAAGCTTTTGAGATCCGGTACAACCATCACCATGGACGCCACCCGCGGCATCGTCTACAGCGGCGACATTCAGCGCAAGTAGTTTTTTCGCTTTTTATCTTTTTTGATCTTGCATTATCACTGTAATATGATAAAATAGTAGCGTAGAGGTTTCCTCGAAACACTAAAGGAGGTTATAGAACTTATGAAAAAAATCCTTTCCCTTGTGCTCATTCTGGCACTGGCACTGACACTCACGGCCTGCGGCGGCGCGGCCAACAACACGGCGTCCACACCGGCCGGCGATACCGGCAAGGTCTTTACGCTGGGTCTCGACGACAGCTTCCCGCCCATGGGCTTCCGCGATGACACCAACAACATCGTTGGGTTTGACATCGACCTGGCCAAAGAGGTGTGTACGCGTCTCGGTTATGAGCTCAAGCTGCAGCCCATCGACTGGAACACCAAAGAGGTCGAGCTCAATTCTAAGAACATCGACTGCATCTGGAACGGCATGACCGTCACACCCGAACGTCAGGACGCCATGACCCTGTCGGATCCTTACCTGAGAAACCGTCAGGTAATCGTGGTAAAGGCCGACGCCGCTTACACCAACCTCGCCTCCCTGGCCGGCAAGAAGCTTGCGCTTCAAAAGGGTTCCTCCGCTGCTGATGCGCTGGACGGCTCGCCCGAGTTTAAAGCGACACTTGGAGAGGTCAATGAATTGCCTGACAATACAAAGGCGCTGACCGAACTGAACACCGGCATGGCCGATGCCGTTCTGATGGACGAAATCGTTGCCAATTATTTTATCACCAGTGAAAACGCAGCCTACAAGGTTCTCGACGAAGCCCTCGCCGAGGAGGAGTATGCAATTGGTTTCCGCAAGGGCGACGCGCTGGCCGACGAGGTCAACAACACCCTCAAGGAAATGAAGGCCGACGGCACCCTCGCCAAGATTTCCACCGACTGGTTCGGAAAGGACATCACGATCATTCAGTAGTAGTCCATCGTACATAAAACACGCCGGCAATCATATTCATGCCGAGTATGATTGCCGGTGTTTTACTGCCATGAACAGAGTAGGTGAATTTATGCTTCTTTTGGCTGCCGCAAAAACCGTGGAATCCATCAATTATTCCAATATGCTCATCACAATGTCCGAGATGTTTTTGATGACACTTCTGATCTTTTTTGTAACGATTGTCATTGCGCTACCGCTCGGTCTGCCGATTGCTTTCGGGCGCATGTCCCGTTTTTCGCTCATTCGGACACCCGTCAAGTTTTTCCTCACTGTAATCCGGGGGACACCGCTGATGCTTCAGCTGATTTTCTTTTGCTATGGTCCCTTTTTCCTCTTTGGTATACCCTCCATACGGCTGCTGGCCACCTTTCTGGCTTTTGGCATCAACTACGCCTGCTACTTTGCCGAGATCTACCGCGGCGGTATTGAAGCCATCCCGATCGGGCAGCATGAGGCTGCCGAGGCTCTTGGCTTTACGAAAAGGCAGACTTTTTTCAAAATTATCCTGCCGCAGGTCATCAAGAACATTCTCCCCGCCATGGGCAACGAATTCATGACACTGGTCAAGGACACCTCCCTGGCCCGTGTTATCGCGGTTGTAGAGCTTCTGAGCATCTCCGAAAAGTTAATGAATGGGTATGCTTCCATGATCCCGCTGATTGTCGCGGGCGCATTTTATCTGATCACCAACAGCATCGTCAGCCGTGCCTTCGGGGCGGCTGAAAAGAAGCTGAGCTATTACCGGTAAAGGAGGTGCCGTCATGAGCGTATTGTCTGCAAGAGATATCCGCAAGACCTTCGGAAAAATCGAGGTGCTCAAGGGCATCTCCCTCGACGTACAGAAGGGTGAGGTCATCGCAGTCATCGGCCCCTCCGGGTCGGGCAAGAGCACGCTGCTGCGCTGTATCAACCTGTTTGAGCGGGTGGACAACGGGGACATCACCGTGTGCGGTGACACCATGGTCACCTCCGCGAGCGGAAAATCGGTGTATGCCCCCGCCGACACGCTGCGTAAAATCCGGCTGAACATCGGGCTGGTCTTTCAGAACTTCAATCTCTTCCCCCATTTCAGTGTCCTGCGCAACATCACCGAGGCGCCCATCCATGTGCTGGGCAAGTCGCGGGAGGAGGCCGTGAGCGAGGCCAAAGGCCTGCTTGAGAAGATGGGACTGAGCGACAAGGCCGACCAGTACCCCTTCCAGCTTTCGGGCGGGCAGCAGCAGCGCGTCGCCATTGCCCGGGCACTGGCCCTCTCCCCCGCCGTGCTCTTTTTTGACGAGCCCACCTCTGCGCTCGACCCTGAGCTGACCGGCGAAATTCTCAATGTAATCCGCGCCCTTGCGGAGGAACACATGACCATGGTCATAGTCACCCATGAAATGGCCTTTGCGCGAGATGTCGCCGACCGGGTCATCTTTATGGACGACGGCATGGTCGTGGAGCAGGGTTCGGCGGATGTCATCCGCAACCCGCGCGAGGATCGAACCCGGGCTTTTCTGTCCCGGTTCAGTTAAACCTCATCGTCGATTCACTCAAAAGTTTACCCCCGTCGAATGACGGGGGTAAGTTTGTTATGAAATCTGTAAAAATTTCTTCATCAGCAGATGTCCCGCTTCGACAAAACAGCCATCTGCCGCAGTTTTCTCTGAAAAAACCGGTACGCCGCTTTTGCCTGTGCCGTTTTTGCGGTAGAGCAGGTACGGCACGGGGTCAGAGGTGTGCGTCATGAGGGACAGCGGCGTGGGATGGTCGGGCAGCACAAGGATCGAAAAATCATCAAATTCGTCACACGCCATCACGAGCGGGCGCAAAATTTTCTCATCGATCAGCTCAATGCTGCGCACCTTGTTGTCCACCTCACCGCGGTGTCCGCATTCGTCGGGCGCTTCAATGTGGATGTATACAAAATCCTGGCCGCTTCTGAGCTCCTCAAGGGCGGCATGAACCTTTCCCTCAAAGTTCGTGTCAATGTATCCCGTCGCCCCGGGCACGTCGCAGGCGTGCATACCGGCACACAGGGCAATGCCTTTCAGAAGATCCACCGCCGAAATCACCGAGCCCTTGACGTGATACAGCGTCTCAAAAGCGTCCAGCCTGGGCTTCTTCCCCTGCCCCCAGAACCAGACCGAATTTGCGGGTCGTTTTCCCTCCGCCTCGCGCTGGAGGTTGAGTGGGTGTTCCTTGAGAAGTGCGTGGCTTTTTTTCATCATCGCATAGAGCGGCTCAGCTGCCTCGCCCACCGGCAGATGCCCCGCGATGGGCTTGCCTGAAATGTCATGCGGCGGGGTGAACTTTACGTCGGTCGTGCCCTCTTTCCAGACCAGGCAGTGCCGGTAGCTGATGCCGGGATGGAAGGTGTAGATATCATCGCCCAGCTGCTCCTGCACATAGTCAATCAAGATTTTGGCATCCTGGGTGGAGATGTCTCCCGCGCAGTAGTCCAACAGGGATTTGTCACGGTAGGCCTCCTCGTCGGAGAGGGTGACCAGATTACAGCGCAATGTCACGTCGGTGTCCGCAAGGTCGATCCCCATGCTGACCGCCTCAAGCGGGGAGCGGCCCGAATAATATTTCTCCGGGTCATAGCCCATCACCGACAGGTTGGCGACGTCACTGCCCGGCGACATCCCGTCGGGCACTGTCTTGACGAGACCCACTTCGCCGCCCGCAGCAAGAGCGTCCATCACGGGCTTTTTTGCCGCAGACATGGGGGTTTCATCACCGAGCGCAGGAACCGGGTAGTCGGCCATGCCGTCACACAGAACAACAACATATTTCATATGTCTAAACTCACTTTCCAATGAAAAATCATAGAAACTCCGGTCATCCGACGCGGACAACCGGAGTTTATTATAGCATACCTTTTCTGACAAAACAACATTTCTTCCCGCTTTCGGGGTACACAAAAACTCATTAAAAAAGCAGCGCCTCATAGATTTTCTTTTCCATGTGCATCACCGCACGGTAGCCCTGGAAAAAGCTCACGTGCAGGTCACGCATTGCACCTAGATCGTAGGACGGCAAACGCAAATGAAAATTGCTCTTCCCTTCCATATTACAGCAATAGGGCGACACTAGAAAAATCCTGTCACAGCCCATGCAGGTCAGCGGCCAGGTCTGGGGCGGGTTTCCCTTGGGCGGTTCAGACGACAGGTAGGATTGGATGACTGCACTGGTAAACACCTTCCCCGTGTCCCGGTCTGCCTTGGGAAAGCAGGACGGCTGATTGGTAAACGCCTCTCCTTGCGCGGACAGGTACACCCTACACTCGGTACTTTTTCCGGTGAGCGCTTCGCATAGCCAGGCATGCGCTTTTTTGCGTCGGTAGGCTTGCCCCCTGACCTGCTCGCACGCCGCAATGATTTCTTCGCTGTCCTCTCCCATTATGTAAAGATAGGCGGGCAATATGCTGTTGTCTTCTAAAAACAGACCGTGTGGCTTCAGCCCAAGCTCGCAGAGCGCCTTCAGCGCACCGATTGCCGCAATACCGCATACGCCGCTCATTGCAATCCCGTAGTTCATCTGCACATCCTTCCTTTCTACCATTCGCATGGTGTATACTATGTTTTTTCTCTGCGAATGGTGCAAGGCGTGACAGCGATAAAATCGCCCGAAGAACCATTACAGTTCTTCGGGCGGAATTTTTCTATAGTGTCTGAATGGTAGCGGTGTACGAGCCGTATACCCAGCAGCTCGGATGTTTTTTAAAGGAAAATTTAACCGGAACCTCCATTTGATCGGCAGTTTCCTTCGGCAGTTCAATCACCGCGGTTATGTCCGAAGGGGTCAGCGTCAATATTTCCGCTTCCGAGCCGACCACATAGACCTTCTCAATCTTCGGTGTTACAATTCGGTATTTTTGCGCAGCGCCCGAGTCGGCAAAGGAGATGGCGCTGACCGTGTGCATCGCGGCCGTTTTCCCGGTCAGCTTGACGTTGACCGTGATTTCATCCACCGGATCCACCAGATGGTATCCGGTGGGAAGCCCGACCGAAAACCTGAGCAAGGTGGAGTTCTGGCTGATTTTGGAAAAGTCCACCGGGCCGACCGAAATCTCACTGACCTGTGTATTGGTATCGTCGGTCGGACATCGCACGGTCATCTTGGCCGACGGGTCAATTTCAAAGGTAATCCCGTCCCGGTTTTCCGGACCGTTGCTGTCCTCCACTTTGACCTCCATCTCTTTCTGGGCAAACACAGTCATGATGATCTCCACATTTTCAAGGTCAATGGAAAGATCGTTCTGGCTGATGACATTGTCATACTGATCATACAGCACGAGCGAGGCCGGATAGCTGTTTGTCGCACTGATTTCCTCGTCAATATTTGTTTCGGCGACCACCCGGGTAATTCTTGAAATGTCCGATTCGGGGCCGCTGATGGTTACGGTGCTTGGAGAGGCGTGCGGTTTTTCCAGCACGTAATCCTTGGGCACCTTGACACTGCCGTTGTTGTTCGCCTCAATGTCAAAGCTTTTGTTTTCCACAATGCGGTCAAGCTGAATCTGAAAGGAGCGCGGATACCAGTCGGACACCTCGAAGGCCAGGTTCGTGTTGGTGCGCTTGGCTGAAACAAGAGCCGTCCACTGTCCGGGGCCGGTCACCCCGGCCGGCGTCGCCGTCACTTCAAAGTCGCTCTGCGCCACGTTGCTCAGGTCGATGCTCCGTCCTTTAAGCGTGACCGTTACCTTGAGATCCTCCACGCCAAAGGCGTTGAGTCCGAGGGTTTCCTCCGTATCCGTGCCCAATTCAACCTGAACCGGCACGTTGTGGATGGTGCGGGTTTTCTCCTTGTTGGTGTCCAGCGCCACAACCGTGATCCAGAGCGCGAGCGCAATAATCACCGACAATACCATGATGGTGCGGTTGCTCTGGAAAATGCGCTGTAGGCTGAAATATTCATTGAGCCGACGGTAAAAAGGAAGCTTCTTTTCCTCCGTTTCAGTCTTTACCGCCGCTTTGCTTTCCGACTCATTTTCTATTGTCCTTTTTTGTTTCTGTTTGCTCATTTTTACTCTTCCTTTTTGATGGCAGAATGATGCTTTTTATGTTCGGCATGATTTTTCCTTCTTCTTCTTCGGGAATCAATAGCTTTTGCAGGGTGGCTTTGAGTGTAGCCGCCGTAAAGTTGCGGGTCAGAATCCCATTTCGGGCAATGGAAACCGCGCCGGTTTCCTCTGACACCACCACGACGATCGCGTCTGAATCCTCGCTCATGCCAAGGGCTGCGCGGTGGCGCGTCCCCAGGTCGGAGGTGATGCCCGCTTCATGGCTGAGCGGAAGAATACATCCCGCTGCGAAAATCTTAAAGTCACGGATAATCACTGCGCCGTCATGCAGGGGCGCCTTGTTGAAAAAGAGGTTGAGCAAAAGCTCAGGCGTCGTTTCCGCCTTAATGGACGTTCCCGTATCAATGACGTCGGAAATTCTGGATTTCCGTTCAAACACGATCAGCGCGCCCATCTTCTGCCTTTTCAGCTGTAAACAGGCCTCAGACACCGCTTCAATCGCACCGAGCATCCGTTTCTGGTCCTCCTCAGCCATTTTGCGCGTTCCGCTGAACAGCCCGAAAAAGCGGAATTGACTTCGCCCCACCTGCTCAAGCGCCCGGCGCAGTTCAGGCTGAAAGACAACCAGCAGCGCAATGATACCGAACTGGAAGATCTGTGTCACCAGGCCGATCAGAAGCTGAAGATTGAGAATTAGCGCCACGCCGTAGAAAATGGCCAAAAAGACAAAGCCCTTGACAAGCTGTTCCGCCCGGGTCTCGCGCACGAGCTGGATCAACTTATAAATCAAAAAGGCAACAACAAGTACATCGATGATGTGCGGAATGGGATTTTGAAGAAAAAATATTTTTAAAAAGGACAGGATCTGTTCCCATAGCTCGGTAAAAAATTGCCCCATGTTCTACGTCCTTCCGGGAAAATATCGTTCATTTTATTGTATCATACATTTGAGGGAATTCAAGGCGTATTATTTGCTTTTTCTGTGATTTTTTGTAAACAGTTCAAAAACACATCGACTTCTTCGGCTGTATTGTGGAAAGAGGGCGCAATGCGCACGGTCCCGGTCTCCAGAGTACCCATCGAGGCATGGGCGAGCGGCGCACAGTGCAGTCCCGCACGCACCGCGATGTCACACCGGTCGAGCTCCCGCGCGACCTGTTCACTTTCCATCCCCCAAACGGTGAAGGAGAGCACGGGTGCACAGCGCCCGATTTCAGGACGCGCCGTATAGAGCGTGATCCCTTTCATGTCGCGCAGCCGGTCGTAGAACCTCTGCAGAAGCCCGATCTCATGGGTCAGGGTTTTATCCCGCCCCCGCGCACGGACAACTTCAATGCCGGCGCGCAAGCCGCAGATGCCCGGTACGTTGGGCGTGCCGCTTTCAAAACGGTCGGGCAGTATGCCCGGCTGGCGGAAATTCGTGGAATCGCTGCCCGTCCCGCCCTCATAAAAGCTCTGGAGCGCACCATCGTAATTGAGCAGCAGCGCGCCGATACCCATGGGAGCGTAAAAGCCCTTGTGCCCGGCCAGCGCGAGGAAGGCGATGTCCATCTCCTTCATGTGGATAGGTAAAACACCGCCCGTCTGCGCGCCGTCCAACAGGGTGAGCACACCGTAGCCCTTCGCCATCCGGGCGATCTCCCGCACAGGCAGTGTGATGCCGAATACGTTGGACGCGTGGGTGATGACGATCAGCTTTGTGTGGGGGCAGATCAGGGCTTCAAAGCTTCTCAGCGTGGTTTCCGTGTCGCCCTCCAGCACACCGGCAATGGAATATTCCACCCCCTGCTCACTCAGACGGCAAACCGTCCGGGCAACCGCATTGTGCTCCAGACAGGAGATGATCACATGATCCCCCCGGCGCAGGAACCCCTTCATTGCCATATTGACCGCCGTGGTGCAATTGTGGGTAAAAACAACCTTTTCCGGTTCAAACAGCCCCATCTCCTCGGCCAGAAGGAGGCGGCACTGATAGATTTCCTGTGAAGTGGCCAGCGACATTGCATGCCCGCCCCGTCCGGGATTGGCGCCAAAGCTACTCAGGGCCGACTCCACGGCGCGGCGTACCTCGGGCGGTTTGGGATAGCTGGTCGCGGCATTGTCAAAATAGATCATCATACGCCTCCTCAAAAATCTCGAGGACACGAATGCCGGAGCTTTCCAGCTGGATTTTCGCGTAGTAGGGATCCTCGTCCACGGCGATGCCGTACATGCATCCCACATCGACACTGCGCCGCGGTATGCGTTCGATTGAGGCTTTGTAGCCCATTCTATTTAAAAGGTCTTTTCCTTTCATTGCAAACGTGATTGAGCTCACCATCAGCAAAGACCTGCCCATATATTTATCACCCCTTCTGTAAGTTACTATTACAGAGTATGCGATGGACAGGCCATAGGTTCTGTGTGAATTTTTCTCTGTTTTCAGAAAATCAAGCAAACCGCATGGGCTGAAATCCCCTCGCCCCGGCCGGTAAAGCCAAGGCCTTCTTCTGTGGTTGCCTTGATGTTGATGCGCTCCTCTGAAAGCCCGGCCGCCTGTGCGATGCGGGCGCGCATCTCGGGGATATACGGACTGAGTTTGGGGCGCTGTGCGGCCACGGTCGCGTCAATGTTTGAAACCGAATATCCCTTTTCCCGCACCGCCCCGCACACCCGCGAAAGCAGCACAAGGCTGTCGGCATCCTTGTACGCCTCTTCGGTGTCGGGAAACAGCTTTCCGATGTCGCCCAGCCCCGCCGCGCCCAGCAGCGCATCTGAAACCGCGTGGGCAAGCACGTCGGCGTCCGAATGACCCAGAAGCCCCTTCTCATACGGAATCTCCACGCCGCCTAAAATCAGCCGCCGTCCCTCCACAAGCCGATGTACGTCATAGCCGTGTCCAATACGCATGCTCTCCCCCCTCTTTTCTGCCGTCGTGCCCGAAAGGAGGCTCTCCGCCATCACAATATCCTCGGGCGTGGTGATTTTCAGGTTGCGGTAGCTGCCCTCAAAGAGGGTAACCGGATACCCGGCCTGCTCAAAAAGCTGGCAGTCGTCGGTGTACTCCGCTTTAGCCAGCGCAGCGCAGTGCTGATAAAGCGTCCGGTCAAAGACCTGCGGCGTCTGGATGGCCCAGAGCGCCGAACGGTCGGGCGTCGAGACAACCTGACCGCGGCCGTCCGCGGCCTTGATCGTGTCCTTGACCCGCACCGCCATTGTCGCGGCGCCCTTCTCAGCGGCACAGCGCACGATGCCGTCGATCTGCCCGGGCGTAATCAGCGGGCGTGCGCCGTCGTGGATGGCCAGGAAAGAAGCCTTCCCCGACACCGCGTCCGCCCCGTTTTTCACCGATTGCTGGCGGGTTTCGCCCCCCTCCACGATGCGCACAGGCTTTTGCCCGCAGTCCAGCCCCCCGGTCAGGAGCATGACCTCTCCCTTGTCCTCCGGCCGCACGACTAAAATGATCTCCGAAATGCTTCCGGCGCTTAAAAACGCGGTCAGCGTGTGCACAATCACCGGCTGTCCCAGAAGCGGCAAAAGGGTTTTTGACAACCCGCCGCCCATCCGGGTGGACGCCCCCGCGCACACCAGTATCGCCGCGGCTGTGTTCATCCCGTATTCCTCCTTTGAGAAAAGGGACTGTCCGCGGACAGCCCCTTTAACATTTAATTTCTAATAACTCATGCCCAGTTTCAGTGCGCGCAGGTTGGCTTCCACCAGATGCGCCTTGCGCGCCGGTACACATTTCGCAATGGATTGTTCCAGCGTCTCCATGGAACACACGCCTGTTTCCTTGACCACCTTGCCCACGAGAATGATGTTGGCAAGGCTTTGGAGGTTTTCCTCCTCAGCGAGCTTGGACGCGGGCACGTAAAAGGCCTTGACATCGGTACGCTCCACTTTTTTGCTGATCAGGTGGCTGTCCACAATGACAACGCCGCCCGGAACAACCGCATCGATGAACTTGTCATAGGAGGGCAGGTTCATCGCAACAAATACGTCGGGCGTGAGCACCTGCGGGGAACCGATCGCATGGTCGGCAACGCAGACACTGCAATTGGCGGTGCCGCCGCGCATTTCAGGGCCGTAAGAGGGCAGCCAGGACACCTCACGTCCATCGATCAGGCCCGCGTAGGCCAGCACCTTGCCGGCGAAGAGGACGCCCTGTCCGCCGAAGCCGGCAAACAACATGTTATATTCACTCATTTGGACGCCTCCTTTCCGCTTGTATCCTTGAACACACCCAGCGGATAGTAGGGCATCAAGTTGTTTCTCAGCCAGTCGAGCGACTCCACCGGCGTCAGGCCCCAGTTGGTCGGGCAGGTGGACAGCACCTCGATAATCGAGTACCCCTCCCCGTTGTTCTGGATCTCAAACGCCTTTTTGATTGCCTTTTTCGCGGCATAGACATTTTTGACCGAATCGACCGACACGCGCTGCGCCAGCGTCACGCCGTCGAGCGTCGCCAGCATCTCGCACACGCGGATGGGATTGCCCGCCGTCTTGACGTCACGGCCGTAGGGCGTGGTCTGTGTGACCTGTCCGGGCAGAGAGGTCGGCGCCATCTGTCCGCCGGTCATGCCGTAAATGGCATTGTTAATAAAGATCACCGTGATGTTTTCCCCGCGGGTGGCCGCGTGAATGGTCTCGGCGGTGCCGATTGCCGCGAGGTCGCCGTCTCCCTGATAGGCAAAAACGATGTTGTCGGGGCGGGCGCGCTTGACGCCGGTCGCCACCGCCGGCGCACGGCCGTGGGGCGCCTGAATCATATCACAGTTGAAATAATTGTAGTTGAACACCGAGCAGCCGACCGGCGCAACGCCGACCGTCCTGCCCTCCGCCTGAAGCTCGTCGAGCGCCTCCGCAATCAGCCGGTGCACAATGCCGTGGGTACAGCCCGGACAATAGTGAAAGGGCACATCGGCAAGCGCTTTGGGTTTTTCAAAGACTATCGCCATTATTTTATACCTCCTGCCATGCGCTTGATCTCTCCGAGCACCTCACCCGGAGAGGGGATGACGCCGCCGGTACGGCCATAGAATTCCACCGGACGGACACATTCAATCGCGAGCCTGACGTCGTCGACCATCTGACCCATGCTCATTTCCACGCACAGGAAGGCCTGTGCGGTTTTTGCGGTTTCTCTCAGGACATCCTTCGGGAAGGGCCACAGCGTAATCGGACGGATCAGCCCCGCCTTAATGCCTTCCTGACGGGCGGCGTTGACCGCGCTGCGCGCAATGCGGGATGACGCGCCGTAGGCCACCAGCACAATGTCGGCGTCCTCAGTCAGATAGGTTTCCGCACGCTGTTCCTGCTTCTCAATGGTTCTGTAGCGCTCATAACGGGCGCGCACCAGAGATTCCAGATTCTCCGCCTCAATGTAAAGGGAGTTAATAATATTCTTGGGACGTTTGCCGCCGTGTCCGGAGGCCGCCCAGGTCTTTTCAGGCAGCGCGTCGACCGACTTTTGGCTCATCTCCACCGGCTCCATCATCTGTCCGAGCATACCGTCGGCCAGAATCATCGCGGGCGTGCGGTACTGGTCGGCCAGATCAAACGCAAGCGCCACCGTGTCCACCATCTCCTGCACCGTGTTCGGCGCGAAAACGAGAATCTGGAAGTCGCCATGTCCGGTGCCCTTGGTCGCCTGCCAGTAGTCGGCCTGCGAGGGCTGGATTCCGCCGAGGCCAGGGCCGCCGCGCTGAATGTTGATGATGAGACAGGGCAGGTCAGAGCCTGCCATGTAGGAAATCGCCTCGGTCTTGAGCGAAATGCCGGGCGAGGACGACGAGGTCATCGCACGCACGCCGGCCGAAGCAGCGCCCAGTACCATATTGGCGGCGGCAATCTCCGACTCGGCCTGTAAGTATGTACCGCCCACCTTGGGCATGCGCTTGGACATGTACGCCGCAAGCTCGGTCTGCGGGGTGATGGGGTATCCGAAGAAGTGCCTGCAGCCCGCCTGAATGGCGGCCTCGGCCAGCGCTTCATTCCCCTTCATCAGTATTTTCTCAGACAAAAAATTCACTACCTTTCCACAATGATGGCAACATCAGGGCACATCACCGCGCAGGACGCGCAGCCGGTGCATTTCTCTTCATCGAGAAGCTCGGCCGGGTGATAGCCTTTGTTGTTAATTTTTTCTTTGGCCAGTTCAATAATTTTGCGCGGACACGCATTCGCGCACAGTCCGCAGCCTTTGCAGACGTCTTCATTTACAATGATTTTCGGCAAGTAAAACCCTCCTGTTAATTGAATCGCTTTGACATATTTTAAAGAGACTGCGCCCACGGCGTGGTCACCAGCACATCGACCGGGTAAACGCGATCCACCCTGTCTCTGAGCTTCGGTTCCAGCGCTTTCGGTACAGCAGTCGCCATAAGCGGCAGTCCGAGTAATTCGGATGTTTCGCGCGCATATTCTGCGGCGTCCAGGACATTCTGTTCGGTCGTGTGCGCACCCAAATGGGAATTGTTGACAAGCCCTGTGGCTTTCAGGCGCGACGCTGTTTCGATTTCCCTGAGCAGCTCGCCCGCCTGTTCGGGCTTTTCCGCCATAGGGCGGTATTTGTTGATGACATACAGCATTTCGTAGCCGTGCGCCCGGATTCGGTCGGACATGCGGCCCAGCACGGTCGCCCCCGCATCGTCCCCCCCGGCGTCCACCATCACGGTGCCGCCGACGCTGTCAAAGGCGGAGAAAATCTCGGGCGGAAGGGCGGGCAGGTCGACATTGCTGCGGGCAAAGCGCGGCGCGAGAAGCTTCACGTCCCACTGGTCAAGCAGGGCTTTATAGTCGGACGAACGGAAGTAGGGGTTGACAACATCCAGATCGACCACGGTCACCTGCCCCGTTTGACGCAGGTCGCGCGCGAGGTTGAGGGTAAAATTGGTTTTTCCCGTGCCGTAATGGCCGCACAGGATCACCAGCTTTCCTTGCAGGTTCATACTCTCCACCCCTTTCGATGTGTTTTTACTATTATAACAGGTTGCAGGGTTCTTTACAATTCCTAATTTTGTGCTAAATGTTGCCTTTTTGCGTGTTCAAATTATATATTTTGCTTTGTAATACAAGAAGTTACAAAACAATCTCAACTTTGATTAGCCACTTGATTTTTGTACAATAATTCATGTATACTATATAAGATATAGATACGAAAAAATATCAGATTGTTCTACAGGATGCCTGATTTAGAATAAAATGGAGTGGATTTCATGAGAGAACTGAATCGATACTGCATCGCCTGCATGGAGGACTGTCAGGGCCAAGAGGTTTGCCCGGCCTGCGGCTCACGGCAGGACACCATACAAAAGCTGCCTCTGCTCCCCGCCCGCCACGTCCTGTCACAGCGGTATGTCGTGGGACTGGAGCTGCACTCCAACACCGAAAGCATTTCCTACATCGGCTGTGACATGACAAACGACACCATCGTCATGATCAAGGAGTTTCTCCCCGACGGGATTGCCCTGCGCGAGGGGGACCACCCGGTGATTTCGGTCGCGCCTGGACACGAACGCACCTTCCGTCGGCTGTACGCCTCTTTTTTGGAATATCACCGCGCCATCGCCCGTATGCGGGAGGTGGCCGCCATCATCCCGATTTATGATATCTTCGAGGAAAACGGCACCGCCTACACAATCTCCGAGCTGCCGGAAACCATTACCCTGCGCGAGTTTGTGGAAAACAACGGCGGCCAGATTTCCTGGTCGGTTGCCCGGCCGCTGTTTTTGCCCATTCTGTCGGCACTGGGTGCTATGGCTGCAAGCGGCGTCAATCACCTCGCTATCACCCCCGACAACCTGCTGATTCTGACCAACGGGAAAATGAAACTAACCGGCTTTGGAATTCCCGCTGTGCGCCGGGTTGGGCTCGGACTCAAGCCTGAGCTGCTGGACGGCTGCGCCGCGGTCGAGCAATACTCCAACAATGAACCGGTCAGTGAAACGACCGACATCTACGGATTCTGCGCCAGTCTGTTTTTTGCCCTGACCGGCAAGCTGCCCCTGGACGCCAACCGCCGGGCCAACGACGGACGCCTGCTTATCCCGACCAGCGTCCTCCGTCAGCTTCCTCAGCATGTGGTCACCGCGCTGGCCAACGGCCTGATGGTGTTCCAGCTCAAGCGCACGCAAACCTTTGAGCGTCTGCGCGACGAGCTTTCGGGTGCACCAAACATCTCCATGAACGGGACGCCTCATATGGCAGAGCGCATGCCCGGACCGCCCCGCCGTGCGCCCTATGGCGATCAAATAGACCCGCCTGACCGGAACCGAAAACGAAAAAAACAACTGCCCAGCACGGTTTACGGGATCATTTCCGCTGTGGTTTCTCTGATCATTCTGACTGTCGTGGGCATCGCCTATTTTTCAAACACAGGAAATCCTGAGGGCGTTGAATCGGGTGTGACAAGCACGGAGAGCACTCTCTCCTCTGTGCAGCCCTCCTCTGCCCCCGATTCTGCTGCATCGGGCGCCGCCTCAATCGCTCCCCCCACCGGATCTTTGGTCACGGTTCCCGATCTCAAGGGAAAAACACTCAGTGAAGTGCTAAGCAATGAGGCGTTCTCCGACTTTAAGATTCTGTTGAGCCGCCGGGATTACAGCGACGAGGTCAAGGTGGGCGAGATCATGGAGCAGTTCCCTGCCTCGGACAGCATGGCCTATACCGGCGAGGTGATCGCCGTGGTTATCAGCAAGGGGACGCCCACGCCGAAGCTGCCCAAAATTGCCGGGAAAATCCTCGATGACGCCCGCATCGCCATCGCTGAAGCGGGCTTTGAATGCGGCACCGTAACTTATGAGGCGAGCGACTCGGTTCCCGCCGGTTGTGTCATCCGCTATCGCAGCCTGCAGGAGGGCGCTGAGCTCCAGGCCGAGTCCATTGTTGACATTGTCGTGTCGGCGGACAAAACCGCCTCCTCCTCTTCTAACACGCAATAAGGAAGGTCGGAAGAATGTAATAATTCTTCCGACCTTTTTCTTAATATTATGCTTATACTGTGATAAAATTATTCATTAATAAACCTCAGCTTTTTTAATGATTTATTGTATCTGTAATGTTTCTCTATTCTTTGTTTTTTTAACAAGGGAATAAAGAATAATATATGCATTATTGTAAAACTAGAACAGGGTATTCTTTCATTATCAACTAATAAATATTGGGTAACTGAACACCGCTTTTTAAATCTATATGTTTCAATTTGATATAAATCATAAGACATAATTCTCAAAATATGCTTCATAACATATGGAATTATAGCAATGTCCGTTTCCCAACCTTCATCAAGATTAAAAAGGACTGATCCATCTAAATGTGTTACATGAAGAGAAAGACAATCGATAATACATCCAAAATTTGCTTCTTTATCAAACCATATTTCAATAGTATCATCATTATTTTCAACAATATAAAAAATATTATACTTATTTAACTCTTCATATAGAATTTTCGAATACTCGAACATTTTCATAGATCTGTCAACTAACTTCATCTTTGCATCTCCACTCATATAAATATTGATCATACAATATTTAAACGCACATTCAATAAAACCCCAGCCGAAAGACAAATTTGTCTTTCGGCTGGGGTTTGTATCGTTTATGCCTTCTTGCGGTTTTTTATAAACATAAACACGACCGCTGCAAGTGCGGCGCCCACCAGCGGCGCCAGAATGAATACCCACACATTTCCCAGCGCGTCGCCGCCAGCCAGAAGCGCCGGGCCGATGCTGCGAGCTGGGTTGACCGAGGTGCCGGTCAGCGGGATCCCGACGATGTGCACGAAGGTCAGGGTCAGGCCGATCACGATTCCGGCCACGCTGCCCTTGCCCTCATCAGAGGTTACGCCCAGAATGGTGAAGATAAAGATGAAAGTCAGGATAACCTCCACAAGGATTGCGCCGGCAGTGCCGCCCGCATTCGCAATGCCGTTGGCGCCGAGCGCGCCGGTCTGGTCGGTCAGGCCAAAGCCCACAAGAAGCTTGAGCAGACCCGCGCCCGCGACCGCGCCGACCACCTGTGCAATCACATAGCCGATGAAATCAAGAAAGCTCAGCTTCTTGCTCAGAAGCATTGCCAGCGAGACCGCCGGGTTGATGTGACAGCCGGAAATGTTCCCGATCACATAGGCCATCGCGACAATAGACAAGCCAAACGCCAGGGCAACCGCGAGGTGACCGCCCTCCGGGGCACAGCCGAGAAACACGGCGCTGCCGCAGCCCATAAAGACAAGCACCAGGGTACCGATACATTCCGCCACATATTTTTTTACGTTGTTCATAGTTTTGTCCTCCATTTTTTATTTACGCAGTCTACGACTGCGCTTTTTCCTTCATGCTGGCCTGAATCATCATTTCCTTGACCTTCATCAGGCGGATTTGGGTGCTGCGTTCGTTTTCGTCCAGCTTCATGGAGATAAATTTGATCTTTTGGATCATATCGGGAATCATCACATGCTCAAGCGCATTAACTCTCCGGCGTGTCTTTTCAATTTCCTCCGCAAGAAGCTGACAGGACTTTTCGCATTCGCTCAGACGCAGCATGTCGGGCAAAATCTCCGAAAGCTCCAGAATGGCCGCGTCCAGATCCATTGAGGTGAAGGCAAAGCCGTAGGAATAGATGTCATTGGGGTCGGGCGTGCGGGTTTTGATGTCAAAAACCGGGATTTCCACGCTCATGACGTTTTTGCTGCCCGCCTCAAGTGAAATCTCCTGCTTGGGCGCCAGCAACGCGGTGCCGAGCACCTCATCCTGCATGCCGGCACGCGCCAGCGCAAAGCTCTTATTGGCGGCAATGATAGCCGCCTCCACCTTTTCGCGCAGCGCTTTATTTTCCCGCACCAGGTCGAGGAACCGGCGCATCAGCTCGTCGCGCTTATCCTTGAGAAGCTTATGTCCGCGCCGTGCGGTGACAAGCTTTCGTTTGAGCTTGGTCAGCTCCATCCGGGTTGGATTGACTGTGGTTGATGCCAAGAAAGCGTCCCCCCTTTCGAGTAAATCTCAGAGCCTTATTGATAGTAATACTCATCTAGGAACTCGTCGCGGATTCTCTTGAGCTCACTGCGCGGAAGGATTGACAGGAGCTTCCAGCCCACCGCCAGCGTCTGCTCAATGTCGCGGTTGGCGTGATACCCCTGGGAGACGTATTCCTCCTCAAACGCGTCGGAAAACCGAGCGTACAGCTTGTCAATGTCGGTCAGTGCCGCTTCGCCCAGAATGACCATGAGCTCTTTACAGTCCTTGCCGCGCGCGTAGGCGGCAAACAGCTGGTTCATGGTTCCCGAATGGTCGGCACGGGTCTTGCCCTTGCCGATTCCCTTGTCCTTGAGACGGGACAGTGACGGGAGCACGTCCACCGGGGGGGTCACGCCTTTGCGGTAAAGCTCGCGGCTCAAAATGATCTGTCCTTCGGTGATGTATCCAGTCAGGTCGGGGATCGGGTGGGTTTTGTCGTCCTCGGGCATGGTGAGGATCGGGATCATTGTAATCGAACCCGGCTTGCCCTTGAGACGTCCGGCGCGCTCATAAAGCGACGCCAGGTCGGTGTACATATAGCCGGGATACCCGCGCCGTCCGGGCACCTCTTTACGGGCGGCCGAAACCTCACGCAGCGCGTCGGCGTAGTTCGTGATGTCGGTCATGATGACCAGCACGTGCATGTTTTTCTCAAACGCGAGATATTCCGCCGCGGTCAGCGCCATGCGCGGGGTGGATATACGCTCGATGGCAGGGTCGTTCGCCAGATTGACGAACATGACCGTGCGGTCAATCGCGCCGGTTTCACGGAAGCTTTCAATGAAAAAGTTGGACTCTTCAAACGTGATGCCCATGGCGGCAAAGACCACCGCAAAGGGCTCAGAGGTGCCGCGCACCTTGGACTGCCGTGCGATCTGCGCGGCAAGGTTGGCGTGCGGCAGGCCGGACGCCGAGAAAATCGGCAGCTTCTGTCCGCGCACCAGCGTGTTGAGGCCGTCGATGGCCGAGATTCCGGTCTGGATAAACTCGGACGGGTAGTCGCGCGCCGCCGGGTTCATAGGCATGCCGTTGATGTCAATACGCTTATCGGGCAGGATATCCGGCCCGCCGTCAATGGGGCGTCCCAGTCCGTCAAACACGCGGCTGAGCATGTCCTCCGAAACCCCGAGCTCCATACTGCGCCCCAGAAAACGCACCTTGCTGTTGCCCAGGTTAATGCCGGCCGACGACTCAAACAACTGTACCAGCGCGTTTCCGCCGTCAATTTCGAGAACTTTGCAGCGCCGTCGCTCTCCGCTGAACAGCTCAATCTCACCCAGCTCGTTGTACTTGACGTTTTCCACGCCCTCGACGAGCATCAGCGGCCCGGCGACTTCTTTTATGGTACGATATTCTTTTGGCATATCAGAAGTCCTCCTTTGCCGACACGTTCTCGATCTCCTGCATCAGCGCCTTGACAATGTCGTTGTATTCCTGGACGATGCTCTCGGACGGATGGTATTTAAACCGTCCGATCTTCTCGCGCACCTCCAGCTTGACCAGCTTCTCGATGTCCACGCCCTTTTCAAGCGCCTGTGCCGCGTAGTCATAATAAGCCAGCACCAGCTGCATCATATAGCACTGCTTTTCGGGCGGCGCGTAGGTGTCATCCTCGTGGAAGGCGTCCTGCTGCAGGAAGTCCTCGCGGATGGAGCGCGCCGCTTCCAGCTTGAGGCGGTCAGGCGCCGAAAGCGCGTCCATACCGACCAGCTTGACAATCTCTTCAAGTTCCGACTCGTCCTGCAAAAGGCTTAGGATTCGTCCGCGGAATTTTGTCCAGTCGTCGTGTATATTTTGGTCAAACCAATGACCCAGGCTGTCCGAATAGAGCGAATAGCTCGAAAGCCAGTTGATGGCGGGAAAATGACGTTTGTAGGCAAGGCCGGAATCAAGGCTCCAGAACACCTTCACAATGCGCAGGGTGGCCTGGGAAACCGGCTCGGAGATGTCGCCGCCGGGCGGGGAAACCGCGCCGATGACGCTCAGTGCGCCCTCGCGTCCGTCCGAGCCAATCGTGATCACACGTCCCGCGCGCTCATAGAACTGCGCCAGACGGCTGGCCAGGTAGGCCGGATAGCCCTCCTCGCCGGGCATCTCCTCCAGGCGCCCCGACATTTCGCGCAGCGCCTCCGCCCACCGTGAGGTGGAGTCGGCCATCAGAGCGACCGAATAACCCATGTCGCGGAAGTACTCCGCGATGGTGATGCCGGTGTAGATCGAGGCCTCACGCGCCGCAACCGGCATGTCGGAGGTGTTGGCGATCAGCACGGTGCGCTCCATCAGGGAATGACCCGTCTTGGGATCCTTGAGCTCGGGGAATTCGTTGAGCACATCGGTCATTTCGTTGCCGCGTTCACCGCAGCCGATATATACGACGATGTCCGCCTCGGCCCATTTTGCCAGCTGATGCTGGACAACCGTCTTGCCGCTTCCGAACGGGCCGGGGATGGCTGCGACGCCGCCCAACGCAATCGGAAACATCGCATCAACGTTGCGCTGACCGGTGATCAGCGGACGGTCGGGCGACAGCTTCTGTTTATAGGGGCGCCCCACGCGCACAGGCCACTTCTGCATGAGGGTCACGTTCTGTGTGCCCCCGTTTTCGGTTTCAATGACGCCCACGGTGTCCTCCACCGTGTAGTCGCCCTCATTAATCGTCTTGAGTGTCCCGACAACTCCGGCAGGCGCCATAATCTTGTGGCTGACAATTGCGGTCTCCTGGACGGTGCCCAGAATGTCGCCGCCGCATACCTTCTGCCCCTTCTGCATCGCGGGTACAAAATGCCACTTTTTCTCTCTGGAGAGCGACGGCACTTCCACGCCCCGCTTGAGGTTCTGCCCCGTGCGGCGCATGATCTCCTCCAGCGGACGCTGGATGCCGTCAAATATACTTCTGATCAGACCCGGGCCAAGCTCAACGCTCAGCGGCGCGCCAGTCGATTCCACCGGTTCGCCCGGACCGAGGCCCGAGGTTTCTTCATACACCTGAATGGAGGCCCGGTCGCCGTGCATTTCAATGATCTCTCCGATCAGACGCTCGTCGCTGACGCGCACGACGTCAAACATGTTGGCGTCCCTCATGCCCTCGGCGATGACAAGCGGCCCGGCCACTTTGGTGATGGTACCCTTGCTCATTTCCTTCGTCACCTGCTTTACTGATTTTATCGCATATCAAATCAGGCGGGGCGCCTACCCCTGCCCGCCAAAGATAATGTCTGAACCGACCGCCTGCTCCACCGACTTCCGCACGCTTGACATGCCCTTGCCGGTGTTGCCGTAGATGCCCGGAATCAGAATGATCGCGGGCAGGCGCGACGCCCGGTACCTGTCAATGTCCCGTTCCAGCTCGGTTGCCGCCGCCTCGGTGATGTAGATCACGGCGTACTCGTTTTCCGCCATGCGATGCAGGCGGGAAGCCGCCTCCGCACTGTCCTTCACCGGGAAGATATCCAGCCCGAGCGCGGCAAATCCATATACGCTGTCACGGTCGCCGATCACGCCGATTTTATACATACAGATCCCTCAGCCTCTCTCGAATGGATTGTTTGGGAAGGTCATTGTACACGCCCGACAGCACAATGCGCATCATTTTGATCTCGTTTTCCCGGGCGAGGATGTACGCAAATAGCGGCTCCACCCCGAAGGGCATATACCGCGCAGACAGTATATAGTCAATGATTTTGTCGTCGCACCACTTTTCAAACGCCGACGGCGACTCACGAAATGTCTCGGCCGCTTGTGAAAACGAGGAGTGTGCAAGAACCTCAAGCAGTCCGTCCCGGCTGCCCGTGGCGGCAGTGGCCAATCTGGACACGTCCACCAGGTCACAGGGCGCCAGGGCGCGCTCCAAAAAGGCGTGCGTCTTGCCCGTCATCTGTGCGCGGACAGCAATCTTAATGTCGGAAAGCGCCACATACAGCTGAGCATATCCGTCCACGAACCGAGAGTCCGACTCCCTGCCGAAGCGCGCGACCGCCTCCATCTGCGCGCGATCTAGGATCACGTCACACAGCTGACCGTCGCGTGTGCTGAGCAGTACGTCAAAAGCCTCTTTCGCCGCTGCCGCCATATACGGCGGCAAAGTCTCGAATTCCTTCTCGGTGACCGCCTCACGAATACGGGCAGGATCCACACCGGCGGGTTCAAGAAAAAGCCCCTCATCCAGCGCGCCGGTCAATGTGGATTTGATCTGCGCTTTGAGGTTGTGAAAATCATTGCGCAAAAACAAAATGTCAAACACGTCCCGCTCGTCACAGATTTCCGTAATAAAGGACCATGTTTTTTCGGTCTCCGCACGTAGCATGCCCTCTACGGATTCCCCCTCTTCCCAGCCCTTGTCCCTCAGCAGGCGCAGGCAGGCATCCACGGAATTCATCGACAGGAGCTGTTCAAAGTCCTGCACGCTGAGCAGCCGCAGCTCCTGTGATCGGACGCGGGAAACCGCATATACGAAATTTGTATCTTTCATGGTTCAAGGTCGCTCCTTTTTGCGGTCATATGGCACAGTGTCATACGGCGGTGCCGGAAAACAGCACGCTCTGCACCCGATCCTGCAGGTGCTCCTGCACCTCCTCAAACAGGGCTTTAAACGAACAGTTTTCCTCCACGCCACCGTAACGAAGCACAAACCCGCCGTCGATGGGGCGCGTCTCTCCGGACAGGGTTAGTTTGCCGCCTTTTTCCCTCAGCGCGTCGTTTACTTCCTGCTCAAACAGTTTGGGCACGCGCTTGGCGTCCTCGGCGTTCAGGCAGACCTCGCCCCCTTTGGGCAGGGCATAGCGCACAATGATCTTTTTGAGAATCGAGAAATATTCGGTCAGCGGAAGCGCATACAGCGACTCACGCGCCTCTTTAATGGTTTCATCGATCAGGGCCTGCTTGAAGAGGAGCATTTCCTTCCGGATTTCCAGATTTGTTGCCGACTGTGACATCGCCGTCAAATTGGAATAGGCCGCCTCGCCGTCCTCAAGAATTGTACGGCGAGCCTCTTCGGCCTCCCTACGCGCGGCGTCCAAAACAGCGTCCGCTTCTTCCTTTGCCTTGCCGAGGACGTCCATTGCCTTTGCTTCGGCATCCGATTCAATTTGCTTAATTATTTTTTCAAGGCCTGTCATGTCGTTCTCCCTATTAAATGTCCAGCCCGCCGACACCGACGATGGACAGAATGGAAATCAGCAGCGCAAGCACCGCGTAGGTTTCCACCATGGCAGCGAAAATCATACCCTTACCGCTCTGCTCAGGGTTTTTCGCAATCATATGGATACCGGCCACCGAGGTTTTTCCCTGGCTGATGGCCGAAATCCAGCCCACAATCGCGATGGGCAGGCAGGCAGCCAGCAGCAGAAGCCCTTTTACAAGCGTCACTTTGGGGTTGCCGCCGAGGATACCGATTTGAGACAGTGTCATGACCGCAGTCAGCAGTCCATAAATGCCCTGTGTTCCGGGCAGAAGCTGTAACAGAAGCACTTTACCGAATTTGGAGGGGTCCTCAGTGACAACGCCCGCAGCCGCCTCACCGGCCATGCCAACGCCTAGCGCTGACCCGATCCCCGCGAGAAGTGCGGCGAGAGCCGCTCCCAACAGTGCAAATACAATACCTAAGCTTTCCATACTTATTCTTCCTCCTTGAATTTATAATATTTTGTTTTGACCGCGAAGGGGGCAAACGTGCGTCCGCCGCCCTCATAAAACTTGCCGAAGAATTCCACAAACTGCAACCGGTTGGTGTGCACATAGGCGCCCAGCAGGTTAATGGCAATATTGAGCGCGTGCCCACCAATGCATATTACAGTAAATAAAATCACACCGATGCCGTAGGGCATGCCCGCCGTCATGGCCGCCATCATGTTGATGACCGAGGCAATGATACCGGTTGCAAGTCCGAGCGCCAACAGACGCGAATAAGACAGTATGTCGCTCAAATAGCCCGTGATGTTGTAGAGGGAATACAGCCCCTTGAGAATTCGTTTGAAGGGATTTCGGGAGTCCCGACCGCCGAACAGGATGATGCCCAGCGCACTGAGCAGCGCGATGATCCCCAGCGGCCCCGCCCAGGATGAGGGCAGCATGAACCCGAGCTGTGCAATGTCGGCAAACATCTGGGTGGTCAGCAACAATAGGA
Organism: Oscillospiraceae bacterium; assembly: GCA_031551875.1. Lineage (GTDB taxonomy): Bacteria > Bacillota > Clostridia > Oscillospirales > Acutalibacteraceae > JAVBNA01. The sequence goes on along the minus strand of JAVBNA010000001.1, from coordinate 35,723 downwards.
TCAGGCTGAGCACCAGCAGAATCCACAGCCCGACATCCAAAAAGGCATCCTTATACTGCTTATCCCGGATCTTCTCATAGAGCGCAACGCCCATACCGGTAAAGAGATGAACAATGCCCAGCAAAAAGGAGAACATGAGCAGAAGCATTGGATTATCGAGCGGCGCAAACCAAAGTGGCGGGATTACTACGTTCGCATGGAAGAAGTTTTTGGCGACAACGGTGACGATGTCCCCAAAATAGCTGGAAAACATGATGCCCCAGAAAATGGTCGCAATGCCCGAATACATGAACATGGTCAGCGCTCTGCGCATCCCGTGCTCCATGTTTTTGAACTTGCGTAACGCCCAAAAGCACCCAACTACAACGATTAGCCCGTACGCAGCGTCGGACAGCATCATGCCGAACAATATATAATAGAAGATTGCCATCACCGACGCGGGGTCGACGTCCGTCTTGGAGGGCATACTGTACATCTCAATCACTGACTCGGTCGGAGAATTGAAACGATTGTTGCGAAGCGCCACCGGCACCTCTTCCTTCGCCCCCGGCGGCCGCGTTTCAACCACACAGTCAAATTTTGCGAGAGCCCCGTTCAGCTCTTCCTCACAGTCGGCAGGCACAAAGCCGGACAGCATAAAGGTTTTCGGGCTCTGGTTGAGCGTGGCGATCACCTCATACTTGTCCCGGCGCATGACCAGAATATCCCGCTCCATCTTGAGTGCGGAGCGCTTGTCCGCATAGGCAACAATGGCCTCTCTGCTCTTCTCGATTTCCTCCTTGAGACATTTCACATCGCCTTCCAGCATTTTCAGCTTTTCAGCGGGGGGAACATTGGACGGCGTTGCCGGCCGGGAGAACCCCATACCGCGCAGCTCCTCTTCCAGCGCCGGTGCGTCAGCCTGAGAGCTCAGTATAAACACACAGGTCTGCTCGCGGGACACGCTGACCACTTCCACATATGGGACAGGCAACTCAGCATTCTGCTCTGCCAGCTTTGTCAGGATTCCTTCGAGCGTCCACTCGGCGGGGAAAGTACCGATAAATGCCCTGGTCTGCCCCGTACCCTTAAAGCGCTGTGACACATCAAGCGTTTTCCAGGGCTCCAGTGCGGCGATCTGGTTTTCCACACGCACGATTTCACCCTTTTTTTCGCTGATCTTTCGTTCCAGCTCAATGATCTCTAAGCAAATTTTGAGTGTTTTATCGCTTTCGGACGAGCACTGCTCGTAGTCATCTACGCTCATGAGCGCACGCCCGCTGAGAGAACTGAGCATAGAAGTCTTTTCCTTGTCATAGCTGTCAAGCACGGTCAGAGCGCTGTCCGTGCTTTGAATGTGACGCTCGAGCTGGCTGACCATCGGGACCGTGTCCGTCCTGCTGAAAACGCTGGACTTCGGATCTCTGGGAGCCACTTCAATCACACCCATGCGCTGAATGGTTTCCAAAACCGCCTTACGGTCTTTTTTAAGCCCGAAAATGTCCACCTTCAGCATGGCTCGCTTGGCCATGGTCTTGTACACCTCCTTTGTTTACCATCACCGCACAAGGCGGCTTATCCGATGACCTCGGACAAGATTTCCTTTATGGCTTCCTTTTTGCGCCCTCCGGCATAGGCCGCCAGACGCTTTTTTTCCTCGTTGGCAACTTCACGCGCTTTCAACGATTCACTCTCGGCCAGCTGGTGTCCCTGAGCGAGCTTCTTGTCCACCTCTCGGCGCGCCTCCTCGCTGATTTTCTCTATGAGCTCTTTGGCCCGCCTCTGCGCGTCCTCTTTGATCTCCTCCGCCTTCTGCGCGGCCATTCGTTCAACCTGGACCGCAGTCTGCTCGGCCTGTTTGATGGCTTCGATCGATTCCTTTGCCATACTGTTTCACCACCTCGTCTTGATCTTCTGTATACTGCTTGATAAAACGCGCCACCGCATTTTCATTGTGTGACCCGATTGTGCCGGTAGCAAGACGCCTGACGTCCTCGGGCGCCTCCTTCACAACATAGCTCTCGTCAGCACTCGACAGCATCGCCATGTCGTTGTAGTTGTCCCCGAAGGCCACCACGCGCTGTGCCCCGGTATATTCCTTCAGCCACTGCACGCCGGTCATCTTATCGGCGTTTCCCGCATAGATCTCCAGATACCAGCAGTCTGAGTAGTTGTCCCGATAGAGCGAAGCACTCAGCCCGGGGTCGGATCTCACCCATTCATACACCGGGCGCAGAACTTCTTCCCGGTCGATCATGGTCACATACACCATGCATTTTTCCGGGACGGGCTCAAACCGCTCGCACGCTTCAAACCGCTTGTACGCCGCGGTTTTGCGCGCCTCATAAAAGCGTCTCATCTCTTCGTTACTCAGGCTCGTGTACTCGACGCACAGATGACGATCCTCCTCAAGGGAATAGAAAAAGGGTTCAATGCCCAATTTTGAGAGCAGAGTAGTCACTCGTACGACGGCGTCATGCGGAATCGGATTCTTATGCAAATATCTGTTTTCCCGCCAGTCATAGATAAAAACGCCGTTCATGACCACCACGGGTAACGTAAGCGAGAGCGCCTCGCAAAATTCACCAACGGTGGCTGCACTGCGGGCCGTGGCAAAGGTAAATGGCAGACCCTGTGCAATGCGGGGTCCCAGAATTTTTACACTTTCGGGCGGAATCAATTTTTGTGAGTTTAGCAGGGTTCCGTCCAGGTCTGAAACAAAAATCGTGTTAATGGATTTCACTTTTTACTCCTTTTTTTGCCATTCGAATAGCAGTATAGCATATAAATTGGCTTCTGTCAGCACTTTTTTTATAAAATATATTGTCAAATTTATAACAATTCATACTTTTGAGGCCTTATCCACAATTTTTTCATCGCTGAGTTGACACTATCCCGATCAGGCGGCGGCATGTAAACATGATCGGAGCCCGGAATACGCAGCATTTGCACATCGGGCATCACACCGCCCAGCCTCTCAATCGCGCGTCCGGACACCACTTCGTCATGCATGGCGCGGATGAGCAGCACGGGACAGCGAACCTCTCCGGCGCACTCCCACAATTCAGAAATGAGTGTGCGCAGCCGCTTCACCGGGCGTGTAAGAAAGCGCGCATCGAGTATTGTCGTGAGCACTACGCCCGCGCTCTCCCGTGCGGCGCGCAGCCGGTCGCTGTCGCGGGCGGGGTTTCCAAACGCAAGCCCCCAGTATTTGCGCAGAATGGCCGGGTGAAAATGCAGCCCTGCCGCCGGGCAAAGGGCAATGACCCCGGAAATCTCCGGCGTCTGCGCCGCTAAAAGCAGACTGAGCGTCCCGCCCATGGAATGCCCAAACACCAGAATTTCCTCATAGTCTCCCCGCACCGTCCCAAGCTCCTGTATGACGTGATTTTTCCATTGTTCCCCGGTTACCTGCGCAAATTCACGGGCGCCGGTGCCGTGCCCGGGCAGAAGCACACCTTTACAGTCGTATCCCCACTCTGTAAAAAGCTTAACCCAAGGCATAAACTGACAGGGGCTCCCACAATAGCCGTGGATAAAGAATACAAGCCTTTTGCTCCCCTGTTTGTAAAAAAATGGGGCGTGACGCTGATCATCCATCTGGTTCTCCTCCATATCTCTTACGAAATACCTATAAAGAAACCGGCAGCGCCGTAAAGCCGGCCGCCGGTTTCTATGTATACTCTCTATTTTGCTGTCGGGCATACAGCCATGGCATCCGCCGCCACAAAAGCAGCTTCTTGCGCAGCGCCGGCTCGCCGATGTTCTGCCGGGTCATGAATCGCGTATAATCCTGCGTGTGGATATAACCCGCAATTGCGCTGTAGCTCAGCCCGGATTCAAGCAGCTCATCTATACATTCCAGAAGTTTTTGCGGGATATAGTAGCGCAGGAGCTTTTCCACGATCGCAGGGCGGATCCCGGACATATGTCTGACCTCGTCAATCGCCCGCAAAACCGCGTCGATTCGCATGAAGCAGGAAAACTCCATCCGGTTTCGTATTACCGTTTCCTTCCGAATTCCGATTTCTCCGGCGCGCATCGGCACCAGCAGCACAACCCCCGCCTGCGCCAGCGCTTTTATGGTTAATTCGAGCCCCAGCCCGGCCATTTGCGGATTGTCGGTCAGGGACAGCTCCTTTCGACGCAGGAACTCGCGGGAAAAAAGCGCCGAACCGAAGGGCGGGACTCCGTTTCGGCCAACCAGCCGCTCCAGCGCCTGCTGACCGGTGACCTCCTGCGGCTGTTCGAGCTGAGCGGGGTGCACGGGCACGACAAGGTCGTAACCAGTTTCCTTCTCCAGCGCTGTCCGCGTTAGACCCACAACCTGTTCATTGTAAACACGCGGGGTGACAAAAGAAACATATCGTCCCGACGCACGGAACAGCCCTGTATTGAAAGCGGTCGCCGCCGGGCCGAAACCGTTTTGTATGGTGATGCTTTTGACGCCGAGCGACCCCATGATCCGGCTGGCTTCAAACAAGGTGCGGTCATCCGAGCTGCGATCGACAAAAATGTATTCGACCTGAGAGCAGGGCAGCTTGACCGACTTCATCAGAGAAGCAACCTGTCCTTCAATGTTGTTCGCAGTCATCACGACACTGAGCACACATTCAGATGTCAAAGCCCTTCACCCCGTTCCCTTATTTATTGGTAAACAATAAATGTTTGTCTTAATCATACCTTTTTTTGAAATTTTTTTCAAGCCATCAGGACTACAAGTTCGCAATTTCTGAGCGCCCCAAATCTATGAAAAATAACCAGTTTATTTCACTTTTAAAAAATCCCATCCCAGCTTTATAACAGCCGAGATGGGATTTTTGTTGGTACTTTTATACAGCCGATTACAGCTCAATGCCTCCCTGGTCACGAATCGACAGCACATAGCAATGGCCCTCGCCGAAAACCTCTTCCACGGCCGTTTTGTATTCGTCCAGAACCTCAAAAGGCACGTACGCCTGAATGGTACCGGCAAAGCCGCCGCCGTGCACGCGCCATGCGCCGCCCCGGCCGCCGAGCAGCGCCTCGGACAGCGCCAGGCCGAGGGACAGGCCCTGTTCATCGGGGCTGATGCAGGCAAACACATTTTGCAGGTATGTAAACGAGGAGCGCCCCGATTCGATCACCAAACGCTTGAAGGTTTCAAAGTCGCCCTTTTTCAGCGCCTCAAACTGCTCGTCCACACGGCGGTTGTCATTAAAAAAGTGCAAAGCGCGCAGGATCGCCCGGTCGGACACCTTGCCGTGCAGGGCGTGGATGCGCTTGAGGAAGGTTTCCTCTTCCACCTCCCGCAGGCAGCTTCCGCCCAGCGCTTCAGCAACCGCCCGCATTTCCACCGGAATCGCCGCGTATTCGCTGGTCAGATCAGCGTGGTTGCCGCCGGTATCGACGATGCACAGCGCATAGCCATATTTCGTGAGATCAAAGCTGACCTTTTCCACAATGGGCGCGGCGGGATCGTTAAAGTCCATACGGGAAAAGCCCGCAACCGCACAGGCGGCCTGATCCATCAAACCGCAGGGCTTGCCGAAATAGACATTTTCGGCATACTGTGAAATGATGGCCGACTGAACGGGGGCAATGGCATTCTTGTTATAGAGGCTGCTCAGGATTGTCACGATAATGACCTCAAAGGCCGCCGAGCTGGACAGTCCCGAACCCTTGAGCACGCTGGAATGGGTATATGCATCAAAGCCGCCGACCGTAAATTCAAGCTTCTGCAAACGGGCGCAGATCCCACGGATGAGCGACGCGGAGGTTTCCTTTTCCTCCTCCACAAGCGCAAGCTCGGTCAGGGCGATGACATCCCGCTTGGGGTACCCCTCCGACTTGACGCGGACAACCATGTCGTCGTTGGGAGAAACCGCTGCGACAATGTCTAAGTTGACCGCCGCCGCAAGCACCTTGCCGTGGTTGTGGTCGGTGTGGTTGCCGCTGATCTCGGTACGGCCGGGCGCACTGAAAAAAGTGATTTCACGCTCACGCCCGAATTCGAGGATAAACCCCTGCGCAATGCGGGTATAGCGCTCCCGGGCTTCCTTGACGCCGTTTTTCCCGTACAGGGCTTCAAACCTGTTGTCGTATTTTCCGTTCTTAATTTGGTCGAGAACAATAATCGCCGGTTTCATTCCCATTCCTCCCCTATTGCTTTATGATGAAAAGCACTCTTTTTAATTATACCATATTTGTGCATTTGCTTCCATGCGGGTTTTTTTCTTTTGTATGTCCGTTTGTCTCATTCTCGCGCCGTTTGACGAAAAACAGAGTCATACAGACACGGGAGGCGCTCTCCCACATGAAGGGACTCCGGCTCGCCGAAGCGGTAGTCAAACAGCAGTTCCTCCATGCAGTCCATGAGCGGCAAAATGCCAAACCCCCGGATATGTACCTCCGCCGTCTCCCCGAAAACCCGCACGTCCTCCCGCAGGACGGCCAGCGCCTCTTCGTCGGGAAGCAGGCCAATCAGATAATGATAGTCGCAGAGGCTTATGCGGAACACGGTCTCCACTTTGCATCCCTCCCCGAAGTCCTTTCTCCTATTATATGAGAAATAAGTGAGGCTTTCAACTGCTTTTCACTTTTTTGGATAATTATAACTGGAAGATGGTGAATTCATTGACAAAGTAAAGAATATAAGGCATAATAATGTATTATCGATTGACACACCTGCCAAGGCGGGCTGTGTAGAAGGGGGTTTTCGTTTCGTGGGTTATACGATTGCGCAAAAAATCATAAAAAGCCATCTGCTCAGCGGAGAGATGGTCGCCGGACAGGACGTCGGCCTGAAAATTGACCAGACGCTGACACAGGACGCCACCGGCACAATGGCCTATCTGGAGTTTGAATCCATGGGCGTACCGAGGGTGAAAACCGAGAAATCGGTCGCTTACATCGACCACAACACGCTGCAAACCGGTTTTGAAAATGCCGACGACCACCGCTATATCCAAACGGTGTGCAACAAGCACGGTATTTACTTCTCCCGTCCGGGCAATGGCATCTGCCATCAGATCCATCTCGAGCGCTTCGGCATTCCGGGCAAGACGCTGATCGGCTCGGACAGCCATACCCCGACCGGAGGCGGCATCGGCATGCTCGCCATGGGTGCGGGCGGTCTGGACGTCGCGGTCGCCATGGGCGGCGGCGCGTATTATATCCCCATGCCCAAGATGGTGCGGGTTAACCTGACCGGGAAGCTCTCCCCCTGGGTGGCCGCCAAGGATATCATCTTAGAGGTGCTGCGCATCCTGACCGTCAAGGGCGGCGTGGGCAAAATCATTGAATACGCCGGCGAGGGCGTCAAAACGCTGACTGTTCCTGAACGGGCCACCATCACCAACATGGGCGCCGAGCTGGGCGCCACCACCTCTATCTTCCCCTCTGACGAGATCACGCGCGCGTTTTTGAAAGCGCAGGGCCGCGAGGGCGACTGGGTCGAGCTTTCCTCCGACCCCGACGCGGTATACGACGAGGTTGTGGACATCGACCTGAGCGCACTCACACCGCTGGCCGCCTGTCCGCACAGCCCCGACAACATAAAGCCCGTCTCCGAACTGGCGGGCAAAATGGTCAATCAGGTGTCCATCGGCTCGTGCACGAACTCGAGCTATATGGATCTCATGAAGGTCGCGGCCATCCTCAAAGGAAAAACCGTCCACCCCGACGTCAGCCTCTCCATCGCACCCGGCTCCAAGCAGGTGTTTAACATGCTGGCGCAAAACGGGGCGCTGGCCGATATGATCGCAGCGGGCGCGCGCATCCTTGAATGTGCCTGCGGCCCCTGCATCGGCATGGGACAATCCCCCAATTCGGGCGGCGTCTCGCTGCGCACCTTCAACCGGAATTTTGAAGGGCGTTCGGGTACGGCCGACGGGCAGATCTATCTGGTCAGCCCGGAAACCGCTGCTGTCGCTGCGCTAGAAGGGGCATTCACCGATCCGCGCAGCCTGGGCGACGCGACGGAAATTGCGCAGCCTGACGCTTTCCTGATCAACGACAACATGGTCGTCCCCCCCGCCTCAGAAGCGGATGCGCCGTCGGTCACCGTGCTGCGCGGCCCCAACATCAAGCCGCTGCCTGACACGGCGCCGCTTGCCGAGGCGATCACCGCCAAGGCGCTGCTCAAGGTGGGCGACAACATCACCACCGACCATATCATGCCGGCGGGCGCGAAAATTCTGCCCTACCGTTCCAACATCCCCTATCTTTCACAGTATTGCTTCGCCGTGTGCGACAAGGAATTTCCTGATCGCTGCAAGGCCGAAGGCAAAGGCTTTGTGATCGGCGGCAACAACTACGGGCAGGGCTCCTCCCGCGAGCACGCCGCGCTGGTGCCCCTCTATCTGGGCGTCAAAGCGGTGCTATGCAAATCCTTTGCCCGCATCCACAAGGCAAATCTCATCAACGCGGGCATCGTGCCGCTTGAGTTTAAGAACCCCGGCGAATATGACGCCATTGATCAGATGGACGAACTGTCCATCCCCTCCCTGCGCGCAGCGATTGCCTCCGGCGGGGACGTCACGGTTAAGAATGTCAGCAAAGGCACTGAACTGATCATGACCTGCGCGATCAGCCAGCGTCAGCGCGACATCCTGCTGGCAGGCGGACTGCTGGATTACACACGCGAAAACGCGTAAAAATATAATAACTAAATTTGGAGGACATGCATATGAACGACAATGTGCGCGCCGCGATGGCGCAGTTTGAAAAGGTCATCACCGAGCAGCTTGCCCGGGTGGAAAAAATGAAGCAGGACACCGAATTCACCGTTTTCACAAGCCTGGATAAAATCATCATCGGCGTGTGCGGCGGCGACGGCATCGGCCCGGTCATCACGAATGAGTCGGCCCGTGTCCTCGAGTATCTGCTGAAGGACGAGGTCGCTTCCGGACGGATCGAATTCAAGCCCATTGAGGATCTGACCATTGAAAAGCGCGTTGAGGTCATGAAGGCCATTCCGGACAGTTGTCTGGAGGAGCTCAAGAAGTGCGACGTGATCCTCAAGGGCCCGACCACCACCCCCCGCGCGGGCGATCCCTGGCCGAACATCGAAAGCGCCAACGTCGCCATGAGAAAAGAGCTTGACCTTTTTGCCAACGTCCGCCCGGTCAAGGTGCCTGAGCAGGGCATCGACTGGACCTTCTTCCGTGAGAACACCGAGGGCGCGTATACCCTGGGCTCGCAGGGCGTCAACGTCTCCGGCGACCTCGCGGTGGATTTCACCGTCACCACCACCCAGGGCACCGAACGCATTGCCCGTCTCGCCTTTGAATACGCCCGTAAAAACGGGAAAAATAAAGTATCCATCATCACAAAGGCCAACGTGGTCAAGACAACCGACGGCAAGTTCCTCAAGCTGTGCCAGAACATTGCGGAGGAATATCCTGAGATTTCAACCGACGACTGGTACATTGACATCACAACCGCCAAGCTGATTGACGAGAAGCGCCGTCGTGACTTCCAGGTGTTCATTCTTCCGAACCTCTACGGCGACATCCTGACCGATGAGGCGGCCGAATTCCAGGGTGGCGTCGGCACCGCCGGCAGCGCCAATCTCGGCAAGCGGTACGCGATGTTTGAGGCCATTCACGGCTCCGCCCCCCGCATGATGAAGGAGGGCCGCGGCCAGTACGCCGATCCTTGCTCCATGCTGCGCGCCTCGGTCATGCTGCTCTCCCACATCGGCAAGCAGAAGGAAGCCGACCTTTTAGAGCGCGCGCTTGACATCTGCATGTATGAAGAGAAAAAGCTCACCATCACCGGCCGCGACACCGGCTGCACCGTCACACAGTTCGGCGACTATGTCATGGAAACCATGGCGCTGCTAGCCAAATAATCATGTCCGGGCTTACGCCCCAATGGAGGAGTTATGCCAAAAAATCAACACATCTCCATGTCGGTCATCCGGCGGCTGCCCCGCTATTACCGATTCCTGTCCGAGCTGCAAAGCAACGGCATCATCCGCATTTCCTCCCGTGAGCTCGCACAGAAAATGGGCCTGACCGCCTCACAGATTCGTCAGGATCTCAACTGCTTCGGCGGGTTCGGACAGCAGGGGTACGGATATCTGGTGAAATACCTGTACACGGAAATCGGGAAGATTCTGGGACTGGAAAGCAAGTACGGCACCATTCTCATTGGCGCGGGCAACCTGGGGCGCGCCGTTGCGACGCACATGTCGTTTGAACAGCGCGGCTTTGAGCTCGGGGCGATTTTTGACCGCAGCAAGCGTGTGGTCGGGCACAAAATCAACCAAATGGTTGTCCATCACATCGATGCGCTGCCCGCCTACTGTGAAGAGCACAAGCCCGCGGTCGCCGTGCTGTGCCTCCCCAAAAATTCGGTGGAGGAGCTGTCCGAAACACTCTATGAATGCGGTCTGCGCTTTTTCTGGAATTTCAGCCATTATGATCTGACCATGAAATACGAGGACGTTATTATGGAAAACGTCCACTTGAGCGACAGCCTTATGACATTGTGCTACCGGATTACCAACCAAGAAGAGCCGCAAGAAAACTGAAAGTGCCCGCCGATCCTACTTCATAAGGCTCGGCGGGTTTTAGTATATTCGAACCCGGAACAACAGATACTGACAGTGTGATAACATGGTCGAATCTCGTCATTTTCACCATAAGTTGACCATTTTATACCATAAGTTATACAATTGTATCTCTTGTTTTTTCTCATCTCATCGTATATAATTTAGTTGTTAAATAATTAACAATATATACGCCCAAATCAAAATTAGGAGGAATGCGATATGGCAAAAGAAAAAAATGCTGTGCCTCAGACTGACACCAAAGCAATGATTGATGCACTGGTCGAAAACGCCCAGCAAGCCCTCGCCGTCTATATGAAGTATGACCAGGAGCAGGTGGATGCCATTGTGCATGCCATGGCCATTGCAGGTCTGGACAATCATATGGATCTGGCCAAGCACGCTGTCGAGGAAACCGGGCGGGGCGTCTATGAGGACAAAATCGTCAAAAACATGTTCGCGACCGAAAACATCTGGCATTCAATCAAAAACGAAAAGTCGGTGGGCATTGTGGACGAGAACGACATGGAGGGCTACATTGAGGTGGCCGAGCCGGTGGGTGTCGTTGCGGGCGTTACGCCGGTCACCAACCCCACCTCCACGACCATCTTCAAGTCGCTGATCACGCAGAAAACGCGCAACCCGATCATTTTCGGCTTTCACCCCTCCGCACAGCAGTGCTCGGTGGAGGCCGCGCGCATCATGCTGGACGCCGCCATTCAGGCTGGCGCACCAAAGCACTGCATCCAGTGGATTGAGACGCCCTCCGTGGAGGCGACTAACCTGCTGATGAACCATCCCGGCGTGTCGCTCATCCTCGCCACCGGCGGCGCGGGCATGGTCAAGTCGGCCTACAGCGCGGGCAAGCCCGCTCTCGGCGTCGGGCCGGGCAATGTGCCCTGCTACATTGAAAAGACCGCCAACCTGGAGCGCGCCTGCACCGACCTGATGCTGTCCAAGACCTTTGACAACGGCATGATTTGCGCTTCTGAACAGGCCGTCATCGTTGACAAGGAGATTCAGAAGCCCTTTGAGACCTTCATGAAGGACAACAGCTGCTATTTCCTGAACGAAGATGAGATCAAAAAGGTCTCCGCCTATGTCATCAACTCGGAAAAGCAGGCAGTCAACGCCGATGTTGTGGGGAAATCCGCCGCATGGATTGCTGAAAAATCCGGCGTCACTGTTCCGGCGGAAACCAAAATCCTGATCGCCCGTCTGAAGGACGTCGGCGCAGACTATCCCCTTTCCCGCGAGAAGCTCTCCCCTGTTCTGGCCTATTTTGTCGTAGACGGCGCCAAGCAGGGCTTTGAGATGGCACGCAAAATGCTCGAATTCGGCGGCCTGGGACATTCGGCGGTCATTCACTCGAACGACCAAGAGCTGATTGAACGCTACAGCGAAGAGATGAAGGTGGGCCGTGTGGTCGCCAACACCCCCTCCTCCCAGGGCGCGATCGGCGACATCTACAACACCAACACCCCCTCCCTGACGCTGGGCTGCGGCTCCTACGGCAATAACTCCACCACCTCCAACGTCTCCTCGGTCAATTTGATCAATAAAAAACGCCTCGCCAAAAGGAGGGTCAATATGCAGTGGTTTAAGATACCTCCGAAAATTTATTTTGAGCAGGACTCCATCCAGTATCTCGAAAAAATGGACGGCATTGAGCGCGCCTTTATCGTTACTGATCCCACCATGGTCAAGCTGGGCTATGTGGACAAAATTCTCTACTATTTGCGCAAGCGCGCGATTTACTGCCACAGTGAAATCTACTCCGACGTCGAGCCCGATCCCGACGTGGAGACCATCCTGCGCGGCGCGGAGGCCATGCACAATTTCCAGCCCGATGTAATCATCGCACTGGGCGGCGGCTCGGCTATCGACGCAGCAAAGGGCATGTGGCTGTTCTATGAGCACCCCGACACCACCTTCGGCGGGCTCAAGCTCAAGTTCATGGACATCCGCAAGCGCGCCTACAAGTTCCCCAAGCTGGGCAAACGCGCGCAGTTTGTCGCCATCCCCACCACCTCGGGCACCGGCTCGGAGGTCACCGCCTTCTCGGTCATCACCGACCGGCGCAACGCAAACATCAAATACCCGTTGGCCGACTATTCTCTGCGTCCTGACGTCGCGATCATCGACCCGCAGTTTGTGCTTTCTCTCCCCAAAACCACCACGGCCGACACCGGCATGGATGTGCTCACCCACGCGCTCGAGGCCTATGTCTCGGTCATGGCGAGCGATTACACCGACGGGCTGGCGCTTCAGGCCATTGATATGGTGTTTGATTTCCTGCCCCGCGCCTATGAAAAAGGTGCGGAGGACTTTGTCGCACGGGAGAAAATGCACAACGCCTCCTGCATCGCCGGCATGGCCTTCACCAACGCCTTCCTGGGCCTCAACCATTCAATGGCGCACAAGCTGGGCGGAGAGTACAACATCCCCCACGGACGCGCCAACGCCATCCTTCTTCCCTATGTGATCGCATACAATTCCCAGAAGCCCACCAAGTTCGCCGCCTTCCCCAAATACGAGACCTTCATCGCCGACCAGAAATACGCCAAGGCGGCGCAATTCATTGGCCTGGGCGGCATGACCCGCGAGGAGAGCGTGAAAAACCTGATCGAGGCCATTCGCAAGCTGCAAAAGCAGCTGGGTATGCCCACCTCGATCAAGGAGTGCGGCATTGATGAGACTGTGTTTCTGCGCAAGCTGCAAACGCTGTCTGAGCACGCCCATTCCGACCAGTGCACAGGCTCCAACCCCCGCTATCCGCTGGTTTCGGAGATTGCGGAGATTTATAAGATGGCCTATTACGGCGAGTAACTAGTAAAACAAATTCCCCGGCTAAGCCGGGGAATTTGTTTTACTTCATAACCTCTTTAATTTTTGCTACAATTCTCTCCGCCGCATGGCCATCCTCTATACAGCCTCTGTCAGACAGAAAAGCATCCACGCCCTTTTGAAACTTTTTCTCATCAAAGGACAACACATTTTCAACAAGTTTCTGACTCGTCTTGGCCAGAGGAAACGGTGTCGTGGAAAGCGGATAATAAAACCCACGTTCATTTTCATAGCTGTCCAAATCAGAAGCAAAAAGAAAACAGGGACGCCGGGTGAGCATAAAATCACAAATCCAGCTGGAATAGTCGGTCATGCCTGCGTCGGCGGTCACCAACAGATCCTGAATATCCCGGTAATCTGTAGCGTCAATCATATTACGTCCCATGCGCAAGCGTGCTATTTTTTTTCGCTCCTTAAAGTGGAGACGGATTAATATTCGCCAGTTGCCACCAAAACGCTGCTGAAAAGCCAAGAGCAGACGCTCGAAATCAATACTGAAATAATCGCTTTTATCATCCCGAAAGGTTGGCGCATACAATAGAATTTTGTCATCGGGTTTTATATTGAAAAACTTCCTGACATAGGCTTTGATTCTCGTGCGGTTTTCCTCGTCCTGATTGATCAGGAAATCGTTTCGGGCGTGTCCGTATTCAAGAATTTTTACGTCCGGCCAATGAGATTCACGGAATACTTTTGTCTCAAACGCACTGTTTGAAAAGCAGTAATCGGTTACCTTATTGCACGTTGCGGCCGCTTTGACCCAGCGCTTCAGGCGTACATTCTCACTGTTGATCCGTTTGAGCCCCAGCGAACCATGCCAAGTCTGAAAATAAATCTGGCCTTCTTTTTTTTGAATATATTCCCAGGGAAAGTTGATCGCATTATCCACCCAAACCTTTGCGCTGGCCGCCTCACAAATAAATTCATAAGTTCCCCGCGTCACAAGGCGCACCCCGTCAGGCACGACAACCCCTTTGGCCTGTTCATCAGGACTGATTGCCCAAACCAAATCATATTGCAAGTTTTCTTTGAGTATCTGCTCTGTTATATATTTGGGATTACAGTCATATCGGCCCTGGTAGGTGAAAAAGAAAATCTTATTGTTATCAATTTCCATTTTCCTGCATAATATTTTGCGGGATTTTTCGGCAAACCAGTTGTCGGTTCTTCTGCGTGCCTTCATAAAAAAAGACCGATCGCATTCGAAATGGTTTTAAATAGACGCCCTTCAACCGACAAAACAACTATGTTTTGAACGACTGATTTTATGGCATTGCTCATATTTCGACCTCTCATCTTAAATTAAATACTCGATCTACCGATTTTCGGCAAACTCAATCGTTCTCCTCATGCCTGCCTGCACGTCAATACGAGGTTCCCAGCCCGCTTTCCGCGCCTTTTCCATCGACAAAAGCGGAACGGTATGCGCAAGATATCCCGCTTTTTTTGAGGGGTCGGATGGCCCAAAAACCGCCTTGATGCCCCGTTCTGGGAAGAGCGCGCACAGTGTCTGCGCCAACTCCCGCACGGTAATCGGCTGCGTATCGTTTGAAATGTTATAGACAAAATCCTCAAAGTTTAAAAACTCGTAAAAGAGCCCGGTCACCGTGTCGGACAAATAGGTCAGTGCCAGCACCGTGCTGCCGTCGCTGCGCATGACAATGTCCTCCTCGCGCAGCACATTCCCGATGAAATCGCCGACCACGCGGCCGTCGCCGATCAGGATGCCCGGCCCGTAAGTGTGGGCAATGCGGGCAATTTTGCAGGGCAGTCCGTACTGCTTCCGATAGGCGGCGCACAGTGTCTCCGACATGCGCTTGCTCTCAGGGTAGCAGGAGCGCACCAGTGTCGGATCAAAAACACCGTATTCGTCCTCCGCCGCAAACGGTTTCTCCGGCGGAAACTGTCCGTAAATCTCCCTTGTGGACAGAAACAGGAAGCCCTCCGCCTGCTTACGCACCGAAAAGGAAAGCATCAGATCCGTGCCTGTCGTGTTGGCCGCAATCGTGCCCACCGGATCCTCGGTAAACTGCGCGGGGCCGGTCTGGCTTGCGGCGTGGATCACAAAATGCACGGACTCGTCCACCGCAAGCGGGTGCGTGACGTCCTGCTCAATCAGAACAAAATCTGTCCGGCTCAGCAGTGCGCCGAAGCGCTCCTGTGCTTTTTTCCTGCTGCGTACAAGCCCCAGAATCCGGACACCCAGGCTCTTTGTGTCGTTGAGATGCATGAGCGTATATGCCATATAGGAAGCTATCATACCACCTACGCCGGTAATCAGGACTGTTTTTCCGCGCAGCTTTTCCCACTGGATGGGCTCGGCGGCGATGCGCTCAAGATCCTCGGTGATCACCTTTTCAAAATACATGGATTCCCCTCCTTATAATCCAAATATGTCCCTGCTTTCCTGCAGGTCCACAAGCGCCTTAAAAATAAAGAAATCCTCCGCCGTGGTAATTTTGATGTTGGTGGTCTCACAGGGCATCAAATGGAGCGTTTTTCCAAGCTCGGTCATCAGGGAGCAGGTATCAATGGTCACCGTATACGGCATATCCTCCCCCGCCATGTGCGCTTCCATCACATCCTTAAAATAAAATCCCTGAGGCGCCTTGGCGACATAAAGAGTGTTTCGAACGATGGTTTTACTGGTTGTGCTGCCGTCATCGCTGACAATGGCCGTTTCCGTGAAGGGCACCGCGCAGATGGCCGATCCGTACTTACGGACACTCTCCAGGTTGTCCGTAATCATTTTCTCATTGATCAGCGGACGCACCGCGTCATGCAGGATCACAATGTCGTCGTCCCTGCACTGCGTCTGTAAATAATGCAGTGCATTCATTTTCGACTCCTGCGTGTCCTTGCCGCCGGTGATGATCTTCTTTACTTTTTTGATGCCGAATTTGTCCAGCAGCCCTCGCAGATAATCCTCCCATCCCGCGATACAGGGCACAACCACCATATCAATTTCAGGATGACGCTCAAAAGCCTCCAGCGTAAAAATAATGATTGGTTTTCCATACAGCTCAAGAAACTGCTTGGGCTTTGCGGAATTCTTCATGCGCTGCCCCGACCCGCCGGCAAACACAATGGCAATGTTCATCCTTCAGTCTCCTTTTCCCCGTTTGGCATTTCGTTTTAATTTTAATAAAAAAATTATACCATATTTCACGATTTGTTTCAAGCACACACGATGAGAATTCCAACACTCAAAAAGATCGCTGGCCAAGACAAAGCGTTGTCCCTGTTCATGCGCCAAGACCAAAAAAATACAGCCTTAGTACTCTTTTCAGAGTACTAAGGCTTACGCAAGAAAATTGGAGGCGCCACCCAGATTTGAACTGGGGAATGGAGGTTTTGCAGACCTCTGCCTTACCACTTGGCTATGGCGCCATATTCCATTGTATACAAGAGGGATGCAAGTTGTGAAAAGACGCTTTACGACTTTCATAAAGCGTCTTTTACGTCCTTGTGGAGCGGATGACGAGGCTCGAACTCGCTACCTCCACCTTGGCAAGGTGGCGCTCTACCAGATGAGCTACATCCGCATTTAATTGGTGCCTCCGGGCGGAGTCGAACCACCGACACGTGGATTTTCAGTCCACTGCTCTACCAACTGAGCTACAGAGGCAAATGTGGCGACCCGGATCGGGCTCGAACCGACGACCTCTAGCGTGACAGGCTAGCGTTCTAACCAACTGAACTACCGGGCCAAATATTTGGTGGGAACAACAGGGCTCGAACCTGTGACCCCCTGCTTGTAAGGCAGGTGCTCTCCCAGCTGAGCTATGCTCCCGGAACACTGCTGCACATCATTCGGCTGTCATTCGCAACCGCAAGCGACGTGTTATATAATACAATATCCCGGAAGCGTTGTCAACACTTTTTTGCAACAAATTTTCCATTATCTTTTCTTGCGCAAAACGATCCCCTCAAGATCGGCCGGCGTCAGGTAGTGCGCCCGGTTGCAGAAATGGCATTTCACCTCTGCCCGGCCGTCCTCGTCGGCCAGATGGAGAATCTCTTCATCCTCCAGGAGCATGACCGCCTTTTCCACCCGCTCCTTGGAACAGTCACACCGATAGGAAACAGAAAATTCGTCCAGCACCTCCATCTCAAAGCCCCTCAGTACAGTGCGGCAAATCTCTTCTACATCCATGCCCTTGGCGAGCATGGTGGTCACCGGCTCCATTTCCTTGAGGACTTCCTCCAGTTTTTCGATATCCTCCTCCTGGGCGGCGGGCAGAAGCTGGATCAGAAGCCCGCCCGAAAGCATCACCTCATGGCTCTCCTTGTCCACCAGGACGCCCAGCGCGCACACGGTGGGGATTTGCTCGCTCTGGGCAAAATAGAGGGTGATGTCCTCACCGATTTCACCAGTGGCCAGCGCCACCTGGCCTGTATAGGGCTCCCCTGTGCCAAAGTCCTTCATGACCGTAATTGTGCCTTCGGTACCCACCGCGCCGCCAACGTCCAGCTTGCCCTTCGCGTTGAGGGGCAGCTCCACCTCCGGCTCCATCACATAGCCCTTGCAGTTGCCCTGTGAATCGGCCACGGCAATCACCGAGCCGAGCGGTCCGCCGCCGTTGACGCGCACCGTCACCGTAGAGTTCTCCTGCTTGAGCTGTGCGCCCATCATGGAGGCCGCGCTCAGCAGCCGTCCCAGCGCCGCTGTGGCCACCGCAGAGGTCGCATGGACATGCTGGGCGCGGTGCACCAGGTTTGTGGAATCAACGGCCATGGCCATAACCACGCCGTCGGTTGAAATACATCTGAGAATTCGATCGTTTGCCATCTGCTTCATCCTTTATTTTTTGCTCTTCGCCACATAGACGAGGCGTTCATATTCTTTACTGTTTTCAGGCTCTTTACCCCATTCGTCGTACACGCCCGCAAGCGAAAGCTCTGCCTGTGCAAGCAGCTTGCGCAGAATCGGATCTGAATAGGCACGCTCAAAAAAACGCTCAGTAAACCGCTCATAGGAGCGGTCGGGTCGTTTATTGAAAAAATCCAGTGTAATTTCCACGATGTGCTGCCCGCACGGCCGGTTCTGCCAGACGCAGTACACGTCGGGTGCTTCCTTTACGAAAGTATGCCCGGCGAGCACTGTATCGTGCTTATACGGCGTATTGACATCAAAGAGGAAATAGCCGCCCGGTTCGAGAAACAGCGCCACCTTCTGAAAAACGGTGAGCACCGCCTTCTCATCCGGCAGGTGATTGAGGCTGTCCAGCGTGCAGAACACCGTATCTACGGTGCCGTACAGGTCGAGCTTCTCCATGCGCTGACATAAAAAGAGGAGCGGAAGCTCCGCTTCCCGCGCCTTGTCCTGCGCCGCCATCAGCATTTCTGTCGATGCGTCGACGCCGATGACCTCCAGCCCTCTGTGCGCCAGTGCCAGCGAAAAGCTGCCTGTTCCGCACGCAAGGTCGAGCACCATCTGCGGTTTGCCGCCCAGCCGTTCGAGCAGGGCGAGATAACAGCCGGCCCGCTTTTCATATTGGACATCGCGCTGGAGCACGTCATAAAAACGCGAAAACACGCCATAGCCGCCCGATTTGTTACCGTCCATCGGTGTGCTCTTCCTTACGAATCTCAATTTTCAGTTCCGGGTCAATACGCCCGAACACGAGCTCATACCCGTCACACCCGTAATTGAGCGAGCGGTTGACGCGGCTGATGGTCGCAGTGCTTGCGCCGGTCGCACTGACGATCTCACTGTATACCTTTTTTGCGCTGAGCATGTGGGCGACCACGAGGCGCTGTGACATGGCCTTAATTTCGGGGACCGTACATAGATCCTCAAAAAAATCGTAGCATTCATCCATGGTTTCCAGGGAAAGGATTGCACGAAAAAGCAGGTCTACAAATTCGTCCTTGAGCTTGGAATTCATGTGCTGTGCCTCCCTTTAGTTTAGTACAATAAAATTTTACCATTTCAAAGCGCAAAAGTAAATATATAAATCAAAAAATCCCGGCGAACAATTCAGATCCGCCGGGATTTGTGATTCAGATGTCGTTGCGGATGATGTCGTCGAGCGTTTCGCGCTTGACAATCACCCGTGCCTGTCCGTCCTTAACCATCACGACAGCGGGCTTCGGAATGCGGTTGTAATTGGAGGACATAGAGTAATTGTACGCCCCGGTCGCCAGCACGGCCAGTGTGTCTCCCGCTTCAACCGGCTGAATCGCCGTGTGCTCCTGAATCAGGTCACCGCTCTCACAGCATTTTCCCGCGATTGTGACAATCTCCGTGGCGGGCTCCTTCGCCCTGTTGGCCACCAGAACAGTGTACTCGGAGCGGTAGAGGGCATATCGGGGGTTGTCGGTCATGCCGCCGTCCACCGAAACATAGGTGCGCACATGGGGGATGGTTTTGACGCCGCCCACCGTGTACAGCGTGATGCCCGCGGGACCCGCGATCGAGCGTCCCGGTTCAATGCAGATGAAGGGCACCGGCATGCCGTATTCCTGTGCCTTGGCTTTGACCTCGGCCGACACGGCCTTCATAAAGGCCTCATATGGCCGCGCGTCATGGGAAGCGATGTACTGAATGCCAAACCCGCCGCCTAAATTAAGCTCGCTGAGCGCCGCGCCGGTCTCCTCCCGCACGTCGCGCATAAAGGTGAGCAGCCGGTCAGCCGCCAGCACAAAGGGGTCGGTGTCAAAAATCTGCGAGCCGATGTGGCAGTGCACACCCTTGAGGGTGACACGCGCAAGCCCGGCGGCCTCCTTGGCTGCCGCCATCGCCTCGCCCGTCTCGAAAGCAAAACCGAATTTGGAATCGATCTGCCCGGTTTTGACAAAGTCGTGGGTGTGGGCGTCAATGCCCGGCTTGATGCGGAAATAGATGTCCGCGTGCTTGTCCATCTCCTCTGCCAGCCGGCCTAGCGTATGCAGCTCGGTCAGGTTGTCCACCACGATGCGCGCCACGCCGGCCTCCAGCGCAAGACGCAGCTCATCGACTGTCTTATTGTTGCCGTGGAAATAGATCCGGTCGGCCGGAAAGCCCGCTTTGAGGGCGGTATATAATTCCCCGAAGGACACGACGTCAACCCCCATGCCCTCCTCATTCATGATGCGGTAGATCTCCATACAGCTCATGGCCTTGCTGGCATAGAGCACACGGCCAAAGCCGTCATAACAGTCGTCAATCGACTTTTTAAAAATCCGGCAGTTGTCGCGGATCGTCTTTTCGTCCATCACATACAGCGGCGTGCCGAACTGTTGTGCAAGTGACAGCGTATCGACGCCGCCGACGGTAAGATGTCCCTGTTCATTTACATCCAGGCAGTTTTGTACAAACATATACTCTCCCCTTACTCTTCTACAGTTTCCCCAATAATTTTTAAAATTTCCTCCGCCCCTTCGCCCTTAACGGCCGAAAAGGGAATGACCCGCACATGTTCGGGCAAAAAGTCCAGCTCGTGCTCAAGCGCTGCAAGGCGCTTTTCACGCTCGGTCTTTTTCAGTTTGTCGCTTTTTGTCAGCGCAATAATAAAAGGAAGCCCCCGATCGAGCAGAAACTCAATCATGGAAAGGTCAAGCGCCGTGGGCGGGTGGCGCATATCCACGAGCTGGATCACCAGCGCGAGGCTGCGCTCACTGCCAAAGTACCCCTCCACGAGCTCCGACCAGCGTCTTTTCTCGCTCTGCCCCACCTTGGCGAAGCCGTAGCCCGGCAGGTCACAAAACCGAACGCCCTCAAGATCATAGAAGTTGATGGTTCCGGTCTTGCCCGGCGTGGAGCTTGTGCGCGCCAACGCCTTGCGTCCCACGAGCTTATTGATCAGTGAGGACTTTCCCACGTTGGAGCGCCCCGAAAAGGCGACCTCGGGCACGGTGGACGGCAAAAGCTGTGCCGCCGTGCCGCAGGCCGCTTCAAATCGTGCATTCTGAATCTTCATACGCCCCTCCTCAGCAGTGCGCCGTCGGGGCGCGTGTCCCCTCCCCCGCCTCTACAGGCAGCAGGATTGACGTTTCCTCTGCGGTCGCTTCCGGGGCAGGCGGCTCCAGCGCCACCGACACCACGTCGTCAAGCGTGTCGGCAATCACAAAGCAGAGGTTCGCTTTGACCGCCTCGTCAAGCTCGCTGAGGTCGGCCTGGTTGCCCTTGGGGATGACCACAGTCTGCATCCCGTTTCGGTAAGCGGCCATGGTTTTTTCCTTGAGCCCGCCAATGGGCAACACTTTGCCGCGCAGAGTGATCTCCCCCGTCATCGCGACATCGCCGCGCACCCTGCGTCCGGTGAGTGCCGAAAGGAGCGCTGTCGCCAGCGTGATGCCGGCCGACGGGCCGTCCTTGGGCACCGCGCCCTCAGGCACATGAATGTGAATGTCTTTTTTCTGATAAAAGTCCGCCGACACCAAAAGTGTATTTGCGTGGGCGCGTATGTAGCTGATCGCCGCCTGGGCCGATTCCTTCATCACGTCGCCCAGTGAGCCGGTCAGCTGCACCTTGCCGGCGCCATCCATAACCACCACCTCAATGGGCATGATTTCACCGCCCGCCGAGGTCCAGGCGAGACCGTTGGCAATGCCCACATCGCCCTCTCTGGATATCTCGTCCGGCTTAAATTTCACCGGACCCAGATAGGTTTCAAGGTTCTCGGGCGCAATCACACACTTTGCGCTCTCGTCCGTAACGATATGCACGGCAGCCTTCCGGCAGACGGCGGCAATGCTGCGCTCAAGACCTCGCACACCCGCCTCCCGCGTATAGCCGTCAATAATCTTTCGTATCGCGTCATCCTTAAAGCGGATGGTTTTGGCTGACAGTCCGTGTTTTTTGACCTGCTTGGGAATCAGATGCTTTTTGGCGATGTTGAACTTTTCCTCGTGGGTGTAACTGGGCAGCTCAATCAGATCCATACGATCCAGCAGCGGCGCGGGGATCGCGCCGTAATTGTTGGCCGTCATGATGAACAGCACTTCGCTCAAATCAAAGGGTACATCAATATAATGATCCTGGAAGGTGTGGTTCTGCTCGGCGTCCAGAACCTCCAGAAGCGCCGACGTCGGGTCGCCGCGGAAGTCATTCGCGAGTTTATCCACCTCATCCAGCAGCATGAGCGGGTTTTTGACCTTGGCCTGCCGCAGGGCGTTGATGATGCGCCCCGGCATGGAGCCGATGTAGGTACGGCGATGCCCGCGGATCTCCGACTCGTCCTTGATCCCGCCCAGTGAAATGCGCACATATTTGCGGCCGATCGCCTTGGCGATCGAGCGGGCGATGGAGGTCTTTCCCACGCCGGGCGGCCCGACCAGACAGATGATCTGCCCCCTGCTTTCGGGGGACAGCTTTTTGACCGCCAGCGTTTCGAGAATGCGCTCCTTGACCTTCTCCATCCCATAATGGTCGCGGTCAAGCTGTCTGCGCGCCGCCGCGATGTCAATTTTATCCTTTGTGCGCTTTTTCCACGGCAGGCTGAGCGTGATATCCAGGTAATTACGCAGCACCGAGGCGTCATGAGCGCCCGGCGGCATACGCACAAAGCGGTCACATTCCTTGTGCAGCTTCTCCTGCACGTCAATCGGCAGGTCAAGCCGGTCGATCATGTCGCGGAACTCCTCCGCCTCTTCAAAGGGGTTATCCCCCTCCCCCAGTTCGTTGAGTATGGTTTTAACCTGCTCACGCAGGTAATATTCCTTCTGATTCTGGTTGATCTGCTCCTGCACCTTCTGCTGAATTTCGTCCTCGATGTCAAGCATCTGGATTTCCTGTTCCAGCAGCACAAGAAGCGTCTCCAGCCGTTTCATGCAGCCCAGCTCATCCAAAAGCGTTTGCTTGGCCTCCGCGTCCTGAATGACATTCGCACCGATAAAATCAGCGAGATAGCCCGGCTCCTTTGTGCCCGCGATCTCCAGAATGATGTCGGGCGGGATGCCCTGCGCCCGCTCGGAGTAGGCGTCAAAGGCCATTTTCACCACACGGATCATCGCTTCGCTCTTGATGTCCTCACGTGCCTGCTGAATCGGACAGCGCACGACCTCCGCCTTGAAGTAGGGGTCGGTTTTGATGAAGCGCACGGCGCGGGCGCGGTACTGCCCCTCTGCCACCACCCGAATCACGTCGCCCGGCGCTTTGTTCACCTGCCGGATAATCGCGACTACCCCGGTTTTTTCCAGGTTTTCCTGTGCGGGATTGTCGTCGCGCAGGTCTTTCTGACCGATCAGAAACACCGTCTGGCTGGTGGAAATGCTCTCGTCAATGGCCAGCGCGGATTTTTTTCGCCCCACCTCAAATTGGATCACCTGTCCGGGAAAAACCACAAGCCCGCGCAGTGCAAGCGCAGGCAGTACAATGTTCGTTGTGTTTTCAATCTGTGTACTCATTGTTTCCTCCATGCTGTGCGGAATGAAAAGCCCGCACCGGTTCGATATCCTGTTGCCGAATTATATAATTATACTACAAATTCATGTAAACATCAATGTCTTTCTCACCTCGCCGCCTCCAGCATATTTACACGCTGCAGGTCGTTTTTCTGCGCATCCTCGTCCCCCGCCGTCTCATACGTCATTGCACGGTAGCGGTACAGCTTGATCAGAAGCTCGTGCTCCTCCTCGATCTTTGCGGTTTGTTCCTCCAAGAGGTCAATTGCGCTGCTGTAGCTGCGCAGCTCTTCCTCCAGGCGTTTTTCACCGCCCAACAGAATCCCAAGATTCATATAACCCCGCGCAAGCTCGGCCCGGGAGGTTTTGTCCTCTTTGTACAGGCGCGCCCGAATCTCCACGACCTTGCGGTTGCAAGCGAGCGCGTCCGAAAGATTCTCCTCCTGCGCATGGACAAACGCAAGATTGAGGTAGAGGCGCGCCAGGCTGTTCAGATCCGGAGGGCTCATCCCCTCACGCAGGATGACCGCCTTTTGCAGATCCTTCACCGCCCGTGGATACTCCTCACGATCGGCGTATATGAGCGCACGGTTGAGACGCGCGTTTGCGAAACGGTTTGCGTCAACCGACAGGCCTTCTTTTTCTCTTTTCCCGCAAATTTCAATTGCCTCTGTATAGCAGGCAAGCGCCCTTTCAAGTTCCCCGCGGCTGCGGTGCACCATGCCCATGCCCGAAAGCGCATGAGCGAGTGTTTCCTCATGCTGCCGGCCGCTGTCCGCGCGCAGCCGCCCGATCAGCTTTTCCAGCACCGGGGCTGCCTCGGCAAGGCGCTGCGCCCCGAGCAGGGCGAACGCCTTGGTGCGCAGTGTGTCCAGGTGCTGCCCCCCAGATCCGCTTGATGTGCGCATTGGTACCGGCGGCCTGACCGGCTCGGTCTTCACGCGGGGCTCACTCTCCCGACGTGAGGGCTTGACTGCTTCTTTTTTCGGCTCCGTTTTCTGTACAATTTTCCGTTCCGGCGCGGCAGGCGCAGGGGGGATAGCCTGTCTCTCCGCACGTTGGCCGCGCAGCTCTCCGAGCCACGCATCGTCGGGAACCAGCCCCGACTCGGTCATTTTCCTGCATAACTCAATCGCAATATCCAGATAGCGTACGGCACGGTCGGCTTTCCCGCACAGCACCGCGTCCGCCGCCGCATGCTGCAGCGCGGCACACAGTGGCACGGTGGTCTCCTTCCCCGCAGTATAAAGTGTGTCATAACAATCAACCGCCTTCATGCGCTCAGAAAGCGCCGCCTCGGCGTTCCCATTTTTGCTGTACAAATCCGCTCTGCCGGTATGTATGTGCGCAAGAAGCCTCACAGGAGACGCTGCACCCGCAAGAAGGCTCTCAGCGCTCTCATAAGCAGCAAGCGCCTCCTCCCGACGGCCAAGCGCCGCGAGACAGCTCGACACAGAAAGCTCTGTAACTGCACGTTTTTTTACATCGTCCCCTTCACTCTGACGCAGCGCAGACGACTGTCTGAAATAGGTAAGCGCTTCCTCGGTTTTTCCGACCGCCCTGAGCAGCTCTCCAAACCTGTCACAGGCGTCGCACCTCTCCCTTCGGACGTGCGCATCTTTCTCCGGGCCCGCCTTTTTAACGCCTGCAAATGCGAACCTGAAAGCCTTTTCCGCCTCCTCGTTCGCTCCTTGTTTATAGAGGAGGTTGCCGCGCAGTGCGTGAACGCGGAAGGAGAGCACCTGATCCAGTTTTTCTGGCTCGGATGCGCTGAGCACACCCTCCAGTATATGCAGCGCCCGTTTGTGCTGCCCTGCCTTCATAATGATTTCCGCGCAGAATGCCGCGCCTTCCCATGCCTCCTGGGAACCGGGCTCGGCAACTTTAGCCAGCGCCTCTCCCTGACAGAGCGCCAGGAAAGGCAGCGCGAGATCCTCATAAATGCGCATCAGCTTTACGCGGATCTGTTCGGTTTTTTCGCCGCCAGGCTTTTTCTTCATGCCGAATACCGACTCATACAGCTGTCGGCGCACCCTTTTCGACGCTTCCCCGGAAATCTGATCGGCCGCCGACAGCAGCGTCGCCTGCGCCTGCGGGGAAGCAAGATCGCGCTTTTGACTTTCGGAGCCATAGCGTTTGATTACAGTAACCGCATTGCTCAGGAAACGGTACCCTCCCTGGGGCGCGGCCGACCCGGACGTTTGCAGGACGCGGGCATAGCCGCCGCACAGTGAAGCGACTTCCTCAGGATTTTCCTCGATCAAAACCCTGATATGATACCGGTCTAAATTGGCGGTGTCCGCAAAAACGGCGCGCACAAATGAAGGATTTTGCTCCGGGTACATACGCAGCACACTGCCCAGCAGACCGGGCGCCGCCGCTGTGGCGCACAGCAGCACAATCTTCACAAACGCGCTGTATCGGTCGCCGTACAGCTCGCGCGCCATGGCGTCGAACACGGCCGCCGGCGATGCCCCGTACAGGTCGGCGCCGTCCGGCCTGTGCGCAAACCGGGCAAAGGCCGCCGCAAGAGACACATATCCATAGTCGCCGTTTGCCGCAGCCAGAATTTTTGCGATGTCCTCGTTTTTCTTTGCCGGAAGCTGCAGCGTCCGCGGACGGTATTCTTTCTTCAGACGCTGCGCCAAAAAGGTCTCCTGCGCACTGTCCTGCGCACCGATCAAAACGGTGCGGTCGCCCTTGTACGAAAAATCCGGGTCAGCGCTGTGCACCGCAATGTACACGCCGTCCGAAAGCTGTTCACGCTTCGGCAGCAGCTCTGAAAGCGTATGGGAATCATTCGAAAAAGCCTCGGCGTTGGCGACCAACAGAACCACTTTACAGCAACTCTGACGCCGCAGCCCGGTCAGAAGGCCGGCCATCGCGCCGCTGTCAAGCTGTGCGGACAGCGCCCACATCTTCGCATCCAGCCTTACCTGCCCTGACACCCTTTCAAAGAGGGCAGCCGCGTTATTTCTCCCGCTCCGGCGGGCGTCAAATACCAGCGTCAGCTGATCCTCCGCTTGATCCCGCCCGCCCTGAGGCAGGCCGAGCTCCACCCCCGCGCGGACAAACAGCACACCCTTCGAAAAGTCCTCTCCGATTTTCCTGCTTATGTGCGTGAGTAATACCGGACTGTGCGGAACCGCAGAAAAGACGGGTCGAACTCTCTCCTCCTCCGCCTCCTGCCGCACGAATTCCTCCGGACATGCAGTCGTCCGGCACTGTCCGCCGGACAGGGAAAAGCAACTGAGCCTTCCCCCCGCAGGCGCATGGGAAGGCAGGAATATCTCTCCCCCTTCACAAAATGCGCCGGGCACAGGGTAGGTTTTTCCCGCCATGGTGAAGGTCAGCGCCTCCTTCCCGGGCACAGGCAAAATCTCGGCATAGCCCTCGGCCACCGTGCGCAGGTGGCCTTTCAGCCGTTCGAGCACCATCATGAGGTTTTTCGGATCACCCCGGCCTGAAAGCGCACCTTGATTAAGCATCGCATGACTGTCCGCATAGTGCGCGAGTGTCACTGTTTCCTGTAAAAGCCTTACAAGGTCAGGACACTTTTTCATTTCCTTTGTATGTAGCACGCTGTCCAGCAAGGGAATCCATTCGCCCGCCGTCATTGCCCCGCTCAGCGGAAGAGTGAAGCCCTTATTCTTTTTTCGTATCACCGCCGCGCCCATCAGCACCGGCAGGCACACCGCCTGACGCAGCGCCTCCTCCAGCACGACCGCGCAGGAAATGTAAGCGCTGCCCTTCACAAAAGCGTCTCGTACCCTCTCATACACCGGTTTAAGCACGGCAGGCAGCCCGCCCGCCTCGGACGAAAGCCATACGGGACTTTCGGCGGGCAGCCTCATTTCTACATTTTTGTGCAGGGTCGCGTGATAACCGCACGCGGCGCACTTTCGCTGTAAAAATTCATATTTCATGGATTCACGGCACTTCGGACAGGTTATACTCACGGTTAATACAGCCCCTTTTTGTGACAAATCACTCTTCCTTTTATTATAACATGTACGGGATAAAACACAAGTTTCAATCCTGTTACCGTTTAAATATCGTTAAACATCTGCACTCTTGCTTTTTTTGATGAATCACGCAAAATGAAGGATCGATTCGTCGCTTCATTCAAAAAACGGTTGAATTTGTACGGAAACAAGCGTATACTTAACCACAATGTAACTTTATTCTATAAGGACAGGAGATGATGACTGTGAAGCAGATGATTTATCCTGATGGGTATGTGCCCCGTCTTTCCATCCGTGAAACCGAAATGGCCATCAAGGAGATCAAAGACTTTTTTGAATTGGAGCTTGCCAAGGCGCTCAACCTGACCCGTATCTCCGCCCCTCTTTTTGTCGACCGAGATTCGGGACTGAACGACAACTTAAACGGCTCGGAGCGTCCTGTTTCGTTTGACATTAAGGAACGCCCGGACAAAATTTATGAGGTGGTACACTCTCTGGCCAAATGGAAACGCATGGCTCTCATGCGATACGGCTTTTGCGACGGCGAAGGCCTGTATACCGATATGAACGCCATCCGCCGGGACGAGGATACGGATAACCTGCATTCACTGTATGTTGACCAATGGGACTGGGAACGGGTGATCACACGCCTCGACCGCAATGAGGACTTTCTCCGCTCCATTGTGCTTGACATCTATCTGGTTTTTAAGAACACCGAACAATTCGTGTCCGAGCGTTACTCCTATACAGGCCGTATTCTGCCCGACGAAATCGCCTTTATCTCCTCACAGGAACTGGAGGATCTGTACCCCGACCTTACCCCTGCTGAACGGGAACACAAATATGTGAAGGAAAAGGGTGCGGCGTTCATCTCACAGATTGGCGGAGCTCTCCGCTCAGGACAGCGGCATGACGGGCGCGCGCCCGACTATGACGACTGGTCGCTCAACGGCGATATCCTTTTTTATTACCCTCTGCTAGGCCGCTCGGTTGAGCTGTCCTCTATGGGCATCCGCGTGGATGAGGAGGCTCTCCGCCGTCAGCTTTCCCTGGCGGGTTGCGAAGACCGGGCCTCCCTTCCCTTCCAGCGCGCACTGCTGGAAGGCGAGTTGCCTTTGACCATCGGCGGCGGAATCGGGCAGTCCCGTCTGTGCATGTTTTTCCTGCGCAAGGCACATGTCGGCGAGGTGCAGACCTCGGTTTGGCCGGAGGACATGCTGCTCTCCTGTACCGCGGCGGGCATCCCGCTTTTATAGCATACAAAAAGTGCTTCGGACTTTCGCCCGAAGCACCGTTTTTGTATTCGGAGGAATTGTGAAAAAGTCAAGGATTATAACCGATAAATCCGGTTCTTAGTCGCAGCCTTCACAGTAGCACTTTAAAAGCTTGGTCAGGATCTTAACGTGGACTTCTTCGTCCGCGATGATGCGTCCGAGCAGTTCCTGGATATCCTTGTCACAGATCTTCTCGATGTGCCTTTTGTACTGGGCAATGGCGGCCTTTTCGCCCGCCAGGTTCTCCTTGAGGATCTTGCAGATGCATTCGTCGTCATTGACGAAGTCCCCGCACCAGTAGTTGTTGCAGCAGTCATCGGTCAGCGTGCGATATTTCGGCTTGACACCCAGGTCATAGATTACCTCGGCGAGCATGTGAAGATGGCTCATTTCCACAATCGCAATTTTTTCAAGAATGCACGCGACGTCGGGATAACGATCTCCGAGCACGCTGTCGCCGTAGATATACTGCAAAATCGCGGTCAGCTCGGAACCGGTTCCCGCGTAGTCCTTCAAAAGAATTTGGGCGTACTCAAAGTTCTCGCACTTTACTTTGACCTTCGGATAAGGGCCCTCCGCACGGAACTTCAGTTTGTCACACAGTTTTTCGTTCTCCCTGCACTTTTTATCGCTTCGTCTTTCCTCTTTACAGCATTCCTCTTTTTTCCCATGAAAGTCTTTATTTTCGTTAATTTCCACTAAATAGCATCTCCTTTCTTTTGGTACTCCATTCTATGCGGAGGTTTACGTATTGGTGCCGGATTTTGCATTGGGAAAAATCGACACTTTTACATGGCAGTTTGGACGGCTTGTGGTGGACAATTCCGATAGTGGGCGCAACACAAAAGAAATGAGCCGGAAAAACTTGTAATTGGCTGAAAAAAAGTTTAAAATAAATAAGTTGGAAATTGATCAACTGTCTTTTTTCCAGGAAAAAATTTCAGATTAGGAGAATCACCCTTGAAGGACAATTACGAATCCCCCCTGTCCGCCCGCTACGCGGACAAGGAGATGAAATATCTCTTTTCCCCTGACAAAAAATTCCGCACCTGGCGAAAGCTGTGGATCGCGCTGGCTGAGGCTGAGCGGGAGCTCGGGCTTCCCATCACCCAGGCGCAGATCGACGAAATGAAGCGGTACGCTGACGACGTCAACTACGATGTCGCCGAGGAGCAGGAGCGCAAGGTGCGTCACGACGTGATGGCGCATGTGCACGCCTTCGGGATGCAGTGCCCCTCCGCAAAAGCGATCATCCATCTGGGCGCGACCTCCTGCTTTGTGGGCGATAACACAGATATTCTGATCATGCATGAGGCGCTGGAAATCATTGTCAAAAAGCTGGTGGGCGTCATCCGTGCGCTGTCCGGGTTTGCAGACAAATATAAGGATCTGCCCACTCTCGGCTTCACCCACTTTCAGCCTGCCCAGCCCACCACCGTGGGCAAGCGCGCCACCCTGTGGATTCAGGAGCTTTTGATGGATCTCGAGGATGCCGAGTTTCAGCTGTCCAAAAAGAAGCTGCTGGGCTCCAAGGGGACAACCGGCACCCAGGCAAGCTTTCTCGAGCTGTTTGACGGCGACCACGAGAAGTGCCGGCTTCTTGACCACCTGATCGCGGAAAATATGGGCTACGCCGCCTGCTTTGCCGTTTCGGGACAGACCTACCCCCGTAAGCTCGATTCGCAAATTCTCAACCTTCTCAGCGGTATCGCGCAGAGCGCCTCCAAGTTCGCAAATGACATTCGTCTGCTCCAGCATCTCAAGGAGGTGGAGGAGCCCTTTGAAAAGCACCAGATCGGCTCGTCGGCGATGGCGTATAAGCGCAACCCTATGCGCACCGAGCGCATTTGTTCGCTGGCGCGCTATGTGATGGCCGACGCGTTAAACGGCGCGATGACCGCCTCCACGCAGTGGTTTGAGCGCACATTGGACGACTCGGCCAACAAACGTCTGAGCATCCCCGAGGCCTTTCTCGCCACCGACGCGATCTTAAATCTGTATCTCAACGTGGCGGACGGGCTGGTGGTCTATCCCAAGGTGATCGAACAGCGTCTGCGGCAGGAACTGCCGTTTATGGCCACCGAAAACATCATGATGGACGCGGTCAAAAACCGCGGCGGCGACCGCCAGGCGCTTCACGAGCGTATCCGTGTACATTCCATGGAAGCCTCCCGTGTGGTCAAGGGCGAGGGCGGCCGGAACGACCTTCTGGAACGCATTGCAGGCGACCCCGCTTTCGGCGTGACGCTCAAAGCGCTGGAAGCGCTTCTCGATCCCGCGCTGTATACCGGGCGCGCCGCCTCACAGACCGAGGATTTCCTAAAGGGCGAGGTGCGCAGGGCGCTTGCAACGTATTCGAGTCTTCCCCGTCAAACGGCGGAAGTTCACGTATAAAAGAAAAAAGAATGGGAGTTGGATCAAATGGTCAAGGCAATCGTCGGCGCAAATTGGGGCGATGAGGGCAAGGGCAAAATCACCGATGTGTTTGCGGCACAGTCGGACGTGGTCATCCGCTTTCAGGGCGGCAGCAATGCCGGGCACACCATCATCAACGATTACGGGAAGTTTGCCCTGCATCAGCTTCCGTCGGGCGTATTTTACGGACACATCCAAAACATCATCGGCAACGGTGTTGCCCTTAATGTGGACAATCTCATCCATGAAATCCAGTCGCTTGTCGACCGGAAGGTGCCGAAGCCCAACATTATGGTGTCCGACCGGTGCCAGCTCGTCATGCCCTACCATACTCTGCTTGATCAGTACGAGGAGGAGCGCCTTTCGGACAAAGCGTTCGGCTCCACCAAGTCGGGCATTGCGCCCTTCTATTCGGACAAGTATGCAAAAATTGGTTTTGAGCTGTGCGAGCTGTTTGACGAGGTCTACTTAAAGGAAAAGCTGACCGGCGTGCTCGACTACAAAAATAAAATCATCACAGGTATTTATGGAAAACCCGCCCTGACTTTTGACGAAGTTTTCGCGCAGCTTCTTGCTTGGCGCGACGCTGTCAAACCTTATGCCGCAGATACTTTCGACTACCTGTATCAAGCGGTGAAAGAGGGGAAGAATATTCTGCTGGAAGGCCAGCTCGGCACGCTGAAAGACACCGACTTCGGCATATATCCCATGGTGACCTCCTCCTCCACCCTCGCGGGCTACGGCGCAGTGGGCGCAGGCCTCCCCCCCTATGAAATCAAGGAGATCGTCGCAGTGGTAAAAGCCTATTCCAGCGCGGTGGGCGCGGGCGCCTTTGTGTCGGAGATTTTCGGCGCGGAAGCTGACGAGCTGCGCCGCCGGGGCGGCGACGGCGGCGAATACGGTGCGACGACCGGACGTCCGCGGCGCATGGGTCTGTTTGACGTCGTGGCCTCCCGCTACGGCTGCCGCGTGCAGGGCGCAACCTCTGTGGCGCTGACCTGTGTGGACGTGCTCGGCTACATGGATGAAATCCCGGTTTGTGTGGGCTATGAGCTGGACGGTCAGCGGATTGACGCCTTCCCCCCCACGCCCCTGCTGCACCGCTGTAAACCTATAGTAGAACGGCTGCCCGGCTGGAATTGTGACGTGCGCGGAATTCGTACCTTTGCTGAGCTTCCGGAAAATTGCAAGAGCTATATTCAGTTCGTGGAAAAATCGCTCGGCGTTCCCGTGCGCATTGTATCAAACGGCCCCAAACGCGAAGACATACTTTACCGGTAAGGGAGAACCTGTATGAAAAAACAAAAGATTCTGATTCTGGATTTCGGCGGCCAGTACAGCCAGTTGATCGCCCGCCGCATCCGCGACCTCAATGTCTACTGTGAAATTCTGCCGTACACCGCCACACACTCCGACATTTGGGATGGGGGCTACATCGGCGTCCTTCTCTCGGGCGGCCCTAACAGCGTTTATGAACCGGGCGCGCCCAAATGTGACCCGGAACTCTTTTCGATGGGCGTTCCTGTGCTTGGGATCTGTTATGGCGCACAGCTGATGGCTCACACGCTGGGCGGCACGGTCAAGACCTCCGAAGTCAAGGAATACGGCGCCACCCGTGTCAGCATCCTGGACGACTGCCTCTTTGACGGTGTTGAACTGGTCACCGACTGTTTTATGAG
Organism: Oscillospiraceae bacterium; assembly: GCA_031551875.1. Lineage (GTDB taxonomy): Bacteria > Bacillota > Clostridia > Oscillospirales > Acutalibacteraceae > JAVBNA01. The sequence goes on along the minus strand of JAVBNA010000001.1, from coordinate 2,698 downwards.
CCACACTGACTTCATTGAGACCCCGCCCGCCGGATTCACTGTGCTGGCCAAGACGGCAGATTGTCCTGTCGCAGCCATGGGCAACTCAGAAAAAAAACTCTATGCCGTGCAGTTTCATCCTGAGGTGCAGCACACGGTTCAGGGAAAGGACATGCTTAAAAATTTCCTCTACTCCGTCTGCGGATGCACGGGAGACTGGCTGATGTCCTCCTTTGTGGCTGACGGCGTGGAAAAAATCAGACAACAGGTCGGCAGCAAACGCGTGCTGTGCGGGCTGTCTGGCGGTGTGGATTCGTCCGTGGCCGCCGTGATGGTTCATAAGGCGGTGGGCAAGCAACTGACCTGCATTTTCGTTGACCACGGCCTGATGCGCAAAGACGAGGGCGACGAAGTCGAGCGGGTATTCAAGGGTCAATTTGACATTGACTTTATCCGCGTCAACGCGCAGGAGCGCTTCCTTTCAAAGCTTGCTGGCGTGACCGATCCTGAACGCAAGCGCAAGATCATCGGCGAGGAATTCATCCGCGTGTTTGAAGAGGAAGCGGAGAAAATCGGACAGGTGGATTTCCTATGCCAGGGTACAATTTACCCGGATGTGATTGAGAGTGGCGTAGGTGATGCTGCCGTCATTAAAAGCCATCACAACGTCGGCGGCCTGCCGGAGGATGTTGCGCTTGAACTAGTAGAGCCTCTTCGCGACCTCTTTAAGGATGAGGTACGCCGAGCCGGACTTGAGTTGGGAATTCCTGATTTTCTGGTTTGGCGTCAGCCCTTCCCCGGACCCGGGCTCGGCATCCGTGTAATCGGTGAGATCACCAAAGATAAGCTTGACCTTTTGCGCGAGGTGGACGCGATCTTCCGTGAGGAAATTCGTTTGGCGGGACTTGACCGGGAAATCAATCAGTATTTTGCCGTCCTCACTGACATGAGAAGCGTGGGCGTCATGGGTGACTGCCGCACGTATGACTACACCGTTGCGCTTCGTGGTGTGACCACGACCGACTTTATGACCGCCGACTGGGCTAAAATCCCCTATGATGTGCTTGCAAAAGCCTCTAGCCGGATTGTCAATGAGGTAGGACACATCAACCGGATTGTGTATGACGTGACTTCTAAGCCACCTGCGACAATTGAGTGGGAATAGTTTCTATATGCCCTGCAAACCGCATGAACAATGGGTTTGCAGGGCTTTGCATTTCCCTTGAGTACACGAAAGGTACACAAGAAAGGTCTAATATAAACCTTGCAGCCTCTCTGCCACCTCTGCCTGTTTGTTAGGATAAAGGTGGGAGTAAGTTTGCAAAGTCGTTTTGATGTCCTCATGGCCTAGGCGCTCACTGATTAACAATGGCGAAAATCCCATTTCAATCAGCAGACTCGCATGACTGTGCCTGAGGTCGTGGACTCGTATTCTTTTAACTCCGCTCTTTTTACAGCCTCTGTCCATTTCATGTTGCAAATAATATTTTGTGATATTGAAAAGCCTATCCATTGGATCATAATAAACTAACTTTTCAACATATTCATTTATCATATCACATAAGAACGGAGACAATGCGATTTTTCGTTTGCTTTTTGGTGTCTTTGGTTCAAGAATTAAATCTTCATTTTTTAATCGAGCATAGCTCTTGTTGATTAAAACGGTTTTCGATTCAAAATCAAAGTCATTCAAAGTTAATGCAAGCATCTCGCCCGAACGCATTCCTGTCCAAAACAATAAGCTGAAGACAATCGTTGAAACCATCTTATCGTCAACACTGGCTATAAATCGCTTAAACTCATCAATTGTCCAAAATTGCATTGAATCTGCGTTTTTTCTTCCCATTGAACCACACAATCGAGCAGGATTCTCAGGAAGCTTATAATACTTACAGGCGAAATTAAAAATAGCGGATACTTGATTATGAATCGTTTTCAAATAAGTTTCACTGTAGTTGTTGTTATTGCACATCATTTCTGTTTGCCATTTTCGGATTGTAGTTGCAGTTATTGTATTGACGGGCATAGAACCAAAGAAAGGCAATACATGAGTATTGATCAGGAATTCTTTGCCAGCATAAGTAGTTGGCTTTAATCGAGCCTTGCAATCTTCCATATATAGCGAAACGATTGATGAAAGATTCATATCACATGAAGCGTGTGCCTTTTGCAAAAATTCCACCTCATATGCTTTTGCTTCTTTTTGCAGCTTGAACCCCATTTTCTTTTTTTGTTTCCTATTTCCCGTCCAATCTGAAAATACAAATTTGCAATACCATAATCCGGTTTTTGCGTCTTTGTAGGTAGGCAATAACGCACCTCCTCTTGCTACCACGCAACCATTATACCATACAGGAACTACTACAAGTAAACATTTTCATAAAAATACTTTGACGATATTTTTCCGGAAACTGTTATTTTTCCAGACTTTTTTAAGTCATCATTGAGCTTTTTGATTATACGGTATGCACTGCTTTTTGATATGTTAAAAATTTCAGCTACATCGGTTACATTTAAGAATTTTTTATTTTGTAAAGAATCTGTCTCTGCCATTTTTTATGATCTCCTTTTCACAAATGCCGTATTGTAAAGTTAAATGAAAGTTGAGAACCCCTCATCCTTAGTGGTACAATGTTTCTGCTACAAAACGCGTACCTCCCAAAAGAAAGAGGAGTTCTCATGCAGAAAGTATACCAATTCAGATGCCCAAAATGCAACA
>JAVBNA010000029.1:0-18949 GCA_031551875.1 Oscillospiraceae bacterium | reverse complement strand
TGTTGCATTTTGGGCATCTGAATTGGTATACTTTCTGCATGAGAACTCCTCTTTCTTTTGGGAGGTACGCGTTTTGTAGCAGAAACATTGTACCACTAAGGATGAGGGGTTCTCAACTTTCATTTAACTTTACAATACGGCTGTTACGAAAAGGAGGATTTTTTAATGAAACAGCAAAACAGAATCACAGCATTATATCTTGTTGAATATTGCGCTTGTAGAAGTAGTTCTGACCGTTATACGTCATATAAATAAGCTGGCCATTGCCATCGTAGGTATAGCTGATGACCTGGCTTCCCTTGGTCTCGGTCACAACCTTGCCTTCTTCAAGTGTATAGCTTGTGGTCACGCCGTTCACTGTCTTAGATGTGCGGATGCCGTCATCGTTGTAGGTGTAAGACAAGGCGGTTCCTGTCTTGGCCTGCCCGGTCAATTCGCCGAGGCCATTCCAGGTAAACGTCACGCACACCGCGGCTTTTCAGGTCATTCAGCACGCCTGCCCAAAACTTGGCGCTCTCGTGCTGACCGATCCAGATTCCCAGAATATCCTTCCGGCCGTCGGTGTTGATACCCAGCACCACATAGGCTGCTTTGGTAACGTATTGGTGGTTTTCCTTGACTTGCTATTGGTGCAATAACGCAAAAACAGACGCTTTTACTGATGAAGAATTCGAGTTTATTGGGGAACACTCAGTCGCCCATCCCAACTCCCAAATCGCGCGCGGTCTGGATCAATGGGCTGTCCAGCGGCACCCGCTTAAGCTTTCCGGCCACGTCGCTCAATTCAATTGGCACCACTTCCCCGTTCACCATCGCAGCCATAACACCGAAGGTTTTGTTTGCAATAAAACCGGCCGCTCCGGCTCCCAAACGAGAGGCCAGCACACGGTCGTAGGCGCCGGGCGAGCCGCCTCGCTGATAGTGGCCGGGAATAACAACGCGAATCTCCTGCCCGGTTTTTTTCTGCAGTTCATCCGCCAGCTGATAGGAGATGGTCATAAAGCCCGATTTGAGGCGCTTTTGTTTAAACTCCTTCTTGCTCAGCTCGGCTTCCTCTTTGGAAAGCGCGCCCTCTGCCACCGCCAGAATGGAAAACTTCTTGCCCTTTTCCGTGCGCTCCTCCAACGTCTCCACAATTGAGTCCAGCTTAAAGGGAAGCTCGGGGATCAGAATGATGTCCGCGCCGCCCGCAATGCCCGCATGGAGGGTGAGCCACCCCGCCTTGTGCCCCATCAGCTCAATGATGAACACGCGCCCGTGAGAGGTCGCCGTGGTGTGGATGGCGTCAATGACGTCGGTCGCCACCTCCGCCGCGCTCTGAAACCCAAAGGTGACGTCGGTGCCCCACAGGTCATTGTCAATGGTCTTGGGCAGGGACACCACATTGAGCCCCTGCTGGCTCAGCAGGTTGGCGGTCTTATGCGTGCCGTTTCCGCCCAGCACCACCAGGCAGTCCAGCTCCATCTTCTCATAAATGCGCTTCATCGCGGCGACCTTATCCACCTCGTCCTCTCCGATGACCTGCATGAGTTTGAAGGGCTGGCGGGACGTCCCGAGAATGGTTCCGCCCAGCGTGAGTATGCCGGAAAATTCACGCTGCTGCATCAGGCGGTAATCCCCCTCAATCAGCCCCCGGTACCCATCGAAGATCCCGTAAATCTCCACGTCGTCAAAGTTCTCATACAGTGCCTTGGACACGCCGCGAATTGCCGCGTTAAGCCCCTGACAGTCTCCCCCGCTTGTCAATATCCCAATTTTTTTCATAGTTTTATCAGTCCTTTCTTTCTACGGCTATCGCGCCTCCCTGGCTCTCTCCTGCTCCTCCAGGCATTCCCGGCTTCTCTGCTGGGCGCGAAGCAAAAACTCACGATGGCAGTTGAGCGGCGGGCGGCCGCGCTTGTCGACTGGCACATAGGTGCTGTCAGATAACTGCACGCGCGTGTTGACCGTGTCGCGCAAGAACAGGTCGAGCATGGCGAGCGTCTCGTCAAACAGCGTCTGATCCTCCACCGGGAAACACATCTCCACCCGCCTGTCCAGGTTGCGCGGCATCCAGTCTGCGCTGCCCATGTACAGCTTGGGATACCCGCCGTTTTCAAACAGGAAAATGCGGCTGTGCTCGAGGAACTGCCCCACTAGGCTCAGCACCGTGATATTTTCACTGAGGCCGGGCAAGCCAGGCACCAGGCTGCACATTCCGCGCACGATCAGCGTGATGGGAACTCCCGCGCCTGAGGCTTCATAAAGCGCCTCGGTGATCTGCGGGTCGATGAGTGAATTGACCTTGACCGTGATGCCGGCCGGGAGTCCCGCTTTACTGTTTTTGGTTTCAGTGGCAATTTTTTTCATGAAAAAGGCACGCATGCTCTCGGGTGCGACAATCATTTTGCGGTATTCCGGCAGCCGGGAATATCCGGTCAGGGTGTTGAACAGCGACGACGCGTCCGAACCGAAATCCTCACGGCAGGTGAACAGCCCGATGTCGGTGTAAAGCTTTGCCGTGCTGTCGTTATAATTCCCCGTTCCCATGTGTACATACCGCCGGATGCCCTGCTCCTCCCGCCGCACCACCAAAAGCACCTTACAGTGCACCTTGAGCCCGGTCAGCCCGTAGATCACATGACAGCCCGCCTCCTCAAGCGCCTTGGCCCAGTGGATGTTGTTCTCCTCGTCAAAGCGCGCTTTGAGCTCGACCAGCACGGTCACCTGCTTGCCGTTTTCGGCGGCGGCGCTCAGCGCGGCGATGATGGGCGAGTTGCCGCTGACGCGGTAGAGCGTCTGCTTGATGGCGAGCACCTGGGGATCCGCAGCGGCCTGTCTGACAAAATCCACCACCGGCACAAAGCTCTCATAGGGATGGTGAACCATGATGTCCCCTTCCCGGATGGCGGCAAAAATGTCTTCCCTGCCCACAAAGCCTGCGGCGGGCGCCGGGGTCACCGGCGGGAAGCGCAGCTCCTCATAGCCCTCCAACCCGGAAAAGCGCATCCAGAAAGTCAGGTCGAGCGGCCCCTTGAGCTCGTAGATGTCGCTTTTGTGCACCTTGAGCGTCTCCACCAGATAATCGAGCGTCTCCTCGTCGTATTTATAAGCGATTTCCAGGCGCACCGGACGTCCCCGCTTGCGCTTTTTGATCGACTTTTTGATCTCGGCGAGCAGGTCGGCTGCCTCCTCGTCGATCATAAGGTCGGAGTTTCTCGTCAGACGGAAGGCGGTAGTCGCCTTGACCTCGTGCCATTCAAAAAGCGTCGCGAGGTGCATAACGATCACATCTTCCAGGAGCACGAAAGTACGCCCCTCCTCCCAGGGCACCTCTACAAGCCGCGGCAGGATTGAAGGCACCTGCACAATGGCAAAATAGGACTCCCCGTCCTTTTCCAGCCGCACTGCCAGATTGAGGCTCTGATTCGCGAGCACCGGAAAAGGGCGCGAGCGGTCCACCGCCAGCGGCGTCAGCACCGGAAATACAATTTTTTCAAAGTAGTTAGTGAGGTGCGTTTTCTGCTCGGCGGAAAGCACCTTGGGATTTCGCAGGCAGAGCCCGTTTTTCCGAAGAGCCGGCAGGATCGAATGGTTCAGGCAGGAATACTGCTTTTCGGTAAAGCTGTGAATTTTCTCCGAAAGGCTGTCAAACAGCTTTTGCGGCGTCAGCCCTGAAAAGTCGGGCTCCTTATATCCCGAATGAACCTGCTCCTTGATGCTGGCCACACGCACCATGAAAAACTCGTCAAGATTAGAGGCGGTGATGGCGAGAAATTTGACCTTTTCAAGCACCGGATTGTCCTTTTTATACGCCTCCTCCAACACCCGCATGTTAAAATCCAGCCAGCTGAGCTCCCGGTTCTGGAAGCGGACAGTCGGCGTTTTTGGCTCTTTCATCCCTTCACCCTCTCTATAACAGCTTGGTCTTGATTTCAAACGTCGGCTTGATGCCGAATACATCCTCAAAGAAACCGGCGCACCGGTAAAACGCCCACAGCTCCAGATCGGTGTCCCGATCGGTAATGCCGGTGACCATCAGTTTTTGCCCCTCCAGCCTGATTTTCAGTGTTTCCAGCTTCTGCCGGTGGGATTTATCCAGCGCGCCCGCCAGACGGAAAATGGCCACCAGCTTGGAGACGATCAGCCGCTGCTTCTCAGACAGCGCCCGGAAATCCGGGTCGGTAAAGTCGGGCGTGCACGACTCGTTGTAGCGCGCCACGTGGGCGATGATGTTCTGCTCGCCCCCAGTCAGCCCAAAAATTTCCACGCTTTTGATGAGACCGTAGGAGGCGGAAAGATGGTTTTTTGTGCTGACATAATGACCGCAGTCGTGCAGCACGGCCGCGAGGCTTAGAAGAAGACGGTATTTCCCGCCCAGTCCGTGGTATTTCCTTGTCTTGTCAAACAGCTCCTGCGCCGCGTCCCGCACAAAGCTGTAATGCGCCCTGTCGCACTGGTACTTTTTGGCGATGCGCTCGACCGACGCCATGGTATTGTCTATGAGCGCCTGTTCGCCACCCTTTCTGTCGGGCAGCAGCATGCTGCGGATCAGCGCGTCCCACACGTCCACCTTGACGTAATGCACCTGCTTGGAGCCGGTCATTTTGAGCAGGCGGCTGTAAATGGCCAGTACGGCATAGAGCTCCTCGCCCTCCGCCTCGCTGACCCCGTATTTTTCGCACAGCTTTTCGGTGGAAAAAACTCTCACCTGCTCATACAGCGCCTCAATTTCCTTGTTGGTGATATCATAAACACCGTCGACCGGACTGATATTTAAGCACCGGGCGACACTGTCAAACTCGCTGCCCGACAGGATGAGTTCTTTGATGCCCTTTTTCTCCACATACTCCTTGGTGTCGGATAGCAGGGTGTCGAGATACTCCTCCACCACGACGTAAAATTTGTCGGTCAGGCTTTCTACGCTACCCAGTATATCGTGCAGCTTGACCGAGCCGATGCGGATGTTTTGCGTAAAAACAATGTTGCCGCGGCTGCACGCCGCGATGCCGATGCTTCCCGTGCCGACAAACGAGATCAGCGTGCTCTCAAAATCGGTTACGTCCCTGTCGCGGAGGCGGCGCATCAATTCCGAATAGATCAGGGACTTTTCCTGCGTTTCCTCCAGGATCTCAAGGCTGAGATTGTTTTGTACGCTCAGCTGGTCAATCACATAGTCGCGGTTTTGGCATTCACGCAATGCGGTGGTGCCCACCACCCTGACCTGCCCTACGCCGTATTCACTCATCACCTGGGAGAATCCCGAAAGGATGCGGGAGATTTCGCGCAGGCCGTCAAAGGAGATTCTGCCCGTACTGAACACCTCATGTCCGACGTTTAGGGGGTATTCCAGCTGCTCCAACTCCTGGATCTCCCCCTTGGCTCGCTGCGCAATGCGCATTTTCAGCGCGTTTGAGCCGAGGTCAACCACCGCCGCGATCGTGCTGCTTCTCTTTTTCACGAGGCTTTCCTCCTCTCACTGCCATTTTTTGCCTATTTTACCTTCTTATTATAACAACATTCACGTGCTTTGAAAAGATAATTTGTGTGTCTTTTTGACAAAATACTTGTAAAGGGCTCCTTCTTTGAGTATAATGAAGATAATCTGTAAGAAAGAGGAGAGGCGTCTTGTCGTTTTGGGATGCAATTGCGACAATTTTCACGACTCACGTGTATCTGATCGTCTTGGGTGTCGTCACGGCACTGGGGCTTCTGCGGGGTCTGTGGAAGGGAATTTTCAAAAAGGCCAAAACCGGATCGGATTATATGATTAACCTAATTATATATATTTGCACGGAGGCCTTTTTATCCTTCCTGCTTGGCTGCGCGCTGTGCCTGCTGCTCATCTATCTGCCCGGCCTGCTGGGTATCAGCCTGCCCTTTCTTGAACCTGCACCACCCCAGTAGTCCATATTTTTCGTTGTAAAACAATAATTAGGAGGTACTTTACTATGCCCACAACAACCACCAGTTTTACCATCAAGGAACGTAAGCGTTGGCTTTTCTTTGGACTGCCCTTTACTTTTACCACCTACACCCTGACCAACAAAAAGCTCCAGCATAACCGTGGCCTGTTCACGAGCGTGGAGAATGAAATTCTCCTGTACCGCATTACTGACCACACGATGACGCGCACGCTTTTCCAGAAGCTTTTCGGCCTGGGCACCCTCCGTGTGACCTCCACCGACAAATCTGAACCGGTTCTGGTGATCAAGAACATAAAAAACAGCGGAAAATTCCGTGAAATTCTCTCTGAGGCGATCGAAAAGGATCGTCTGCGCATGAAATTCCGCACCGGCGAGTACATTGACTCGGATGGTGACGGCTTCCCCGACGGGATGGATTCCCTTTAGAACCTGAGAAGAACAGCGCACACAAAGCCGGCCGCGGAATGCTCTGCAGCCGGCTTTCTTGTCGTAAATATACGGAATTTGGCTTTTCAGTGGCTGGATTTAGTATTTAACAGCCTTTTTGACAATATTTTATGGGCAAAATCGTTACTAATAACATTTGCCATTTGTCACAAAATTTAGTATAATTGCATTTGATTGTTATTCCGATTGTACGTATGATTGGGACAAGCAACCATCCGCCGAATTCCGCTAGGTACGTGCAGCGGCCGTCGGGAAACCGATGCCCATTGCCGTTTATCATAGAGAGACTTATCCAGCGGCACATTTTTTGCCTTTCCAAAAGGTGAAAAAGGCATCCTCTGAGTAATCACTGATTTATTCTGCATTGTTTTAACGCGAGAGGATCTGTCCTGAAATGATGAGGGGATTTTATCCGTGATTGCCACAGCTGTTCCCGCTGGGAAAATCGAGTTGAGAACCATTTTTTAAGGGAGGAAAAGAACAATGAAAAAGCACACAGTCAAAGGCCTTCGCATATTTATGGCATGTATTCTTGCGCTTGTCATGATTGCCAGCGTCTTCCCCATCCAGGCCGCAGCTGCAGTCGAACTGAAAATCACGCCTGACACCAGTGCCCGAACCGTCCGGATCAAAGGTGATCTCTCTGCCCTGGGCACCGACCAGGTGACTCTGGTCATCACGGATCCCACCTACACCGGAAACGCAGGAGGCATTTGGGACGATACCGACAAGATTGCCGTGCTCAAGCAGCTCACGCTGACCGACGGCAAACTGGATTACACGGCCACACTGGGGGAGATTGCGGTGAAACAGAATTACCGCGTCTTTGTCAACGGCGCCTTGGCGACCGCAACCTTCCAGTTCCCGATCAATGTCACCGGCGTTTCCCTCAACAAGGAGAGCCTGACGCTGGTCAGCGGCGTTTTTGAACCTCTGACGGCGACCATCGCCCCTGCAGACGCCTCTGATCTGACGGTCACCTGGGAATCGGACAACGCAGGCGTCGCTTCGGTGGACGCGGCGGGCAAGATTGCCGCCAACATCCCCGGCACTGCCGTCATCACGGTCAAAACGACCGACGGCAGCTTTACCAAAACCTGTGCCGTCACGGTGCTCCCCGATCGTACATACACCGTAGAAACGGGAAAACAGCTTGTCCTGCCCATTATTGCCCGAAACTGTGACGGCCTTTCCGGACTGATTGCCTCTGTCGAGTATGACAGGGCGCTTCTGACCCTGGAATCCATCTCGGCTTCAAAGGGCTTTATGCTTCTCCAAAAAGACGATTCCTTCATGATGCTCTCCCCCGAAGGTCTCGGCCTGAACGGCGACACGGTCATCGCTTACGCCGTCTTTACCGCCAAGGCGGAGCTTCCTGAGGATCAAAGCTCCTATGTTTCCTTCACTGTAAACCGAGCTGTCAGTGCATCGCTGGAGAACCTCACGCAGACACTGCCCGCCGCTCAGGTGGACATCCTGGGTATACCCCCGCTGCCCGGTGACGTCAACCTCGACGGAGAGATCAACGTGGCTGATGCCATTCTGCTGATGCAATACCTTGCAGGCAGCAAGGAATTATCCTCAACCCAGCTCAAGGCGGCCAACGTCAACAAGGACGGCAATGTCAATGTCGGAGACGCGGTCATCATCATGCAGATGTGCCTGTAATTCAGATTACAGATTTTAGGAGACAGACCTTAGATTACAGACAACTCGAAAGGAGCAATATTGATGAACAGGTTAAAAAGATTCCTGTCTTTGTTTATAGCGCTGACAATCGTATTCAGCGCCATTTCGATCCTGGTTGTTCCCGTGAGCGCCGCAACGGTTACCGTAGCGTATACCGGTGAACGCAAGCTGGATTTTAATCAGGATTGGAGATTCCGGCTTCTGAGCACCGGCAGTAATATCAGCAACACACTCGACGCCACCGCACCGGCGGTCGATTTTGACGACAACGGCAGCGACTGGTCTGACGTCGTGCTTCCCCACGACTGGAGTATCTACGAGCCGTACGGTTCCGGTTCCAACAGAGCCGCCCAGGGCGCCCTGCCGGGCGGTACCGGCTGGTATCGCAAGAGCTTTACGCTTCCGGACGATTTCAAGGGTAAGACGATCACCATCCAGTTCGACGGCGTTCAGATGATCAGCGAAGTGTGGGTCAACGGCCAGACGACCAACAACTGGAAGCAGTATCTGGGCTATGTCACGTTTGAGTATGACATCACCGACTATCTCAAGTTTAACGGCGAGAAGAATACGATCGCAGTTAAATGCTTCAGCGGCTATCAGAGCGCGCGCTGGTATACCGGCGCCGGCATCTACAGAAACGTTTGGCTGATCGCCACCGACCCGGTCTATGTACCGGCAAACGGCGTGTATGTCACGACGCCCAAGGATGGCTTGGTTCCTTCCTATGAGCTGTATGCGCCGATGACCAACCCGACAAGCGCCAAGGTAAGTATCGCGACCGACGTCGCCAATGACAACGAGACACCGCAAACGGTTTCTCTGAAATCGACGGTCTATGACAAGGCCGGCGACGTTGTGAATGTCACAACTGAGAATGTAAGCGTTCCCGCGAACGGCGCCTTAAAAGTCAATCAGTCTGTCGACGTCCCGAACCCCAGGCTGTGGTCGACAGACACACCGAACCTGTACTGGGTTAAAACCGAGATTAAATCGGGCAGCACGGTCGTGGATACGGTTGACACGAGGTTCGGTATCCGCTATCTGGATCTGAATCCCAACGGCGGCCTGTTCGTCAACGGCGTGCGCACGCAGCTCAACGGCGTCTGTGAGCACAGTGACCTTGGCCCTCTGGGTATGGAGGTCTATCAGGCTGCCATTGACCGAAGGATTCTGAAACTCAAGGCCATGGGCAGCAATGCCATCCGCACCGCTCATAATCCAGTTTCGCCCGAATATATCGAGGCCTGTGACCGGTTGGGCATGCTCGTGATGGAGGAAGCCTTTGACCAATGGACACTGCAAAAAAACAACCAGGACTACAGCCACTACTTTGCCAAATCAACCCATGACGGCACCACAAACGTTTTCACGACAAGTGGAAGCAGCCTGACCTGGGACAACCCTGATCTCACCCCCAACTGCAAGCGCGACATCAAGGCCATGGTCAACCGGGACAAGAACGCGCCGTCGGTATTCACCTGGAGCGTGGGCAATGAGATCTATGATACCAAGCAGTCGTACGGCGTAGCCATTGTCAATCTGCTTGCGGGCTACATCAAAGAGATTGACACCTCACGCCCCATCTCCTCCTGCCCGCCCACGTGGGACGGCTGGTCGGACAACGGCCCAATGGAGCAGAATATGGCCGCGGTCGACATCGGCGGCTTTAACTACGCGCACTCCCGCTTCGACGGCGTACATGCCAGACAGCCTAACCTGAGCCTTGTCGGCTCGGAGACCGTCTCCGCCTTCTACACGAGAGGAATCTATTTTGCTGAAACCTACGGCCAGGCCACCAGAACCAGGGCCGAGAATATGTCCAGTGAATACCCGTTTGAGAGAAACTTCACCACGGCGAACTCCTCCCTCGTCGCACACCGTGACCGGCCGTATGTCCTGGGCGAGTTTGTCTGGACCGGACACGACTACCTCGGTGAGCCGACACCTCACGGCGGAAACGCCATGAGTTCCGTGTTCGGAATCATTGACACCTGCGGCTTTGAAAAGGACGCGTTCTACCTGTATAAGAGCGCGTGGACAGACATTCCGGTCTGTCACCTGCTTCCGCAGAATTGGACAAAATGGAAGCTCGGAGACGCGGTGCCCGTCATGGTATACACAAACGGACGGAGCGTCGAGCTGTACTTAAACGGCGTACTGATCTCCACCAAAACTTACAACAAGGCGACAGCTGACCCGATGTACATTGAGTTCGGACCCGTCACCTATGCACCGGGCGAACTGAAAGCAGTCTCCAAGGACAAGGACGGCAACGTTATCGCCGAAGACGTCGTGTATACGGCGGGCGACGCACAGTTTGTTGACCTGGTTGCCGACAGAGCGTTTATTGAAAACGACACGCGCGACCTCGTGTATGTAGAAGCAACGGTCAGGGACAGCGCCGGCATTATGGTGCCCGACACGGACAACCGCATCGCCGTAAATGTCACCGGCGGTAAAGTCATCGCCGTCGGAAACGGCAACCCCCTCGACCGCGAATCCCAGAAAGGCACCAACGAACGTAAGGCCTTCAGCGGCAAAGCGCTGTTTATCATCGCTGCCGACAAGGGCTACACCGGAGAAATCAAGGTCACGGCAACCTCGGAAGGGCTCACCTCGAACACCGTGTCGGTCGACGCGGTCAAGGAGATCAAGTGCGACGGCACAGGCATCCTTGATTATGAGAAGCCCGAAATCACCGTCGGCGTCGGGATCGCACCCGAAATGCCGAAAACTGTCAGGGTGGTCCTTGACAACGGCCGGCTGGAACAGCTCGCCGTCAGCACATGGGATATGAGCAAGGTTGACCTGAACAAGACTGGGGACTATACTGCTTACGGCACCGCCGAGGGCGCAACCGGCGCAACCGAGTGCACGATTCACGTGAAAGAAATTGACGCGGTCAAGGACATCAGCGTCACGACCATTGTGGGTGTATACCCGCCGCTGCCGAAGTTTGTCACGATCCATTACAAAGACGGCGAGATCGGCGCCGCGCCGGTGACGTGGGATGCAGTCCCCAAGTCACAGTACGCGGACATCAACCGCTTCGCAGTTGCGGGCAAGCTTGGTCCGGCGTTGACCATCAATGCCAACATAACCGTCAAAAAGATCGTATCGGTCGAGGAAATAACCGTCTACACAACGGTAGGCACGGCTCCTGTGATGCCGGCCGGCGTACCGGTCAAGTTTAACGACGGCTCGACAGAGACGCTTGCCGTTGATTGGTCGATCCAGCAGAACGATTATGCCTCCGCCGGTGTGACCAAGGTTTACGGAAAGGTGCTCGGCTCCAAAATAAAAGCCACCGCGATCCTGCACGTCCAAAACCTCGTGTACCTGAGCGATCTGGACTGGGTCAGCACGAAGGGTACGGTCGCCAAAGACAAGACGGTCGGCGACAATCAGCTGGCCGCTAGAAACTGGCAGGGTGGTCCTCCCTTCCTGTACACGAAGGGCATCGGTACACTCGCGGATTCCGAGCTCGTTTACGACATCTCCGGCCGGGGCTATAACCGCTTCCAGGCAGACGTCAGCCTCGGCTTCGACTTCGGTCAGGGCGCGCCCGGCTCGGTCAAATTCCAGGTATATTTAGATGGTGTTCTTTCCTATGAAAGCGCCGAAATGACCCACGCCGTGAAGTATGAGACCATCGACCTCGACGTCTCCGGTGCATCCGAGCTCAAACTCATCGCGGTGACTTCGGGTGAATTCGAGGCGAAATACAACCTCGCCGACTGGTGTGACGCGAAGTTCCTCGCGGACAAGATCGCCGTAAGCGAAGTGATCCTGCCTAAGCAGATCTATCTCAATAGCCTGAACCAGGTTCCGGCACTGCCCGAATCGGCACAGGCAACCATCGTGGGCGCGGGCACAGCCAGCTTTAAAATCGAATGGCCTCAGCTCTCCGCGAGCATGTTCAGCACCGCGGGCGTACAGCAGATCTACGGCCGGCTTGTGGGCACTGAGAACGGACTTGTGCAGGTCAAGGTCATCACCGATTACAATACCGCGCGGACTGCCGCCGATTTCTCCCAAAAGGCAGGTTCCTGGAGCGAAGTTGAGAAATTTGACTTCCCGACAATTGGATCGGGCGCAAAGGTGTATTACAGCGCCCTGGCTCTGAACCCCAGGCTGATCTATTCGGCGACAAGCAATATGCTTGTTGAAAACGTTCAGAATTACGGCTTCGGATGGGGCACGTATCCGAACGCGTCGGGCAGCAGCAACCGCATTGTTTTCGCCACGCCCAACTTGACCTCTTTTGAACTGCTCAACGTGGCGTCGACAACAGCAATATCCAGCAGCGGCAACTTCACGATTCAAACGTCGCCGGATGGCGCGACGTGGACGGCGTTTACCGCCTTTACCAAGAGCGGTGTTCTGTCCGGCACGGGCACCAGCAGTGTCTGGCCGCAGCGGACATATACCTCCAACGAGAATGCAATTCCGGCCGGTACAAACTTCCTGCGCGTGACCTATCCGTCCGGCAACACCTGGCAGTTTAATGTCACAAAAGCTACATTCGCCGGCGGCAGCGCCACCAGCGTGTATGACACCGACCTGGCGTTTTTCAAGCTGGGCGATTACACCGGCACCATCGACCACAGCGCGGGAACTGTTTTCGTGACCGTGCCGAAAAGCTTTGATCTGACGAACGTCGTCCCGGAGATCGCCCTGAATTCCGGCGCGACATACAGCCCGGCCGGCACCCGGAACTTTACGAATCCGGTCACCTATACCGTGTCAAACGGCGGTGCATCGAAGTCGTATACAGTAACCGTCCACAGAGGCGCCTTCGCCACCTTCAACCTGTACGGCGGAAATATCGGCGGCGATACAAACAACCTCTCCTTCTTTGTCAATGAGGGCGGATTTGTTCAGGCGCCCGCGACCGATCCGACAAGAATCGGATACATTTTCAAGGGCTGGACGACCGACCGCCTGAGCGCTGCCCCGATGACTGTAAACACGGTTGCCATAAACGGTGACACAACCTTCTTCGCAATCTGGGAGAAGGATTCGTGGATTGACATTCCCGTCAGCGCTGATGTCGTTATGAAAACATGGCAGGGCGAAAAAACCACGAACTACGGCGGCGACGGAACCATGCTGATGCGTATGCCCGGAAACTCTGCCTCCTATGGTTTGTTCGGCGAAAATTTCAACACGACCAGCACGACCGATTCCACGGACATGAAGACGGCTTTAGTCCGGTTCGACCTTGACGCGCTCAAAGATGTTACTGTGAAGAGAACCATGCTGTCAGTCTGGTATGCAGGCACGGAGAACGGCACGGTCAGCAGCGGCACCAACGTTCTGCTCCGCGCGACCCGTGTTGCAAACGACTGGACCGAACGCCAGGTCACATGGAATACGAAGCCTGGCTTCTATGTATCGGAGGGCGTCGCAGAATCAAATCAGTTTACCGTCGGCTTCTCGAACACCACGGTCAATATTGATGTGACCAGTCTCTACAACAATGTGCCGACAAATGAAAACCAGCTGAGCATGGCGATCTGTGTCAACAACACCAGCGCCGACTTCCGGCTTACGAGCAAGGAGGGCGCGGGCGCGAATCCGACCAGGGCGCCGAGGCTACGTGCTGAAGTGGAAATTGCGCCCGATTTCCTGATCACCTACGACTTAAACGGCGGAAGCGGAGAAGCTCCGATCCAGCCGGTTCTTGAGGCGGGTATGTCCTTTACCGCGCCGTCCGCGTCTGGACTGACCGGCCCGACGGGCAAGCTGTTCAAGGCGTGGAATACACAGGCTGACGGTAGCGGCACGAGCTACAAGCCCGGCGACAAGGTAACCATGCCCGCAGCCGACGTGGTTCTGTACGCAATCTGGGCTGACGCGGATGCCATGGTCGCCGACTACCAGACCTTCTTCGACACGGTCGGTGTCGTGACTGTCAGAACGGTTGCACCGGAAGACACGATGCTTTTGCTTGCCTCTTACGACGAGAGCGGCGTACTCATTAAGGTGAGCCGCTACCTGCTTGACCCGAACGGCGGACAGGAGCAGGATATCGTAACCGGTTTCAACTATACCGGAGCAAGCACCGTGAGTGTGTACCTGTGGGATAAGGACATGAAAGCCATGTGCGAATACCAGGACATCCTTTAGGACATCCTTTAGTAAATCATAAGAACAGCGGCAACTTTCGCAGATTCTCTCTGAGGCAATAGAAAAGGATCCGGCCCGCATCGGTCAGGTCTACATCCCCCGGCGGGCCGGATTCTTTTTGGTTCCAAATAGAAAGGATTGAATCTCTATGAAAAAGTGGTTATTTATGCTCTGTGCACTGCTGCTGTTGTCCGGATGCACCCCGCGGGGCACATTCTCCGATGCTCCGTCTGTGCCGTCAGAAAAGGAAGTGCTTTCTTCCGTACAGCCTCTTCCTGACAGCTCAGTAACGTCAGAAAATATCGCTTCCGCACAGCCATCTTCGGATTCCCTGGTTTTAGAGAGCGGAGGCACAGATTATTTGGAAACCGGATTTTATCTCATGGACACCGAAATTTTCGGCGGGATTTATTATGACATGCCGGAGAAAGATGTGATCGCGTTGCTGGGCGAGCCCTCCAAAAAGGAAAAATCGGAGCTTTGGGGAGCCGATGGGATGTACCATTGGGATTACGTGTATAAGGAGCTTGGTGTGACAATCGGTTTTGCAAGTGAAGGAAAGTCAAACGGAAAAGTATTTTCGTACACAATTAAACCCGGCGCCTTTGACGGAAGCACCTCAAGAAACATACGCATTGGCAGCAAAAGACAGGGTGTGCTGGACGCCTATGCGAATGAAATCAATTATGGTGAAATGACTGAACATGGACTTTCAAGTGACACCATCGTCGCGGGCAGTGTGTACGGCGGGATCATCTTTCACTTTTCCGACAAAGATGCGGTCGACGAAATCTTTGTCGGAGCGGCCGCAGAATAAATTCGGAAATGTACAAAAAAGAAGGCCTAGAAATCCAGGCCTTCTTTTTATGCTCTGTTTTTACCGATCCCGAATCTTGGAAAGCGCGCCCTTTTCCAGTCGTGAAACCTGCGCCTGCGAGATGCCAATATTTTCGGCCACTTCCATTTGCGTTTTTCCAAAATAGTACCGCAGGGACAGGATGCGCTTTTCCCGCGCATTGAGCTTGGCCACCGCATCCTTCAGGGCAATTTCCTCCAGCCAGTTGCGGTCATCATTTTTGTCACCCAGTTGATCCATGACAAAGATGGCGTCCCCCCCGTCGGAATAGACCGGCTCGTAGAGCGAAACCGGCTCGACAATGGATTCCAGCGCCAGCACGATATCCTCCTTTGGCACGTCCAGCTCGGCCGCGATCTGCTCCACACAGGGCTCCTTTCCCTGCTCGTTGGTCAGGCGTTCCTTGACCTGCATCGCCTTGTATGCCATGTCACGCAGTGAGCGGCTCACCCGCACCGAGTTGAAATCTCGGAGGTACCGCCGCACCTCCCCGATGATCATGGGTACGGCATAAGTCGAGAAACGCACATTGTGCTCTGTGCTGAAATTGTCGATCGCTTTAATAAGCCCGATGCATCCCACCTGAAACAGGTCGTCCGGGTTTTCGCCGCGGTTGGTGAAACGCTGGATAACGCTGAGCACCAGCCGAAGATTCCCATTGACCAGATCATCCCGCGCGGCCATGTCTCCCTTTCTGACACGGGCCAGCAGCTCCATCTTCTCCTTCTCGGTCAGCACGGTCAGTTTCGAGGTGTTCACACCGCAAATCTCCACTTTGTTATATTGCATGATACGGCTCTCCCCCTTGAATGGCTTCTCTATTTCAGTATTGCCATTCGCAGGAAAAAAATGCGCTTAGCCGTAAATGTTCCTTCGGTCAGCTGACCCGTTCAAGCTCCCGCTTGAGACGTTCGATGATGCGCCGCTCAAGGCGGGATATGTACGACTGTGAGATACCCAGCATGTCGGCAACGTCCTTCTGCGTGTGTTCGGCGTTGCCCTTCAGACCGAAGCGCAGCTCCATGATCGAGCGCTCCCGCTTGGACAGCTTCTGCACCGCATCGTGCAGGAGATCCTTTTCGGTTTCCAGCTCGATGCCACGGTTGACCGTGTCCGGTTCGCTGCCCAAAATGTCCGAGAGCAGCAGCTCGTTGCCGTCCCAGTCGACGTTGAGCGGTTCGTCGATGGAGATTTCGTTGCGCAGCTGTGAGGTTTTGCGCAGAAACATCAGAATTTCGTTTTCAATGCAGCGGGAAGCGTAGGTCGCCAGCTTGATCTTCTTTTCCGGGCGGAAGGTGTTGACCGCCTTGATCAGTCCGATCGTACCAATGGAGATCAAATCCTCCACGCTAGTGGAGGGCGAGTCAAACTTTTTCGCGATATACACCACCAGCCGCAGGTTGTGGGTGATCAGCGGCTCTCGGGCGCTCTCATCCCCCGCCTCAATGCGGCGCATAATCTCCTGTTCTTCCTCCGCCGCCAGCGGCGCGGGCAGCGTTTCCGGCCCATTGATATAGTGGACCTCCTGTACAAGTCCCACTTTGACCAGCAGTCTGAGGATAAAGTCCCGGATGGTGTTTTTCATTTTGACCGTCTCCCTTTTCTGAATGTTCGCTTCTCTGCTCTCTTTCTATCGTGGCCGCTCCGACACCTATATCGCTTCGGGACTGACCAGCGCCTGGTACGCTCCGCCCGAAAGCCGTTTTCCCGACACGGCGACATACACACCGCTGAGCTTTTCCTCCCGTCCGCGCACGGCCACCGAGACATGATCCACGCGGAATGCGGGCAAAAGCCCCGCCCCGCCCACCGTATGACAGGGAATCATGCGGTATCGTTTCATGAATTCCCCCTCCTTCTCCCACAGGGCCGCCGTGTCCTCCGGCGCTTCCTCTCCGGCAAACAGACGCCGCAGCGGGGTAGGGATCAGCGCTTTGACGCTTTCATATTCACAGACGATGACCGGCGCGCCCGAAAAGGACTCGCGCAGGGTGTGCCCCGTGTCAATCAACGCATCTACCTCCGCCGTGCGCTCACCGATCGCAAGGCGTACCCGACAGTGTCCCTCCCTGGCCGAGGCGCCGAAAAAGCGCTGCAACACCCAGAAAAGGCCGTAGGCTGCCGCGCTGGACACAATCAGCACTACGGGAGAAATGTTGACGTATACCACACCGTTGCTGACCGACATGCCCGGAGGTGAAAACAGGTACCAAAACCCGAGCATGATGCCCGCAAAGGCAAAGCTGATCATATAAAAGCAGGCGAGCAGCCTTAAAAAACGCGGCGGTGCGGTGAGGCCGAACGTGACGAAAATGACCGAAACCGAGAAAAGCAGCTTGGAGAGAAAAACCAGCAAGCCGGGCAGGGACGGAAAAAAGATGATCATGGCGTACAACGCTCCGAGCGACGCGCCGCAGATCAGCCGCCACCGCGATGCCTCTGCGTTCACCATCCGCTTTGTACCCAGCAGAATAAAGTAGTTCACGATCAGATTGATCACGAACAGCACGTCTATGTATACCACCTGAGTCATAGGCTCCTTTCCCCCTTCCCAATCATTATATGCACGGACAAGGGGGGGATTATGTCAAAATTTTGAGAATATTTCATTGTTTCGCTCGCCCCCTTTCACGCTTTTGGGTTTAAGAACACAAAAAGACCGCCGACCGGGTCATTTCCGGAAAGCGGTCTTCTTTTTTTCATTGGATTTGGATTGCGCCCTCCTCTGAGGGCAGGGGGCAGCCAATCAAGTCAATTTGCTCTATTGCATCCACTCATATCCGACTTCGTGCCCTTGTATGGATTCCTTTGTTCCATCCATGTACTCAATGTCTACTGCATCAAGATTTGCACTTGCAATGTTTTTGTTGTACCATGCGTTTTTTCCTTTGCTTGTGTAGGTTCCGCCACTTTTAAAGGGACCGGTTTCTTCCAGATTAAACAAACTGCTGTCTCTGATTTCGCATCTCACTCTATCCCCCACAGCATTAAAGGCCTCCACTTGAAATAAAATGTATTTTATTTCTTTACTTGAATTGTTTTTCCAATCAATGCTTATTGTAACGCCACCCGCCGAATTCGGTTTGCCGGGGGATATTTTTGTAATGGTCAGTAATTCTTTCAGCTTCTCTTTCCCTGCGGCCATATTCTTTTCACTGGCCAAACGTTCAATCTCATCCTCAGAAACGCCGTCCTCTATTTTCGAGTTGCAAAATGTTCCAATCGCTGTCTGCGTATGATCAGAAAATCCCTTATATAGAAAAAATATTCCATATACCTTCCCGGCTTCCAATAAATCCCATTCTGCCTTTTTCGAAATCCCTGAATCCTCTATTTTGAGCGATTCCTCTATGCATATTCTTCCTTTAGAGGTTTTTAAAAATAAAATATCGTAATCAATGTTGTTTTCTACGATTTGATCAAACGATTCAATTTCGCCCTCTACATACATGAAGGTATCGCTAAGTCCATTTTCCGACGCAGGCGTTGTGTAGATCGTATCTGGGACATCATAAAACACGACCGTCTCTTCTTGTATGTATGTTGACAAGAACTTGGTTGGATATTTTGGCATCCCCCCACTGTCAACAAGATTGGCGTCCGACTTTTGCTCCAAATCTGAAGAGCTATCCATTACCATCTGCGACGTGTTTGTTTTTTCGTTTAATTGTTGCGGATCCAGATTTGCCGAACACCCAGCCAGTCCCAGACAAAGCATGCCTGTCAGAAAAACAGAAATTATTTTTGTCATGTTCAAGTCCTCCCCAAATTTATATGCGTATTGTAAAGTTAAATGAAAGTTGAGAACCCCTCATCCTTAGTGGTACAATGTTTCTGCTACAAAACGCGTACCTCCCAAAAGAAAGAGGAGTTCTCATGCAGAAAGTATACCAATTCAGATGCCCAAAATGCAACA